>CBFDBC010000200.1:0-6482 GCA_965602945.1 uncultured bacterium | reverse complement strand
CGGTGCGGGACATCGCCATCCAGAAACGGGAGAACGACTTGGTCCTGGCCACCTTCGGCCGCGGCTTCTTCGTTCTTGACGATTACACGCCGCTGCGCCACCTGAACGCGGAGGTGGTGGCGTCGCAGGCCTTTGTCTTCCCCGTAAAAGATCCCTGGATGTATCTCGAATCCACACCGCTCGGGGGACGAGGGAAGGGATTCCAGGGAGAGATGTACTATGCGGCCCCCAATCCACCGGTCGGGGCCGTAATCACCTATTACCTGAACGCCGGCGTCAAGACACTCCGGCAGAAGAGACAGGAACGGGAAAAGGAGGCCGTGAAAAAAGGGGAGGCGGTACCCTATCCCACCTATGAGCAGATAAAGGCCGAGCAGGAGGAAGAGGCACCCTTTCTCCTCCTCACCATCCTTGACGAAGAAGACCGGGTCGTTCGGCGCCTGCGCGCACCGGCTCGTGACGGCCTGCAGCGCGTGGTGTGGGACATGCGCTATCCGGCGTTCAACCCGACCACGACCAGCCAGGCTGGGGCCACGACCAGCAGCCCACCGGGAACGCTGGTAATTCCCGGCGCCTACAAGGTCCGGCTCTCATTGTCCCGGGAGGGGAGCGAGGCGAAGCTGTCCGACCAGCCTCCGGTGGAGTTTGTCGCTATGCCCCTGAACAACGCATCGCTCCCGGCGGAAGACCGGGCCGCCCTGGCGGCCTTTCAGATGAGGGCTCAAGAACTGAGCCGGTCCTTGAATGCCGTGTCCTCTGCCGTGCGGGAACTCGACACCCTGGCTACACACTTCAGGGTGGCGCTGAAGAGCGTTACCGACGCAGAGGCCGGGGCCCGGATCTTCAGCCGTGTCCGTGACCTGGAAAAGGAGCTGGGAGATATCCGGATCCTGCTGAACGGAGATTCCACCCTGAGCCGAGTCGACCAGGATGCCGAACCCGGGCTCATGAACCGCGTGAGATCGGCCGCACGTGACAACTGGCGATCCACCTCCGCTCCCACACAGACCCAGAAAGATGCGTATGCCGTCGTAGCGGAGGCCTTTCCGCCGATCCTGGAGCGGGTTCGGAAGCTCGTTGAGGTGGATGTCAAGGCCATCGAAAAGATGCTGGAGGATATCGGCGCCCCCTACACGCCTGGACGCCTTCCCGTGATCAAGAAATAAGCAAAGAGCATGCGGACTCTGTTTCGGCGCCACACACTCCTCGTCTATGTCCTCGTGACTTATTTCTTCTCTTGGGCGTTCCTGTATCCGTGCTACCGGATCCTGCTCAATGCGCCTGAGGGGACCTTTCCCTGGCTGGCCCTCATCGGCCTACCCGGAGCCTACGGCGCTTCCCTTCGGCCCCTTGGGTGAGGAACTGGGGTGGCGGGGCTTCATGCTCCCCCGGCTTCTGGACAGACACTCGCCCTGGGCCTCAGGCCTGATCCTGGGATTCATATGGGCATTCTGGCACCTGGCCTCCTTCAGCTATCCGGGAGCGGCCATCCCCTCGGAATTCCCTGTCACCTCGACGACAATCCTTCTCTATGTGGGAACCATAATCGGAGGTTCGCTGGTCATTACCTACTTCTACCTCAAGACACGGGGCAGCGTCCTGATCGCGGTCCTGCTGCACGGTGTTTTCAATGCGTCATCCAGTATCATTTGGGTCCTGTTCCCC
The DNA here is from genome assembly GCA_965602945.1 of uncultured bacterium. Lineage (GTDB taxonomy): Bacteria > Acidobacteriota > Aminicenantia > Aminicenantales > Aminicenantaceae > JAUXEH01. The sequence goes on along the minus strand of CBFDBC010000200.1, from coordinate 4,817 downwards.
GGGATCGACCGGGCTTCCCCCCAGAGGATGACCATCTATGTCATCAACATGGTCCTGCTTCTGCTGCTGGGTTCGGCCTTACTGCTCCGGAAGAGAGGCCGCAAGGCAGACATGGCGGAGGGGAAGGGGGTCAGAACAGAAGCTTGATCCCGGCCTGGAGGCTGATCCCGGTGAGGCTCACCTCGTGGATCGTGTAGGCGAATTCCGGGAACAGGTCACCGTCCGGGTCGCCAATGGGAAGGTGGGAATCCTGAACCTGGCAGTCGTTGAATTCTTCGAACACACCAATCCGGTAGAGGCCTTCCAGCGTCAGGGCCAGGTGCTTGGAGACCGTCAGATCAAACCCTCCACCGAAGTGGAATCCCAGAGTTTTGAGGTCGCAAAGTGTGAGATATGCGCGATCGAGGAACATGTGATACGAGTCCCACTCTGCTTTGCTTTCCAAGGTCCCCACGTAATACGCCGCGCCAGCCAGGAGGTTGGCGGAAAATCCTTCCCGCAGCGGGATCCTGTAGCCTGCGTTGAGGAAAAAGGGCCTGAGCTCGAGCTCGATCCCGGGTACCACGGTGTAAAAATCCTCCCTGCCCGTTGCGCCCTCCGAGTCCATGTATTCCTTGGTGGGGAATGGGCTCTTCTGTCCGTCGAGTTTGTTGCGGGAGTATCCGGTGCCCAGGCTCAGGCTGAAACGGGGGGTGATGAAGACGCCGAACTCCAGTGTAACGGCCTCCCCCCACCCGAAGGCCCTCTGGTCTCCCAGGGTCACGTAAGGCTGGAACTCTGCGGGGGCCTCCAGTGTTTCTTTGATGCCCGCGGCATGAGCCGCGCCGACGCTGATCCGTACCCAGGGCTTCTGGGCCGGCAAAGGGGCCGCCAGAAACAAACAGAAAATCCCGATCCAGGGGAGACGGGACAGGCATTTTTTCGGAGGAAGGTCTTTTTCTCTTCGCATGGTGTGAGCTATCCACTATACGCTATCTGAGGCCTGAACTCAATCGGCACCCGGACAGGAGCGGGGCGTTGACCCTGGGCCGGCGGTATGGTATATGCCTTATGGACCGGTCATGACATCCGCACAAAAACGCTGGAGCCTGATCTTCCTCCTGACCCTGACGGCCGGGATCTGCCTGCATACGGCCGCGGTCAAGAGGCCTCTGAACTACACCGTGGGAACCAATGCCGCGGCTAACATCCTGGGGGGGAACGATCCCTATGCTCCCCAGCCGGGGCTCGATTTTTTCAAGTACAGCCCGCTGGCCGGGCTCCTGATGAAACCCTTTTCTCTGCTCGGGGATGAGGCGGGGCTCTTCCTGTTCGTATTCTTCCAGTGCTGTCTGTTCCTCTGGGGATTCTGGCGCTGGGCCCGAGCGGCGGGCTGCCCGCTCGACCTGAGGATCCCGTTTCTCCTTATAGCGTTTTTCTCCGTCATCTTCGACACCACCGTATCGATCCAGAACGCCCAGGTGAATGCCGGCATCTTAGGGCTCATGCTGCTGGCGGAGGCGCAGTATGCGGAAGACAGGCCGGTCCGCTCCGGACTCCTGCTCTCCCTGGCCGCCAACCTCAAGCTTTTCCCCTTCACCCTGGGTCTGTGTCTCCTTCTGGGATTCAAAAAGAGATACTGGGCCGCATTCTGGGGAGGGCTTGTGATCTGGTTCACCCTGCCCGCAGCGATCGTCGGGTGGGGCCGCAACCTCGAGCTTATCAAGCAGTGGGCCGGGCTCATGTCCTGGGACCAGACCCGCAGCCTGGACATGCTGGACCTGGGCAGCTTCCTGGAGCTGCATCTGGGCTGGCCTTCCTTGTGGCGCAACCCGCTCGCCCTGCTGTTGGGAGCGGCCGTCGGCCTCGCTACTCTGTATTTTTTTCGCAAGGGTGAGGAGAGGCTGCTGCACAGATTCCTGCTGCCTGTGAACTGCCTCTACATCCTACTTTTCTCCTATCTGAGTGAATCGCCTACCTCCATCCTGGCTGTGGCTGCTATTTATCTGATCGGCGTGGAGGCTTTCGTATCGGATTCCCATAGGAAGGCCTATTGGATTCTGTGGGCGGGTGCCCTCACTCTTGTTCCCCTGTTTTACTCGGACCTGGTTCCCAGAGCATGGAACTTATGGGCTCAGTCAGTGAACCTGAAGACGGTCGGTTATGTTTGGACAGCGGCGGCATGCGCTCATCTCTTATTCAAATACGCGCGGAAGCCGGGCTCCGCCGCGCCCGGGGAATTAGAATCCTAACAACTGGGATTATTCCCCTAGGTCTATTTGAGCCGCTTTATGATGTGCCAGCCGAACTTGCTGTTCTGAGGATGGTAGGCAGCCATCCCAACCTCTCCCAATTCGAGGGCGAAGCTCACGTCGCCGAATGCCTTGACCATGCGGTGCCGGGCTAATTCGTCCCGGGATCCATCGGGCTGAACGCCGGTGTTGGTCATGCGGTAGATGCCTTCTCCGGAGTCGTCCGAGTGCTCCTTCATCATCTCATCGAAGTCTTCCCCCTGCCGGGCTCGGAAAAAAAGTTCCTTGGCCAGGGTTTCGGCCTCCTCCTTGCTGCGGGTGGCCTTGACCCGATCATTGGCACCCCTGAAGGAGATCAGGATGTGTTGGACTTCCACCCGATCCGGTTCTTCGTCCTGGACGGCCCGGCTGATGACCGGGAGCGATAGGGTCAGGGCCAGCACCAGCAGTCCCAGGCCGGCCTTTCTGGCTGTCATGCCTATTTCTCTTTCTCGCCCCAGCGGTCAGTCAGGATGATCTCAACGGATCCGCTGATCGAAGAGTCGTTCTTGTCCTGTACCTTGATGGTGATGGCGTCCCCCTCCTCGAAGCCGGGATTCTTGAAGTACACGCGGGTGAAGAACCCGATGTTGCCCGAGATCGATCCTTCCTGAGTGCCGACCATGGAATCGGTGCGCGATGGAAAGAAATTCACGTTATTCCGGAAGTCGTATCCCCTCAATTTGGAGGTGATCACCGCTTGTTTGCCCATGCGCTGGTATGTGCCGAGGTCCCGGGTGTCCCGGTTGTAGCTGCTGCGGAGCTCGGCGAGGGAGGGCATCTTGTGTTCCTGGCCGTTGTGGATCAGGATGACCGAATCCCGGTCAATGTTGGCATTCACATCCTTGTCCGCTCCCAGGAACACGTAGAAAGGGGTGTACGGGCTCTTGAGGTCCCGGATCACCAGCACGGCATCCGCCGCGATGTTTATCTGTCCCCCGTCGTTGTGATAGGCGTTCTGACCGATGTATTCGTTCTTGGCCGAAAGCGTGAGTGCGATGCCCAGCACCAGCAGTAATGTCATCCATTTCTTCATTTGTTTCTCCTCTTTGCATCTCTGAATTAACGCTTTCTATTATAGCATTGAGGGCCTTTTCTGGCAATCGCAGCCCTGGGATCTCGCGGTGCCGTCCCCTTGGATTGACCGGTTTGTGCGGCTGTGGTATACACGGGAGAGAGGGATCGAGAGAGAACAGATGAGAGCAGCGAAGGTCCTATGCATTCTGGCGCTGGCATTGTCTTTTTCGGGAGGAGGGGTGGACGCGCGGGAACCGAGGGGGGATCAACACTCGCTCTACTGGGAGCAGCGGGCCGGCCATTATCGGCTCCTGCCCAATGACAGCGGAGAGATCATATTTCTGGGGGACAGTATCACCGAGGGCTGTGACTGGAGCGAGATGTTCCACGATCCCCTGGTTAAGAACCGCGGCATCAGCGGGGATGTGACCCAGGGGGTGCTGGACCGGCTGGACGAGGTGGTGGAGTCGAAGCCGGCCAAGATCTTCCTCATGATCGGCATCAATGACCTGGCTTCAGGTATGACCGAGAAGGAGATCCTGGCCAACATCAAGAGCATCATACGGGAGATCCGGCGGAAGTCTCCGGAGACGAAGCTGTATCTGCAGAGCCTGCTGCCCGTGAACCCGGATTTTCCGATCTTCCTCCACCACTCGGACAAGGGTTCCCAGATAAGGAACATCAACACCGTGCTGCGGCGCATGGCTAAGGACTACGGCGCCGTGTATGTGGACCTCTATCCACTGTTCACCGGAGAGGGAGAAAAGCTCGATCCCGCTTACACCAACGACGGGCTTCACTTGACCGGCGCCGGCTATGCTGTCTGGAAAGAGGCCGTGGCCCCCTACCTCCGGCGAAAGTGACTTTGGGCTCCCGCGATCCGTGTGCCTCCCCTGATACTGCGCCTGATCCAGGGAGAACCGATCAGGCAGGATCTGTTTCGTAATCGCCTGCCAGAGACCGGGCCAGATCGATTGTTTCCCGCATCGACTGTTCGGTAACCTCAGGGGACAGGGCCACGAGCCGCAGGACGCTCTTGTCTCCCAGCCGGGTCATGGAGATAGAGCGCCTGGCCCCTGTCTTAATCCGCTCATAGAGGTAGAGCTGCAGTGCGTCAAGCTTGCCCTCGGGGATTCCTTCCGGAACCAGACGCAGGCACAGGATGCCGGTGTGTGGCTGGTGGCAGATCTCAATGTCCGGGTCGTTCCGCAGCTGTTCACTCAGGGCCTGGATAGCTCTGAGGGGAGAGCGCAGCCTTTCACGGACTCCTTCCAGTCCCTGAAAGCGCAGGGTCGTGACGAGCGGAAGCGCGGACAGGGGCCGCGTGGAGGGAGGGGACTTCAGGCCGGGATTGGGTTCGGGATCGTCCTGCCGGTTGAAATACTCCCCGTAGATGGCCATGCGCTCGAACTCCACGCCGTGCCTGGCGAAGAGCAGGGAGCTGGGGATGGGAACCCCGAACTGCTTGTGCGGGTCCCAGGTCACGGAATCCGCACTCTCGATCCCGGCGAACCTTTCCTCCAGCTCCGG
>CBFDBC010000199.1:0-6485 GCA_965602945.1 uncultured bacterium | reverse complement strand
TTAGGCGTTCTTCATTAGGCGTTCTTCATTAGGCGCTGTCTAACAACGGGGAGGGCGAGGTTCCCGCCGAGCCGATCGAGTCGTCGATCCGAATCCACGTGCGGCTCTGCCGGGACTTCGCCCTCCCAACACCTTGCCTCAAGCATTCGAAGCTCCAAATGAGCGGCGCTCGTGAAGATCGCACTCTCTGCAAACAATGGCAATCGATACGGGGTTTGCAAGCTATGACCAGGATCTGGATGGCGATGAAGGCAAAAACGACGATGTTCCTGATGTTATTGTTCGGGCCGATCTCACCGATCAGGTCCGAGTACAGGTGGATCTTGGTCATCGGCTGCAGGAAATAGCGGTATCCCTTGCTCTCCTGACTCGGCATGAAGGACCTCTCCTGGTAGGGCTGGAGCTTGCCCTCGAGCCGCGCCCTGTCGGTATCCTCACGAACCTTGATGTAGGTGTAGAACTCGGATTGGCTCCAGGACGAGAAGTCAACGCGGTCGTTGAGGAGCCCATACGTCTTGAACGGCACTATGAATTCCGCCTTGATGTGAGAATTCTCCGGTATGTCCCGCAGGATCCCCGTGATCTTGAAGTCCTGATCCTGGCCGTATCTGATCGTACGTCCCAGCGGATTCTCCTCATCGAAATATTTTTGCGCCATCCGTTCCGAGATGACCATGGAGTAGGGAGAACTGGAAAGGGCCCCGGCCGGATCGCCCGCGAGCAGGGGGAATGAAAAAACCTCGAAGATCTCGGGTGACGCGAAGAACACCGAGTCCTCCAGGAAGACCTTCTCGTTCGCGGAGAGGAGGACGTTGTTGGCGTCGGTGAAACGAACGGAATTTAAAATCTCGGGCAGGTCCTGCTTCAGGGCTGGAGCCAGAGGAGCCGGCGTTATCGCACTCTGGTTCTTGCCGTGATAGACAAAAGGATGTTCCGAACAGACACGGTAGATCCGGTCCACGTCCTGATGGAACCTATCGAAATCCAGTTCGGACTGCACGTACAGGGAGATCAACATAAAGCATGTGATCCCGAGGGCCAGGCCCGAAAGATTCAAAAAAGACAAAACCTTCCTCCGCCTCAGATTGCGCAGAGCGGTAATGAAGTAGTTTTTCAGCATGACACAGCTCCAGTAACCCAGATATTGTGTATAGGCCGGGAAGGCCCGCAGCAGTTGACTCAGATACCAGATCCTGGCCCTTTTCGGCACGGCCTCGACGGCTCTTGCTCTGAATTCCTCTTCCAGGTCTCCGGTCCAAAGGAAATCATCTTCGTAGAGAGACATCCGCCGCAGGATCTTTTCGGCCAGGCGGGGAGGTGAGAGGAGGACCTTGGACATCGGGTTCAGTTCTTGCTTTCAACCGGGTCGGGGAGCCCTTCCCAGATCAAACTCTGCAGCCTGCGTGCCTCATGAAGAGCCGCGATTCCCTGTGGGGTCACCTGATAGAAGATCTTGCTGCGGCCGCCCCTCTCCGAAGTCGGCAGGCCTCTGTCCTTTTTTACATACCCTTTCCTCAGGACCTGGGCCAGGATGTTGTACAGGGAACCGTATGCGATATCCCTGCCCGTCACCTCCACCACCTTCTTCCGGATCATGACCCCGTAGGCGTCGTCCTTGAGGCGCAGTATGGTCGTCAAGAGGATTTCCTCAGAGATCGTGAGTGTTTTCATTTTTTGTTTTCCGTATATATACTTAACTTTCGTATATATATTAATACGTGAGTATCGTAAAAATGTTGTCCAGGGATTGAAATATATTTTTTAATCTCGGAGGAATTCAAATATAATTGAATATTGATGATGTCATCCAGAATAAAGACGGCCATTATATGTGCCGGTCTGAGCCTTCAGATACTTGCCGGCTGCCAGCCCGGCCTGCCGGTGAGGCCCAATGTCCTTTTCATCGCGGTGGATGACCTGCGTCCGGAACTGGGGTGCTACGGCAACGATCTGATCATTACGCCCCGCCTGGACAATCTGGCATCTGAGGGCTGTGTATTCACCCATCACTTTGTGGCGGTGCCGACCTGCGGGGCATCCCGCTACGGGCTGCTCACGGGGCTGAGACCCCGAAACCGCACCGAGATCGGCAACGAGGCCATTCGCCGGGTACTGTCCGGTGAAGCGGAATCAGAAAGGCCGGAGTCATTCATCCATCATCTCCGTCGAAACGGCTACTATACCGTGGGAATAGGTAAGATCGGTCACTATCCGGACGGACTGCTGTACGGGTATGAAGATCCGCCCGGGACCGAGCGGGAACTGCCGCACAGCTGGGACGAGATGCTTCTGGAAGCCGGGCAGTGGAAAACCGGCTGGAACGCATTTTTTGCCTATGCCGACGGATCCAACCGCCAGAGCCGGGATAAAAATGTGAAACCGTATGAATCCGCCGAGGTGGGCGACGAAGATTATCCGGATGGGTTGACGGCCGATCTCGCCGTGACGAAACTCCGGGAGCTTTCCAGGCGCGGAAGCCCGTTTTTCCTGGGCGTCGGATTCTTCAAGCCTCACCTTCCTTTCACAGCACCCAAGAAATACTGGGACCTCTATACTGAATCCCGGATTCCGGTCACGCCTTCAAACTGTGTCCCTGAGAACACGAACAGGGCGAGCCTGCACCAGAGCTCAGAGTTCAACCAATACAGTCTCGGAGAGGAAAAAGCGTCCCTGGAAAATCCCCTCTCCGATGCGTACGCCCGGAAGCTGAAGCACGCCTATTTCGCCTGTGTGAGCTACGTGGATGCCCAGATCGGCAGGATCCTGGATGAATTAGAACGTCTAGGGATGTCCGAGGATACCATCGTTTTGGTCTGGGGGGACCATGGATGGCACCTGGGCGACCACCTCGTGTGGGGGAAGCACACCATCTTCGAAAGGGCGCTGAGGAGCGCACTGATCGTGAAAACACCTGAAATGAGAGAGAGGGGCACAGCCCGCGATCAGATCGTGAGTACACTCGACATCTATCCCACGCTGATGGACCTGTGCGGGCTCGACATGCCCCACAAGACAGACGGGCGCAGCTTTTCCGGGCTGCTGGAGGGAGGCGCCGGCGCCAGGTGGGAGAACCTTGCCTACAGCTATTACAGGAACGGGATCTCGATCCGGACGGAGCGGTACCGCTTGACCCGGTATTTCAGGGAAGAGGAACCCGTCATAGAGCTTTACGACCATACCAACGATCCTTTCGAAAACCACAACATCGCCGCGTTGTTTCCCGCGGTCGTCGAGCGGCTGATGCCTGAATTGGAGAAGGGGGACACAGGCCTGTACACGAAATGACGGGGTCCGGGACGATATGTCTGGCAAGAAGCCGGGCGCTGTGATATACATCCATCACAGACTGAGGGACCACTGGAGGAGAGGAGCCATGCTGATCAAGCAAGCCCCGGAAATCAAACGGTCGGATGTCACTCCCAGGACGCTTTACATGAACCGACGGCAGTTCCTGGCCGGGACGACAGCCCTGGCAGGCGTGTCGGTGTTGACGCCTGAGTTCCTGCGGCCGGCAGTCACCCAATCAGGCAAAACGCTTTCGGTATCCAAGAGAGGGGAGTACACGCTCCCCGATAAAATGACCGAATACGCCGAGGCCACAGGCTACACCAATTACTACGAGTTCTCCACCGGGAAGAGATCCGTCAAGAGGCTGAGCAGGGACCTGAAAACGGAGCCCTGGCTGGTGACCATCGAGGGGGAGGTTGAAGCCGGCCTGAAACTGGATATTAATGAGATCCTGCATAAAATTCCCCTGGAAGAGAGGATCTACCGCTGGCGGTGTGTGGAAGCCTGGTCCATGATCATCCCGTGGATCGGTTTTCCCCTCAAGGACCTCATCGCCCTGTGTAAACCGACCTCCAGGGCCAAGTTCGTGGAATTCACGACCCTCCTCGATCCCGACCAGATGCCCGGTGTCAAATCCGACGTGCTGCCCTGGCCATACCGGGAGAGCCTGCGCATGGACGAGGCCATGCATCCCCTGGCCCTGATGGCTGTTGGGATGTATGGCGAGGTCCTTCCCAACCAGAACGGGGCTCCCCTGAGGCTGGTCGTTCCCTGGAAGTATGGATTCAAGGGGGCAAAGTCCATCGTACGCATCCGCTTCGCCCAGAAAATGCCCCGGTCCGCCTGGAACAGAAAGAAACCGGAGGAATATGGATTCTACGCCAACGTGAATCCTGAGGTGGACCATCCCCGCTGGACTCAGGCCAGCGAACGGAGGATAGGCGAAGAGGGAAGGCGTCCCACGCTTCTGTTCAACGGCTATGGGGATCTGGTCTCAGGCCTGTATGCCGGCATGGATCTCAAGAAGAATTACTGAGTTCGGCCATCTCCAGCCGCTCTCCGATCGGAGGGTGAGAATAATAGACCAGCTTGATCCACCAGGCCGGGTAGGCGTTGGACAGGTTGCGGTCAGCCAGTCCTGCCAGGGCTGTCTGAAAAGCCCGGCTGTCCGGGATGGAGGCGAGCGCATAGGCATCGGCCTGCCGTTCGAACCGCCGGGATAAAGCCTGCCCCAAGGGGCCTAAGAACAGCCCGGAGAAGATACCGAAAAGGATGGCCAGCAAGGGAAGCACAGCCAGGTTCTCGCGTGCGGAGGCTGGAAAATCAGGAAAGATCTGGCGAAGAGCCTGGTGGATGAGAAAAAAGATCAGGACCTGCTGGAGGGTGCCAGCCAGAATATTCTTCCAGATGTGGCGACGCCTGAAGTGTCCGACCTCGTGCGCGATTATGGACTCGATTTCCCGTACATCCATGTTGGCCATAAGGTTGTCGGCCAGCACAACCCGGCGAGTCCTGCCCAGGCCGGCCAGGAAGGCGTTCTCTTTTTTGGTCTGCCGGCTCATGTCTTCCTTGAAAAACCCTCCGGCCTTGAGGCCCCCCCGTTCCAGGATCCTATCCAGGGCGGAGGTCAACTCTGTGTCCTCGATCGGAGTATATGTGTTGAAGATCGGAAGGATAACCACCGGGAGCAGGGTCGCGAGGACTACACTCACCAGCGCAAAGACGGCGGCGGCGATCAGCCACCAGTGATCGGGGAAACGGGCCATCACCGAGAGCAGCAGGCCGAGGAAGAGGTACAGGAGGGCCAGGCCGACGATAAAGGATTTGCACTGCTCCCAGCACCATGATTTTACGGTGTGGTTGGAGAAATCCCACCTGTGTTCGTGCAGGTAGCCGCTGTAGAAATCCAGAGGGAGCCCGAAGGCTGTTATGACGGCCAGGAACAGGGCCCCATAGGCCAGGAAGGCCCACAGGAACGATCCTTCCGGAAACCGTGCAGCGGCCCAGGTGCTCAGTCCCGAGACGTAGAAGCCGAGCAGGATAAGCAGGGAGAGCAGCATCCCGGCCAAACCGAGGCGCCGCTTCTCCTTCTCATACTGCCTGGCAAGCCTCTGTTTCTCCGGGTTGAGCAGGGGATGCGGTACTTTCATCTTCATCACTTAAGTTAGACTAAGGCTCGGCCTATGCGCGTGTCAAATGCAATTTGAAGTTTTTTTTTGAATGGAATATATTGTTTGACCTCTTGTATCCCGGTGCATATTATGAATGAGGAACGAAGGCCTGAAATGGAAAAGAATCCGGGGGGACTACACAGAAATGGCATACATTCGGTACTTTGACGACGCGATCAAAAAGACACGGAAGAAATTTCTGGCGCTCACGATCACCAAGAAGATGCTGCTGGGATTCCTGCCGCTGTTCATCCTGACGGTCCTGATGGCCTCTTATGCCTTGACCAGCCTGACTCGGCTCAACAAAATCAACCGCAGCATCGTCGATGCGGACATCCCGCTCATGCAGGCGGCGGATACCATGATCGACAGGCTCTACGACCAGGAGATCCATGGGAACCTCTTTGTCCTCCTCAAGACTGCCCCGAATGAGGAGCTTTTCGAGAATGCGGGTGCGGCGTTCAAAGAGCAGGCGGAAAGCATAAGCGGCCTCGCCGGAATCGATGCCCAAGACGTCGACCGTCTCAAAACCCTCCATACGGATTATGAAGATATATTTCTTGAGTGGTTTAAAACCTTGAATGATCCTGAATCCGGTTCAGGTGGCTATGAGGTACGCATCGAAGAAAAACAGACTGAATTGAAGAATCTCATCGAGGAAATCTCCGGTGTGGCCTCTTCCGGCCTCGAAGACAAAACACTGGCCGCTTCATTAATCGGATCCACGTCATCGAAGATATTCGCCGTGTTCTGTATCTTCAGCATACTGATCGGATTCATTGCGGCGTTTGTGATAACAAGAAACATCTCCGGCACGATCATACTGTTGAAGAACGCCACACAGGAGATATCCAAGGGCAAGTTCGACTACACACCCGAGATCCACAACCAGGACGAATTGGGGGAACTGTCGATCGCGTTCTCGGAGATGGCCAAACGTTTGAAGCGGCTGGAGGAGATGTATCTCGACACCAGCCCCCTGACCCACCTGCCCGGAGGCATTGCGATCGAGAATGTGCTGAAAAA
>CBFDBC010000198.1:0-6491 GCA_965602945.1 uncultured bacterium | reverse complement strand
GGGTGTGATCGACGCGTACCTCGCCCTCAAGGAACAGAAGTGCAAGGCAATGGAACAGGGAGAGCTGGCCGAAATAGAAGAGGAGCTGGCCTGGAGCTTCGGACGCCTCCTCTCCTACAGCGATGACGTTATCCGCCGCCTCCTGCAGGAGAAGAAATAAGCCGGAAGCTCTTGGCCGCGTAGAAACCATCCTCAGGGAGCACCAGGCTGTAGGCCCTCCGCATCCACCTTGAGGTCGATGGGCCGGTTGAGCATGTAGGGCTCCTCGCCCGAGCGGGGGGAACAGCCCACGATCAGCAGTAGTCCCAGCAGGATCGGTGTGTAACGTGGATATGTCATAACAAACTCCTTACTCCTCAGCCAGCCCTAAGTATATTAATTTAGAACGCAAAGATGTGCTTGTCAAAGGACAGCAGATTGGGAACAGAAAATAACTCCGCGGCCCGATTCTCCGTATTATCTATCCGTTGGAAGGAGTCTGAAATGAAGAAAATGATCGGAGTGGGAATCGTGTTGTTTTGTCTCGGTGTGTCCCTGAGCGCACAGCAGGATATCATCGAGTTCAGCAAAGACAAATGGTATCTCCAGGGCCAGGTCGTAGACCATCTGGGACAGAAGAGCCTGCGGGGGCGCGCCATCCTCAAGGACGTCGAGTTCGAGAACGGTGTCATCGAGGTGGACATGGCGTTCGACGGCGCCCGCTGTTTCGCCATGATCATGTTCCGCATCCAGCAGGGCACAAGCTATGAGAACTTCTACATCCGGCCCCACAAGAGCGGGCAGTACGACGCTCTGCAGTACCAGCCGGTCTACGGCGGCCTGGGCGGATGGCAGCTCTACAGCGGCGAAGGCAGCACGGCGGCGGCCGGGATCGCCCACAAGCGCTGGATACACGTCAAGCTCGAGGTGAAGGGGACCCAGGCCCGGGTTTTTCTCGACCACGCCGACACACCGGCACTCCTCATCCACGAGCTGAGGCGGGGCCCGGGAAAGGGCGGCATTGGCCTGAGCGGTCCTCCCAACGAGCTGGCCCAGTTCGCGAACTTCAGCTATCGCAGCAACGACGACCTGGATTTCGATCCGCCTCCGCCCCCCATCACACATGCGGGGATGCTGGAGGACTGGGAGCTGTCCCCTCCCCTCAAGGTAACGGAGATCGACCGGGAGTCCCATCCAGGCGGGCAGTTCCTGGCCGGGATCGAATGGAAAAAGGCCGCTGCCGATGCTTCGGGCCTGGTGGACCTTGCCCCGCATGTGCGAAAAACAGGCAGCGCCCCCGAGTGTGTAATGGCCAGGACATTCATCGAGGCAGAGGCCGCGGGCCTGCGGAAGCTGACCTTCGGCTACAGTGACGAGGTCAGCATCTTCTTGAACGGGAAGGTCCTGTTCCGCGGAAACAGCGAGTTCCGGCGCAGGGACCCTGGTTTTCACGGCATCGTGGGCCTGCACGACGCGGTCTTCCTCCCCCTGCAGAGGGGGAAGAACGAACTTCTGCTCATGGTGACGGAGATCTTTGGCGGCTGGGGATTCACGTGCCAGCTGGGTCCGCTGAAAGGCGAGGCGGTCTCTCTGCACGCTTCCGTCGAGCATCTCTGGGAAGCCTCCTCGCGGCTGGCCGCACCGGAATCTGCCAGCTACGACCCGGTTTCCGATGCCCTTTACGTCTCCAATTTCGCGGCGGACTACATCTCCAAGCTGGACCTGGAAGGCAAGGTGACCGAGCGTAAGTGGGTCGCGGGCCTGGAGAGGCCGACGGGCCTGGAGAGGGTCGGATCACACATCTTCGCGGTGGAACGCCGCAACCTGGTGAAGATCGACATTGCAGCCGGCACGGTTACCGAACGCTTCCCCATCCCCGGTGCCGTGTTCCCCAACGATGTGGCCGCCGGGGGTTCCGGAGAGCTTTTCATCTCCGATTCGCAGAGGAGCGTCATCTACCGCTTCCGGGACGGCGCTGTCGAGGTCTGGCTGGAGGACCACAGGCTGCCCAATCCCAACGGCCTGGCCTGGGACGGCAGCCGCCTGATCGTGGGAACCTCGGGAGACGGGAGTTTTAAAGCAGTCAACCCCGGTGATAAAAGCATAATCACTCTGCTGCGTCTTGGGAGCGGCGCGGTGATGGACGGCGTCCAGGCATTGGAAGACGGAAGCTATCTCATGGGAGACTGGAACGGGCGGATATTCAAGGTCATGGCTTCCGGGGAAAAGATCGAGCTCCTGAACACCATGGATGCCAAGCTCACCCTGGCTGATTTTGAATTCATTCCCGAAAAGAACCTGCTCGTCATACCGACCCTGAACGGAAACCGTGTTTTGGCCTACAGACTGCAGGTGCCCTGAACCGGATCTGCTCAGGTATTCCCCTTTTCCTTCCCGATCGGGAGGCGGATGGAAAACTCCGCCCCCCCACCTTCTGGATTCTCCACTGTGATATTTCCGTTGTGGTCCCTGATGATGTTGTAGCTGATGGAGAGACCGAGGCCCATTCCCACACCCGCACCCTTGGTGGTGAAGCCGGGGTCGAAGATCTTCGGGAGGTGCTCCTTAGGGATCCCCGGCCCATTGTCCGCGATCCGGATCATGACTTCCTCAGGTTTGGCCGATGTGCGGATGGTGATGATCCCTTCCCCCTGGACGGCCGCGATGGCATTCGCAAGGATATTCATGAACACCTGGTTGAGCTGGCTGGGATAGGCATAGATACGGGGCAGCTCACTGTATTCGCGTTTGACCTCGATTCGCGATTTCATCTCATGCTGCAGCAGGGTCAGGGCACTCTCCAGGTTCTCATGGACATCGATCTGCTGCAGCTCGGCCTCATCCAGGCGCGCAAATGTCTTCAGGCTGCGGATGATCTCCGTGACCCGCCCGCTCGCAGTCAAAGTGACATGGCTGTTGTCATCGAGGATATCCAGATACCTCTGCATCCGGGCCCGGACCTCCGGATCCACCGCGGTCTCGAGCTCCCGGGTCAGCTTCTCGAGCGACCGTCTGATCACATCGGCAGAGCCCTTGATGGCACCGACGGGATTGTTGATCTCGTGCGCCACGCCGGCCACCAGGCTGCCCAGGGACGCCATTTTTTCCGACAGTACCAGACGGGTCTGTGCACTCTGAAGCTCGGAGTGTGCTTGCTGGATCTCGTTCCGGGACGTTTCCAGTTCGATATTGCGCCCTTCCAGAGACGTATTGGCCTCGGCAAGCTCCATTGTCCTCTGTTCGACCCGGTCTTCCAGCTCGATGTTCAACCGCTCCAGTTCCTCCGACCGCCGCTTGAGAGCTTTCTTAGATCCGGCAAAACTTCGGGCCAGGAATATGGACATGGACAGGAGCAGGATCAGGAAAGCGTACTGGTCTATGGGGAACACGTGATGCGGAAACAAGCGGGGAAGGCCGGACAGTTGTGTCATCGTCTCATATCCGACGAAAAGCACCAGGGGGATGGCACCCAGGCTAATGATCCAGCTCCCCTCCAGGACCACTCTCTCCTTTCTGACCCGCGAGATCACAGACACACGGATGATCTCCAGGGCCGCGAGCAGCATGAAAGCGCGCACAAGTCCTTCGAAGACGTTGGGCCGGAAGAGGAACAGGGCACTGATGACCACGGCCGCAGCCAGAAAGACCCGGGACAAAATCTTCCGTTCCGTAGGCAGGAGCGAATACACGAAACGAATGGAGGCCAGGGCGGCCAGGGCGATCCCGAGCAGGTTCAGGCGGAATAATAAAGCCCAGATCACCGGATCCTGAGTCAAGAACTGCTGGAATTCCGCGAAGAAGATGAGGGATCCGGCAGCGGCCAGCAGGGCGAAGTACAGGTTGCTCCGAGGTTCGGGGTAAAAGATGAACAGCAGGAAATGGAGGAGGGCGAATGTCATCCCCAATCCAGTCAACAGGACCTGGTGAAACGTGATGAGGTGTATGGATTGTGTATACGCACGATAGGTCGTTTCAAAGCCGGAGAGGTCAAAAGCCAGGTCCCATGTGAAACCGGCGAACAGGGGATTTTTTCTTAACGCATTGGAGGTCCGGATGGCGATGACCTGTTTTCTCTGATCGGGGAAGGAAGCCGGGGGCGCCTCGAACATGACCAGGGCCGGCACTTTTCGGCTGATAACCAGCATGTCGGCTGTTCGACCCTCGGGAGTGATGAGGCCATGGCGCACGGCCGGTTTTCCGCTGATAAAGATTTCCACCGCGCCGAAAAGGCTTGTGGAAAATGAAAAAGGCTCGCCCCACAGCGTGGGATCCACATCCAGCTCGAAACGGAGCCAGCGGATACCAACCCATTCTCCGGGAAGACCGCTCCCCCATTCGATGACCTGCCAGCCGGAATCATCGAAATCAGGCCGGGACCAGGCTGGATCGTCCCCCTGCCGGGCCCGGAAGGAATCCGGCCAGGGGATCTTCCGGGCCTCCTGGGCCCCCAGCGAAACCCACAGGCTCAAGCAGACAATGATCCCTGCCAGGAGTCGGCCGTGTCGGGATATATGGGTCACTTGCTTCCTCAGTTTGATCACCGGGATATGTATCACATGGCCTAGTCTTTTCTGATGGGCCACAGGCCGAGCCGTTCGGCCTCGATCCGCATGGCGGGGATGCTCACGACCTCCTCCAGGAGCGCGTCGTTGAAGAACTCCCAGACCTCATCCGGCGTCATGAGGTCGATCAGGGCCTTCCCCTCCGGGTCTGAGCCGGTGTCCCCGTCCGCATCTTTGAGCAGGTACAGGATCCGGGTGCGGCCGAAGCCTTCCCCCGGGGGACCTTTGACCCAGCCGTCGCCGTCGTGATCCACATAGGGGTCGCTTTTCATGATCGGGGTCAGGTCGTTGAGGGGAGCCTTGATCTTCAGCCTCCGATTGATCTGTTTGAGTATAACGTTGGCGATATGGGCGTGTATGGTGTAACCGGGGTGAACGCCGTCGATGGTAAAGGAACCGCCTCTCCCCCAGCTCCGTGTCAGCTTGACCCCGTCCACATTCAGCCCCTTCCTGAAGTGCTTGTTGAGCTTCCTCCCCGTCCTGACGATGTGGACCCCGGGCTGAGACTTCGCGACACGGTTGAAGGCATCGATGCGGGACTTGATGGCCGGGTATTCCAGGGGATCGGTCAGAGAAAGCACGACATCATGCTCCTGCAGGAGGATCCGGTCGAGCGGCTGTGTCTCGCCGCTCATCTGCAGGGCATACATGCAGACAAACGTCAGGAGCGAGACCCGGCCTCCGAACTCGGGGACCTGGTAGCCGTTCCCGTTCAGATAGTACGCCAGGTCCTCGCGGTCGAAGAGGTAGCCGACATCGCAGTAATAGGGAAACGTGCACAGGAAGATGTCCGCCGTGGTCAGGTTCGCCTCGCTGTTGAGGCGAAGCATCACATCGTTGTACTGTGCGATGAAATCCACTTCGTCGGTGAGGTTGCGGGAAATGTTGGCCGGTGTGTAGGGAGAGAACGAGATGTCCCCCCGGTTCAAACCGTAATTGAGCAGGAATTGGAGGCTGATACTGAGCTTGGACTGGATCTGCTGGAAGGGGATGGGAAGAAGCTGCGGGTTGCTGCCGCCCAGGCCCAGGGCCGCCATCCCCGAATCATTGTTTCCCACCCAGAAACAGACCACAGCGGGCATGGTGCGGTTGTTGAGGTGCCAGATCAGGGCATCCAGCTGGGTCACGGCTTTCCCGGCTCTCAGGTTGATCGGGTAGAGGACTTTGTCGTGCATGTCCTGCATAAGACCGGGCTCGGCCGCATCGCAGATGAAATGATCCCTGGGATCGTTCGTCGGAGCCCCGGTTCGTTTTCCGTATTCCAGGCCGACCAGGGAGAACATGTCCTCCCCATCCACCCCCAGGTTGGAGGGTATGCTGTTCGGATTCAGGCGCACTCCGGCATTCGACAGATAAGGCTGTGTGAGCTTCACCTTCCACCCGGACTTGCGCAGCATTTTCCAGACCCAATTGAGGAAGGCATTCTGTGTATTGGTCTTGTGGTTGACCGCGTCCATGGTCCCCTGTGTCAGGCTGTCGCCCACTCCCAGGAGCAGGACCTTGGGCCTCCCGGCCGTCTCCATCTGGGCTTCCTGGCCGGAGCCCTCCTGTCCGCCCGGGACCGCAGCGAGAAGATGGCCCCAGAGCCCCAGGCACAGGCAGAGCCCTGCTGTCCAAAACAGTATCCCACGGGTTGATGAGGCCGGATTCACTGGCATGCTATCCTCCTAGGTGCACTTCCTCTGGCGATATTCCTAATGTAGTTGTGGGCGGTCCAGGTGTCAAGCACAAGGATTTCTCATGAACCACTACTAATACCGCTATGAAGAACCTGTCCGGTAAGCTGACAAGGAGGCAGTCTGGTAAGCATAAACGTCAGCCCGGTGATTTTCCCCAGCGAGGAAAATCCCCTTGTTCCTCAGCTCGCTCTCCTCTTCGAGGAACCGTGCCCGCTCGCTTCCGGACGGCTTCCTAATATGCTTACCGGACTGATCGAATAATCAACGAATG
>CBFDBC010000197.1:0-6666 GCA_965602945.1 uncultured bacterium | reverse complement strand
ATGGCCGGCTTTACCCTTTTCGCCCTCATGGCCGGCAGCAAGCTGAACGCCGACCGCTTTCACACCAATGCAGACCACATCTACTGCCTGGTGCAGGTGCGGCCCGATGAGAACCAGGAAGACAGGCACACGACCTTCGTTCCCGGCCCGCTGGCGTCCGCCCTTAAGGGGGAGTTTCCCGAGATCGAGAAAACAGCCCGCGTCCTGCCCGCAGGCCGTGTAACACTCAGGCGGGGAGACGACGCCTTCTATGAGAGGGGTGTGCTGTTCGCCGATCCCGAGTTCCTCACGATCTTCTCCTACGGCCTGAAGGAAGGGGACCCTGACACGGCGCTGAACTCGCCCGATTCCCTTGTCCTGTCGGAGAGGGCCGCGGTTAAATATTTCGGAGACCAGGACCCCATCGGACAGGTTTTGACCATGGGAGGAGAGTCCCGGAGCCTTACGGTGACCGGCGTGGCCAGGGACGTTCCCCGTACCTCCTCGCTGTTTTTCGACTTTCTGGTTTCAAAGGAAACGGCCCGCTCCCTTTCCGAAGGCTTCGATGACTGGGACACCAGCCGCCACACGGCCTTCCTGCTGATGTCTCGAGGATTCGATTCTGAAGGCTTCGACGCCAAGCTCCCGGGCTTCGTGGATCGTTATTTCGCCGGATCACCGGAAGCGACCGAACAGCTCTATGTCATGCTCTTCAGGGACTTCCGCCTCCATTCGCGCCACATCACGTCCCTCATGAGCAGCACCCATCCGGCCTCCGTGATCATCACCTTCGCCATAGGCGTACTGCTGCTCTTTGTGGTCAGCATCAACTTCATCAACCTGAGCACGGCGCGCTACATGCACCGCATCCGGGAGATCGGGATGCGCAAGGTGATCGGAGCCGGACGGGGCCAGCTCATCCTCCAGTTCCTGGGAGAGTCCCTGCTGCTGTCGTTCCTGGCTCTCCCGGCGGCTGTCCTCTTATACGAGCTCCTCCATCCCGCCTTCTATGCCTACATGGGGGACCTTTCCCTCGTGGCCCAGACGTCGGCCGTTTCAAACTCGATCTGGAACTATCCGTTCCTGCTGAAATACCTGGTGGCCGCCGCCGTCATCACGGGGCTGTTTTCCGGGGCCCATCCCGCCTTTGTGCTCTCCTCGTACAAGCCCCTCAGTGTTCTGTCGGGGCGATTCACCGGCGGGAAGCGCAAGAAGCGGGGAAGCAAGGCCCTCATCGTCTTGCAGTTCTCCCTGGCGGTCTTGTTTATCGCGGCCTCCAGCATTATCCAGAACCAGGGCGGCCATTTTGTCAGGGCCGACCTGGGTTATAACCGGGACCATGTCGCCATGGTGCGGCTCACACCCGAGACCCGCTCCAAGCTCGGGGTTCTCAAAACCAAGGTCGAAACCCACTCCGATGTCGTCATGGTCACGGCTTCTGCCGGGCTTCCCGTCATATGGGAGAATCTGCAGCCCGCCCGCCTGCCGGACGCGCCGGACGACGAAGCGGTGGCCGTACATGCCTACGGAGTGGACTACGGCTTCCCGGAGGCATTCGACATACCGATACGGCAGGGGAGGAGTTTTTCCCGGACAATGGGGGCCGATAAAGACGGTTTTATCCTCAATGCCGCCGCTGCCCGGAAGATGGGGTGGGACGATCCTTTGGGCCGGCAGTTCGTTCTGGGCGGAAGGACCGGGACCGTGATCGGAGTGGCCGAGGACTTCCTGTTCGCGGACATCGGCTTCGACATCCCGCCGGCGGTCCTATTTCTGGAACCGGACAACCTGAACTTCCTCCTTGTAAGGTATTCCGCCTCGGGAGATTTCCCGCAGCTGCATGCCTTTTTGAAGTCGCAGTGGCTGAGCCTGAACCCGGATCTTCCGTTCGAGTGTCAGACCCTGGATGACATCTTCAACCAGTTCTTCAGGCTGCTGGACAAGATCGCCGGATTCCTCAAGGCCATAGGGATCACGACCGTGGTCTTTTCCTGCCTGGGCCTGCTGGGCCTCGCCTCCTACATGGTGGATCGGCGCACACGGGAGATCGGCATCCGCAAGATCATGGGCGCGTCCTCTCCCCGGATCCTGTGGAGGCTTATGCGGGAGTATGTGGTCCTTGTGGGTGTGGCCAATGTCCTGGCTTTGGGGCTGCTCTACTTCGGCTGGCACAAGGTGCTGCAGACAGGGCTGCTGTTTATCACCGACATAAGCGCCGGGACATATGCCACGGCTCTGTTCGTTTCCCTGGCTGCCGCCGTTCTCGCCGTGACTTCCCAGACATGGAAGGCGGTGCGGGCCAACCCGGCCGATTCCCTGCGGCATGAGTGAAATCCTGGCCTGAAGATCCCCGAAGCCCGGGTAAAACCTTTTTCCCGGTCATACGTTATATAGGTCGATGAGGTGCAGCCATGCAGAACCTGTCCGGAATCCATAAATTCTCTCTCGCTCTTTGTCTCTTTGCCGTTCTTGTCGCTCCCGCTCGGGCACAGAAGACCGAGACCGTTGACGGTGTCCGCGTCGTCCACAACCGGGGGGAGGGGATCTGGGCGAAATCCCCTCGGATCTCCCTGGAAAAGATCCGTGCGCTCGGAGACATCGAGGCGGAGAGCGACGAGGTTGCTTTCTACATTCCCATGGACATGGCGCTTGACGCCGAGGGCAACCTGTATGTCCTCGACACCGGCAACCACCGCATCCAGAAGTTCTCACCGGACGGGACCTACCTGGCTACCCTGGGGCGCCAGGGACAGGGGCCGGGTGAATTCAACTTCCCCGGTTCCCTGGACATCGATCCGGAGGGCGGCCTGATCGTGGTCTCTCCCTACGGTATGAAGATCCAGTTCCTGGACATGTCCGGTGTGGAGACGGGCAGCATGGCGCTGCAGGAGGTCATCTCCGAGTATTTCCGGGCTCTGGGCCCGGATCTACTGGTCTCGGCCGTCATGAGGCGCCCCCCCCTGCCGGACGATGAAGATCAGGACGAAAGCCCTGACCCGCTGCTCCAGATAACGGACAGGGAGGGCACGGTCGTTAAGACCTTCGGCGAGCCGCGAGATTACAAGCACGGTTTCGTCAATGCCAAGGGTAACAACGTGCGGTTCAGCATCGGCGGGGATGGTTCCATCTGTGTCGCCTTCCGTTTTCAGAACCGCATCGACAAATATTCCTCGGACGGTCAGATACTCTGGAAGGCCGACCGGGACCTTAAATATGATGCCCGTAAGCCCCTCACCAAGGGAACCATCGAGCGAAACAAGTCCGGGGGGATCAGCATGCATTCCCCGCAGATGAACACGTGCAGCGAGGCCATCGCCATGGATGAGGATGGGCGAATCTGGGTAGCGACTCTGGCCCGGCAGCTCAAGGACGAGGAAAAGGCGGGGACCAACATCTCGATGAGCCGGGGAGACCAGGGAACCACGCTTTCCATGCGGGCCTGGAGCGAAGACGAGATCCCACCGACCTCAGACGCATACGTGCTCGAGGTTTTTAATGCGGAAGGCGTGCTGCTGCAGAAGTTCCCGCTGGATCATTACTCCGATGTCCTGAGGATCCACGGAGACCGGCTCTTTATCCTGGATAAGGTCCGGCGCATGCAGGTGCACGTTTACCGCATCACCGGCTGAAAGATGTGCTGAGTTATATCTGAGAACTACCGGGTCCTACTTCTTCTCTTCCGGCAAAAGCGTCACCTGGACATAGTTGTCGGTGTCGAAATATGTGCGGGCCGCCGCTTGGATCATCTCCCGATCAAGCCTGTCGAGGGACTCTCTGAAGGTCAGCAGGCCAGCCGGATCTTCTCCGGTCCGGTACCGGAAAACAAGCTGGTTGAGCCACCAGCCGTTGCTCTCGATGCTGGTCTCGAAGTCGCGCATCTCCGCCTCCTTAACGTTGCGGACCTCGTCTTCCGTGGGGCCTTCTGCCTTGATCTTTTCGATCTCCTCGAAGACAACCCGGGACAACTCCTCTATCCGCTCCGGATCGGTCCCGAAGTTGATCATGATGCTGTAGCTCTCCTCCGGTATCCTGTCATAGCCGGGGCGTATGCCCACTCCGTATGTCCCGCCCCTGTCCTCACGGAGTGCGTTACGGAGGCGTGTTTCCATCACGGTGCACAGGGCCCGGATGGCGTTGCGGTGGTCGGTGTCGTACTGGAAAGGACCGGTGAAGGCGATGGCGGTCATGCTCTTGGGCTCCATCCCCTTGTGGACGGTCCTGGTGATCACTCCCCTGGGAGGCCGGACCCCCAAGTCCCGCCAGGTTTCCTCTCGCCCGGTCGAAGGGAGTGTGGCGAGGTACCGTTTGACCAACGGCTCGAACGCCGAGAGGTCGATGTTGCCCACGAAGATGTATGTGAAATCGCCGGCATCGGCAAAGCGGTCCCGGTAGAAGGCCAGCGATCCGTCCAGATCCATCAGATCAACGGATTCGACAGTCATTGGACGGGCGCGCATGTGGTCCTGTGTCATGATGCGGCCGAATGTGTCGAAGAAGACGACCTCGGGCATTGCCTTGCGGTTGGCCAGCTGAGCCTTCATGCGGCCGGTCAGGGACTGGAAGAGTGCGGCATCGGTGCGTGGGGCCGTTACGACGAGGTGTATGAGCTGGAACAGAGTCTCCAGGTCTTTGGGGGACGCGGACCCGGAGAGACCCTCCTCATGCTGCCCGATAAAGGGCCGGGCCACGGCAACCTTGCCGGTCAGTTTTTTCCGCAGGTCGATGGGATTGAAATTCCCCAATCCCGAGGAGCCGATGACCTGGGTCGCTGTCTGGGCCGGTATGTGGTCCTCATCCGCGGCCAGTGAGGTGCCGCCCGGGCTGATGGCCCGGAACAGGATCTCGTCTTTTTTGTGTTCCGTGGGCATCAGGACCACACGGACTCCGTTGGCAAGGCCCCATTCCGTGATATTCATGTCTTGTCGGATCGATGTGGATACGATCTCGGAGGGTTCGGGAACATCGGGCATGAGCGGCTCATCGGAGACGGCATCCTCGTAAGGTGCTACGTCCGTGTCGCCCACCGATTCCAGCACTGACCGGAGATCCTCCTCCGTGGGTACGGTGAGCCCCTCCTTTTCGGGAGCGCTGACCAGGACTACACGGTTGCTTTCGGTAATCCATTCCTTACCCAGGCCGTTGATCTCCTCCAGGGTTATCTCCGGAACGAAACGCGAGTGCAGCTCGAATTCGAAGGCGATGCCGGGGATGGGCTCTCCCTGAAGGAAGCTGCGGATGAATTCCGCCGCGAACATCCCCGAGTTCTGCTTTCCCTGCTCGGCGTAAGCGCGTTCCATCGAGCGCAGCAGGTCCTGCTTCTGCCGGTCCAGCTCTGTGGCGGTGAAGCCGTGGCGGGCCACCCGCTCCGACTCGAGAAACACGGCCCTCAACCCGAGTTCGATACCGTCCTCCTTGGTGCTGGCCATGAGGGTGTAGGAATCCTTGGTCCGAACCAGGGCCCCCCGGCTGGAGTAGGCATAGATGAAGGGAGGGTCCGGCTTCTGAGTCAGTTCGGAGAGCCTGCGGTTGAGCATCCCGCTGTAGAGCCGTTCCACGATGCCCTGCCTATAAAATCCCACCGTGCTCTGGTCCCGGGCCGGGAGCTTGTGATAGACTGCGACGCTGGTGTAGGGGACCTCTCTGTCCGTGGCGATGGTAAACAGCGTCTCCTGGTAGTCGGGCACATCGAACACGGAACGGGCGCGGGCAACCTCAGGGTTCTTCAGTCCCTGGAAATGTTCAGTGATCTTCGCTTCGATCCGGGCCCGGTCGAAATCCCCCACGGCGATGACCGCCATCAGGTCCGGCCGGTACCACTCGCGGTAGAAACGCCTGAGCACCTCGTATTCGAAACTCTCGATGATCTCTTTTTTGCCGATCGGCAGGCGCTCTGCATAGCGGGAACCCTTGAGCAGCACAGGGAACTGTTTGTCCCGCAGCCGTGCCATGGCTCCTTGACCGAGCCGCCATTCCTCGATGATGACGCCCCGCTCCTTGTCGATCTCCCTGTCCTCCAATGCCAGCCCATGGGCCCAGTCCTCCATGATCCGGAAGGCCGTGTCCATGATCTCGGGCTTATCCGTGGGTATGGTCAGCATGTACACGGTCTCGTCGAAGCTGGTGTAGGCATTGAGATCGGGTCCGAAGCGCATGCCGATGGACTCCATGAACTCCACCAGTTCCAGCTTGGCGAAGTTCCTGCTGCCGTTGAATGCCATGTGCTCCACGAAGTGGGCCAGCCCCTGCTGATCTTCATCCTCCAGGATGGAGCCGGCATTCACCACCAGACGCAGCTCGGCACGGTTCTCGGGAGTTTTGTTCTCCCGGATGTAGTAATGCAGTCCATTGGCCAGCTTCCCCACCGTGATGTTCGGGTCGACGGGAGGTGTCTGATCCAGCGCGATCTTTCCTGCCTGACGATCCTGGCCGGGATCTTGAGCCGCAAGCGGTCCCTGTAAGGCCAACAGGGTGACGACACAAAGCGTGAGGATGAGCCGAAGTCTCTTCGTCATGGACATACCTCCAGGAGGGTTTTACAGTCTAATCCCAATTTCTTGTCCCTGAATCATCATAAACGTTCCCAAACACAGATGTCAAAGCTGGACATTAAAGCGTAAGCCTTCCAAAACCGTGTTGATTGTTAGATCAGTCTGGCAAGCTGATAAGGAAGCCGTCCGGAGGCGAGCG
>CBFDBC010000196.1:0-6676 GCA_965602945.1 uncultured bacterium | reverse complement strand
CCCTGGCCGGGGCCTGGATGCTGAACCGGTTTGCCTTTCGCGGGGAGAGGGAGCGGGCAGGGAAGGTTCTCCGCCCATCCCCTGCGCACCTGGCCCTCTGCGCCGGATCGGCACTGGCCGTGATCGTTGTCCTCTTCTCCTCGTTCTTCCGCCACCTTCGGGGGCCTCTGGACTCTGTCCTGTCATTCGGGACCTACTTCGCTCGGGCCGGTGACCCGGGATGGCACGCCCATCCCTGGTATTACTACATAAAGATGCTCGCCTTCTCCCGATACGGGCATGGCCCCGTCTGGACCGAGGGTGCGGTCCTGCTGCTGGCCGGGGTGGGGGCCGCGGCCGCGTTTGGAGCCGGAAAGCAGAGAGCATGGGCTTTGGGGCCTGAAACCCGGGCGTTCCTGCGGTTCGTGGCGTTCTACACGCTGCTGTCCACGCTGGCCTATTCCCTGATCCGGTATAAGACGCCGTGGAACCTGCTGCCGTTCTATCTGGGGATGGTGATCCTGGCCGGAGGGGGAGCCGCCTTCCTGCTCCGGGCGGCCCGGAAGCGTTGGCACCGGGCATTGGTGATCTTTTTTCTGGTAATAAGCCTGGGCCACCTCGTCTTCCAGAGCCGGCGCGCGAACCTTCAATACCAGGCCGATCCCCGCAATCCCTACGTCTATGCCCACACATCCACCGATTTCCTACGGCTGGTCCAACGAGTCCACGATGTGAGCTCCCTCCACGAGGAAGGCCGCGCGCTGCTAGTGAAAGTGGTGGCCGATCCCTACACGACCTGGCCCCTGCCATGGTACCTGCGGGATTTTCCCAACGTCGGATACTGGCAGGAGGCATCGGAAGCGGGAGGGTTGGGAGGCGCTCCCCTGGTCGTGGCCTCGCCGGATCAGATGGATGCTCTGGCACCGCTCCTGGGGGACCGCTACCAGGTGGAGTTCTATGGGCTGCGTCCCGAGGTGCCCATTGCCCTCTGCATCGAATCTGATCTCTGGGAGGCCTTCCTCGAGACCCGGAGGCGGAAGCCGTGACGGACATCTCGGTCGTGATCCCGGCGCTCGATGAGGCACAAAAGATACGGAGTGATGTGGAATCGGCCGCCGCCTTCTTCCGGGACGCCGGCCTGCGGGGCGAAGTCATCGTGGTGGACGACGGCAGCTCCGACGGCACGGCAGAGGCCGCCCGGGAGGCGGATGTGCCCTCGGAAACGGTTCTGCAGGTGATCCGCCTGGAAAAGAACCGGGGCAAAGGCTTTGCCGTGCGCACCGGGGTGCTGGCCTCTTCCGGGGAGGTGGTGTTGTTCGCCGACAGCGGGAACTGCGTGCCCTATGCCAATGCGCTGCCCCAGATCCGGAGGATCCGGGCCGGCGAGCTGGACGTGGCCCTGGCTTCGCGGAGGCATGGTGAGACCGTCATCCACAGAGATCGCCCCTGGAAGAGGCGTCTCCTCTCCCGGCTGTTCCACCTGGCTGCGGTCCTGGTGGCCGGCCTTCCCTCCGGGATCAGCGATTCCCAGTGCGGATTCAAGCTCTACCGGGGTGAGGCCGCCCGGGAACTGTACCGGGCCTGCAGAACTTCCGGTTTCATGTTCGACCTGGAGATCATCCTGCGTGCACAAAGGCAGGGACTCCGCATCGAGGAATTCCCGGTGGAGTGGACCTGCGATCTGGACACACGCCTGCGCCCGGGTTCCGATGCGCCGCAGGTTCTGCGCGAGCTGCTGGAGGTCCGCCGCTTGATCCGAGATGACACCGGGGAACGTCCTCAAGGGAAAGGCACATGACAAAATTCGCATTCTTCGGGGCGGGCAGCTACGGAACGGCCGTGGCCCATCACTTCGCTTCCCGGGACGGATACGAGGTCGTCCTCTGCGGCCGCGATGCGGCTGTGGTCGAGGAGATCAATTCGCATCATAGTAACGCTCGTTACCTGGGAGAGCACCCCCTTTCGTCCGGACTGCGGGCCACGACCGATTTGGCTGAGGCCGTGGATGGTGCGGAGTGCCTGTTCCTGGCAGTCCCGGCACAGACCATGCGCTCCGTGACCGGCCGCGTCCGGGAATTCATCCACCGGGATATCACGCTGATCAGCCTGGCCAAGGGCATCGAGATCGACACGCGCAAGCGCATGTCCGAGGTCATCACCGAATCCCTGACCGGAACCGGGATGGAAGTGGAGGTCTTGTCGCTTTCCGGACCCAGCTTTGCCAGGGACGTGGTCGACCCCGACAAATCGGTGGCCCTGTCCTTGGGCGGCGGGTCCCGGCACCGGCTCAGGAAGATACGTGCACTGCTGCATTCGCCCAGTTTCCGGGTCTTCGGATGCAAAGACTTGGCGGGTGTCGAGTGGGGCGGGGCGCTCAAGAACGTGTTCGCCCTGATGGCGGGGATCATGAAGGGAGCGGGAGAAGGCGACAGCTACCTGGGAGAGTACATCCCGCGGGCCCTGGTCGAGATCGACACCATAAAGCGGTATTTCGGAGCCCGGCGCGACACGTCCCGGGCCGTCTCTTCTCTGGGAGACCTGATCATCACATGCAGCGAGGCCAGCCGCAACTTCCGTTTCGGGCGTGCCTTTGTCGAATGTTTTGAGAAGTCGGGCTCCTGTGGAGAAGCGGTCGAGAAGACCTTCGCGGCCGTGGGCAGCACGACAGTGGAGGGTTTCCACACACTCAAGGCGATCCACCGCTTCGTTTCCGAGAAGAACATGTTCGCGCCCATCATCCGCGAGCTCTTTGACATCCTTTACGACTGCGAGAGGACGGGGAAGAGCCCGGCGGGCGCCATCGCCTCTTTCCGGCAGGCGGACAGCCTGCGCACATGGGAGAATCTGCGCACCTATTCCCGCATCCTCAGTACCCTGTTCCCCCGGATCTGGTACCGCCGCTACCGAAAGTAAAAGAAAGGGGGCCTGTCCCCTTTTTACCGGTCGGGGAGTTCCCGGATCCAGATGTTGCGGAAGCGGACGGGATTGCCGTGGTCCTGCAATGAGATGGGGAGCCTGTCCGCGTGGGCCTTGTAGGGCGGCCGCTGCTTCCAGGCCGTGGGGCCTGTCAGCTCCACATGGTCCTGCACCAGGATGCCGTTGTGGAACACCGTCATGAAAGCCGGCGCTAGGAGTCCGCCGTCAGCATCGAAACGCGGCCGGTGGAAGACGATATCATAGGTCTGCCACTCTCCCGGCGGCCGACAGGCGTTGACCAGAGGAGGGTACTGGCCGTAGACTGCGGCGGCCATACCGTCGGCATAGGTTTTGTTTTGATAATTATCCAGGACCTGCACCTCGTAGACCTCCATCAGGAAAACGCCGCTGTTTCCCCGTCCCTGACTTTCCCCGGCGACCTCTTTGGGTGAGGCCCACTCGATGTGCAGCTGGCAGCTCCCGAAACTCTCCTTGGTGCGGATCGCCCCGGTCTTTTTTACCATCTCCATGGCACCGTCTCCGGTCAGCCTCCAGCGTACCGGGTTTCCCTTGCCGTCTTCCCACTGCGAAAAGTCAGTGCCGTCGAAGAGTACGGCTGCATCCGAGGGGGATGGTATCGGAGAGCCTGCCGGTCCCGGGTCGACCCCCGGCGGAAGGGGGCGGTCCGGATCATGCACCTTCCACTGTGTCACGGATTTAACTTCTCTCTGCATGGCGTTCTCTCCCTGATAGGCCGTGATTATGGTCCCTGCCAGGAGCATTCCGGCCAGAAAAACCACCGCTGCCCAGTCTCTCATATGTTTCTCCTTTTGCCGCAGCCGGCCGAGAAATATGGCCTTGTGTCAGACTCGGAGTCAAAGGCCCCAGCCGGTGCGGTATTCGAAGTGCAGGTACTGATTGGCCTCGGGGAGGTTGGTAAATTCCATCTTTTCGCTGTCCCACTCCAGCTTGGTCTTGTGTTCCTGAACGCGAACCGCCGCGTTCCCCAGAAGCATGACCTCGGTGAGCATACCGGAGTAGGAGAAATCGGTGGAGGATTTTTTCCCGGCCTTGATGGCCTCGATCCACTCGAGCTGGATGCCCGGGGAGCGCGGGATGGTCTTTTCCGGCCGCTGGTACTCTTTCATCTTGGCTTCCGGGACGATGCGCGGGTTTTTGCCGTAGGTGCTGTACATGAGCATGGCCTTGCTGCCGTAGAAGATGCCTCCCCCCCCGGAATCGCCCATCATGCGTCCGTCTTCGAGGCCTTCGGGTCTCGGCGGCATCAGCCCGCCATCGAACCATTTGAGGGTCACGGGGGGCATCTCCCCTCGCTGGGGGAATTCATACGTGACGATCTCCGCCAGTGGGCAGGAGTCTTTGGTGTAGGGCGTGGAGCTGGCCTGGACCGTTGTGGGATGGCCCAGCTTGAGGGCCCAGAAGGGATGGTCCAGGATATGGGCGCCCATGTCACCGAGCGCGCCGGTCCCGAAATCCCAAAAACCCCGCCACTTGAAGGGATGGTACGCGGGGTGGTAGGGCCGGAAGCGGGCCGGGCCCAGCCAGACATTCCAGTCCAGCGTGGAGGGCACGGACGGGATCTCCTTGGGCGCCTCGATGCCCTGGGGCCAGATAGGCCGGTTTGTGAAGC
The DNA here is from genome assembly GCA_965602945.1 of uncultured bacterium. GTDB lineage: Bacteria > Acidobacteriota > Aminicenantia > Aminicenantales > Aminicenantaceae > JAUXEH01. The sequence continues at coordinate 2,130 of CBFDBC010000196.1, read as the reverse complement.
AGTGCACTTCGTGCACGTCACCTATGGCCCCGTCCCAGAGCCACTCATTGATCAGCCGGCCTTCCTCGCCCGCGTGGCCCTGGTTGCCCATCTGTGTGACCACGTTCATCTTCTTGGCCGTCTCGGCCAGGATGCGGGCTTCCTTGATGGTGTGCGTCAGGGGCTTCTGAACGAAGGCGTGTTTGCCCATCTTCATGGCCATCATGGCGGCCACGGCATGTGAGTGGTCAGGGGTGCTCACGGTCACGGCGTCGATGCTCTTTTCTTCCTCCAGCATGACACGGAAGTCCCGGAACTTGCCGGCCTTGTCATACATGGCCTTCTGCTCGGGAGTGCTGCGGTCCGACTTGAGGAACCGGGCCATCTGGGTGTCATCGACATCGCAGAGGGCCACGATGTTCTCGCCGCTGCAGGAGCGGATGTCCGAAGATCCTTTGCCCCCTACTCCAATGCATCCGATGTTGAGGGTGTCGCTGGGCGCTGCATAGCCGGGCCCACCCAGCACATGGCGCGGGACGATCATCAGGCCGGCCGCTGCGGCGGCGCTTCGCCCCATAAATTCCCTGCGGGATATCGATGCTTTGTTCATGTTGTTTTTCCTCTCTCTGGATTGGGATCCTGCGTGTTCTCCTACTAGTTATCACTCCTGTCCGGTGGAGTCAAGCGGCATGTGGGATGAAACGTTTTTGCCTTTCCGGGAGTTATAATAGGCCGTATCGCCCGGGCTTACAAATTCGCCGGGATTCGTGTATAATATAAGAGATTTATTATATCTACACAGAAGAAGAAAACAATCATGTGGAAAAAAACAGTCACCATCACTGCACTTTGTCTCAGCCTATTCGGGACCGGCTGCGTCACGGTCAAGCAGAGTTACGACACCTCCTCCGGTCCCAGCTACTCGGGTAACTATGCCGCAGGTACGCCCCAATTTCAGGGGACGCTGCGAGCGGTCTCCTACAATATACAGTGGGCGGAAAAACTGGACGCAGCGGTCGATGACCTGGCCGGCTTGAGCGCCCTCAAGAACGCGGACGTCATCCTGCTGCAGGAAACCCATACCTCTGCGGCCGACGCGATCGCCCGCCGTTTGAACTATAACTACGTGTTTTATCCCACGGCCATGTACCGCAAGAGCCTTGAGTTCGGCAACGCCGTCCTGAGCCGCTGGCCCATCAAGGACCACTGGAAGGTCGTTCTGCCCCACGAGAATCCACTGCGCAAGACGAGCCGCATCGCCGTCCTTTCCGTGCTCGATGTCGCCGGTTCAGAAGTACTGGTCGGGAACGTCCACACCCCCACGCTCCTGGTCGGGAATGAGGTGCGCCTGGATCAGATGGCGCATGTGGCCGATAGCCTCGACGGGAAATATCCGCTCGGGATCATCGGCGGGGACTTCAACACCGATTCCGGGTACATCGTGCGGGAAATGGAACGGATCTTCCGCAGGTCCGGGTATGTGCGGGCCACCGGAGACATCGGCTCTACACATAAGCAGGATCTCCTGGGGCTCGTGGATCTGGAACTGGACCACCTCTTCGTCAAGGGGATGGAAGTGGTCTCCGCCGGCAAGGTCGAAGACGCGGCGGCCAGTGACCATCTTCCCATCTGGCTCTCTGTGAAGTTGGCGCATCCGGGCGGGGAGCGGTGACGAACCGGTTCCGCTGGATTATTCCCGCCCTGGCAGCCGCCCTGGCCCTTTCATGTTTTACCGTCAGCCAAAACTACAACCATCCTGAAGGCCCAAAATTCATCGGGCGCCACTCCGGCCCCCTCCCTCCTTTCACCGGCAGCCTCAAGGTGGTTTCCTACAACATCAGATACGGCAGGAATGTCGGGGAGGCCATCGGGGAGCTGGAATCGATCCCTCAGCTGATGGATGCGGATGTCCTGTTGCTTCAGGAGATGGATCCCACAGGGGTCCAGGCCATAGCAGAAAAGCTGCGTCTCAATTATGTCTATTATCCTTCGGCCCGGTACCGCAATAGTGAACAGGGTTTCGGCAATGCCGTGCTGAGCCCGTGGCCCATCACTAAGCACATGAAAGTTGTTCTGCCCCATGAGAATCCCGTGCGTAAGATGAACCGCAACGCCGTCTTTGCGACACTCACGATCGCCGACTTCGAACTG
>CBFDBC010000195.1:0-6727 GCA_965602945.1 uncultured bacterium | reverse complement strand
CCCGAATTTTCCGCGACAGGCATACAGGGCGCAGCGCGCACACTGAGCCTGGGCAAGTACCAGCTCCCGCTGTCCAGCCCGGAGATGCTCAACCTCAGGAAGGGGCGGGCCTTCTGGCAGGTCCTGGAGGATCACGACGTCCCGGCCACGATCTTCAAGATCCCCTCCAACTTCCCCCCGGTCCCTTCCGGCCAAAGAACCCTTTCCGGGATGAACACGCCGGACCTCTACGGTGGCTACGGAGAGTGCAACTACTACACCACCGCTCCCACGGAGCTCAGCAAAGACATGGGAGGAGCCAGGGCCCACGAAGTCTACGTGATCGGGAACCAGGTGGAGGCCCGCCTACTGGGCCCTGAGAACAGCTTCCTCAAAGAGCCGGAGGACACCTTCATCGATTTCCGGGTCTACCTGGACCCCGAGCACAAGGTGGCCAAGATTAGGATCCAGGACCACGAGTTCATCCTCAGGCAGGGCGAGTGGAGCGGCTGGAAACGGCTGAGCTTCCCACTCATCCCGACCCAGAGTGTGAGCGGCATCGTGCGGTTCTACATGCAGGAAGTCCGGCCTGATTTCAAATTCTACATCTCCCCCATCAACATCGATCCCGGCGATCCGGCCATGCCCATCTCCACGCCCGACAGCTACAGCCGGGAACTGGAGAAAAAGTTCGGGCCTTTCTACACCAAGGGACTGCCCGCTGATTTCAAGGCTCTGGACAACAACATTTTCGATGACGAGGAGTATCTCATCCAGGACCGGCAGGTCATGGAGGAACGCAAAGCCATGTTCGACTACGAACTGGAAAAGTTCGACTCCGGGCTGCTCTTCTACTATGTGTCCAGCACGGACCAGCGCCAGCACATCTTCTGGCGCCACATCGACGAACAGCATCCCTCCCACGATCCGGACCTGGCGCCCCGATTCCGCGACTCCATTAAAGACGTTTACCAGGAGGCGGACCGGGTACTGGACAGGGCGCTTCAGAAGGCAGACAAGGACACGGTGGTCATGGTCCTCTCCGACCACGGCTTCGCTCCTTTCCGGCGTACCTTCAGCCTCAACACATGGCTGCTGGAGAACGGGTACCACGCCCTGATCGACCCGCGCCGCCAGGGTGAAGATATGTTGTTCCAGAACACCGACTGGTCCAGAACTAAGGCCTACAACTACGGCCTGAATAGTCTGTACCTCAACCAAAGGGGGCGCGAGGCTGAGGGGACCGTCAACCCGGGCCCGGAGAGAGACAACCTCATCCACGAGATCATCCAAAAACTGGAAGCCGTGAAGGATCCCAAGACCGGCGACCGGCCCGTGAGAAAGGCCTATGCGGCCAAGGACATCTATCATGGGCCCTACGTGGATCAGGCGCCGGACATCGTGGTGGGTTTCAACCTGGGATACCGCATCTCCTGGGAATCTCCCTCGGGTCGCATTCTTCCGGAGGTCATCGAAGACAATACCGCCAAATGGAGCGGCGACCACTGCATGGCACCCGATGTCGTACCCGGTGTGTTCCTGGCCAACCGGCCCATCCAAACGCAGACCCCGCGCTTTCATGACATAACCCCTACCATACTGCAGGTTTTCGGGATCGAGACCCCGCAGGACATGACGGGAGTCCCAGTCCTTAAATAGGAGCCAACCATGGGAAAAGCCAAGATCAAGCTTGACAAGGATCTGCTGGAAAAGATCAAGCAACTGTCCGAGCTCTCCGGATACACTTCTCCGGACGAATTCATTGTGCACTGCCTGGAAAAAGAGGTCGCCAAGCTGGAAGAATCGGACAGTGAGGAAGAGATAAAGAAAAAGCTCAAGGGGCTGGGCTACATCTCCTAGGAAGCAGAACCATGTGGGCATTCAACTCCATCTTCGGGAAGATATTCGAACTGATGTTCCTGCCCTTCCGCGGCCTCAGCAGTCCCTGGTGGGGCATGCTGGTCGTCTCCGCGCTTACCGGCCTCCTCATGCTTCTCATCTTCAAATTGACCTCCAACCAGGCCGGGATACGCCGGACCAAGGACCGGATCAAAGCTCACCTCCTCGAGATGCGGCTCTACAACGAGAGCATGCGGAGCCAGTTCAAGGCTATGGGGGGGATCCTGAAGGCCAACCTCAGGTACATGAGCCACTCCCTGAAGCCCCTGCTCGTCATGTTCATCCCCGTGATCCTGATCCTCATCCAACTTAACTTTTGGTTCGCCTACGCGTCCCTCGAGCCCGGCGAAGCCGTCCTGCTCAAGGTCACGCTTGAGGAATCGATCAATCCCCTCGAGACAGAGATACGCCTGCAGCCCGCCCCGGGCCTGACCATCGAAACCCCTCCCCTGCGCATCGAGGAAGAAGGCGAGGTGGACTGGAGGATATCCTTCACCGAGGCGGGTATCCATAACCTGGACATCACGGTGGGATCCGAGCACCTGTCCAAGACCGTGGCCGTATCCGAGCGGCCGCTTAGCCGCCTTTCCCCCCGCCGCGTGGAAAAGCGTTTCTGGGAGGAGCTGTCCTACCCCACCGAACCGCCTCTGGACGAAACCTCCGCAGTGAGCCGGATCGAAGTGGTATACCCCACATCCGGACTGCCCTTCCTGGGATGGACCATGCACTGGCTGATCGCCTTTTTCCTCCTCTCCATCATCTTCGGTTTTGCACTCAAGGGGCTGTTCAAGGTGGAGATATGAGGAGCCGACCATGAGGATACCCCGGTTCGAAATGGAACGCTGGCAGTCGGAGTGGGAGCATCACGTCAACTTCAACCTGGCAGAGAGCGGTGTGCACCCCCTGTGTCTCAGTGAGCTCGTCCCGGCGGAAGAAAGAAGCGCCCTGTTCGAAACCCCGCTGTCCTACATACAGACAGACGGCACCTCTGGGCTCAAGGAGAGCATCGCGCGGATATATCCGGGAGCGGCTCCGGACGATATCCTCGTGACCACCGGCTCGATCGAGGCCAATTTCCAGCTCATGTGGCATCTGGTGGAGCCGGGCGATCGGGTTCTGTTCATGCGTCCCAACTTCCTCCAGATGCAGGGCCTGACAGAAGCCCTGGGGGCGGAGTGCATCCCCTTCTATCTTAATGAACCGGACTGGACGCTGGACCTCGATGAGATAAGCTCCCTCTGCGCTCAAGGGGTCAAGCTCATCGTGGTAACCGACCCCAATAACCCGGTCGGAAGCGTCTTGAGCCTCGAACAGAGAGAGGGCCTGGTAGACCTCGCATCCCGCCACGATGCCTGGCTGGTCGTGGACGAAGTCTACCTGGGGGCGGAGCTGGATGGGAAGACCCTGCCCAGCTGGTGGGGAACCTATCCCCGGACCATCGTGACCTGCGGGCTCTCCAAGGCCTACGGCCTTCCCGGACTGCGTGTGGGTTGGATCGTGGCCTCGCCCGAGATCACTAAGGCCTGCTGGGGCGGGAAGGATTACACCTCGATCAGCATCAGCGCCCTGAGCGACAAGCTGGCCGTCCGTGCGCTTCAGCCGGAAAAACGCGAGGCCCTGTTATCCCGGACCCGGGCCATCATCCGCGCCAACTGGGACGCCTTCCGGATCTGGATGGACGGGCTCGACGGCCTGCTCACCTGTGTCCCACCGAGGGCTGGCGCCATCGCCTTTCCCAGATACCACCTGGACATCAACTCTACCCTCCTGACCCAGAGGCTAATGGAGCGAAAAAGTGTACTCCTCTGCCCCGGAGATCATTTCGGACTGGATGGCTACGTCCGCTTCGGCCTGGGGGATCCCAACGCCCGGTTCGGAAAGGCGCTGGAGAAGGTCGCGGAGGGGCTGCGGCTTATCAAGGACGAGATCGTCTGACCCGAAGGCTCAGGAGTCTCCCAACCGGTTGAACCAGGCCAGTTCATCCAGCGGCTTGCGTTTCCGGTCGCGAGACGGCTTCTTCTCGTAATAGCCCAGCGCCAGCATGGAGATGATCTTGTACTTCGACGGGATGTCGAAGAATCTGCGGGCCCTCCTCACGTTGAACCAGCCTATCCAGCAGCTGCCCACGCCCATTTCCTCGGCCTGCAGCACAAGCTGTTGCCCTGCGATGCCGATATCGATGTAATGGAAGTGGATGTTCTGGACCTGCCGGCCGATGCGGTGGGTGATGACATTCAATCGCGCCAGCATCAGGATCAGGACCGGCGCCCGGGCCGCAAACTTGGATACCGAGTATATGCCCGAGAATGCCCCTGCACTGAAACGCTCCCTGACCTCAGCGTCGTCGATGACCAGGAACCTCCAGGGCTGGGCATTCTCGGCCGATGGGGCAAGGCGGGCCGCCTCCAGGCACTGCCGCAGGACTTCCCTCTCCACGGGGCGGTCGGAATAACGGCGTATGCTCTCGCGGCCCTCGATCAGACGCCTGAAAGGGCTGTCTGCGGGGGATTTCATCGCTCCACCAGGCTTACCAGGCCGCATCGTTCCAGGACCTTAAAGAAAGCGAGGACATCCTGGGCGGGGGCGTCTCCGTATTCGGCCGAGACAGCCCGGCTGATGGCATACACGCTGCGTGCCCCATCCACAAAGTTGAGGGCCTCGTAAGCGGCATTCCCCCGCAGTTTCAGCCCGGCAAGTGCTCCCTCTCCCAGTCGATCGCTGATGTATCCTGCCTGGAGGGGGCAGACAAAATCCTCGGACCGGATCGGGATCCAGCGGTCAAGCTCCTTTTCCCCGGGATGCGGAGCCGGCTCCCTGGGCTGGATCTCGAATCGGGCACAGAGTTCCCGGTATCTCTCATGCAGTTCCTGTCCCAACGATCCCTCCAGGGCCCCGATCTGTACCGCCTGGGCCCGGATGGAGCCAAGGCTTTTCGTATCTGAAATGAATGCCTTTGTGGAAAGGACGGATTCAGACTCCCTGCGAGCGGCGTGAGCGAGCACATTGAGGGCACGACCGTACGAGGCCTGCAGTGCGGCCGGCCCATCGGCGGCGCAGACAGTTTCCAGCGCGTCGTAAACATCGGCTGCCAGACGGCCCAATCCATTGCGTGTGATGAGGCGGGCCATGGTCACGGCCTCGCTGTCAGAGGCCTGCGCCAGGTAATAGCTGGTCCCCAGGGCGATGGCGCAGACCCGCCGCAGCTCGGAGGCATCCACCTTGTCGGGAGTGTCCAGGCTTGTGTGATGGAAGGTATCGCCGTGTCCGAACATCAGGGCCGGGACCTTGAGGGCCCCGTCGTTGAACACCAGGTGGTCGCTTCCGCCGCTGTAGGGATTCACCCGGAAGACAAATGGGTGACGGCTCCCATTGAGGCTCTGCAGGCCCTGCGATTGCACCATGCGCGCGAAGTTGACAGCCACGTCATTGAGGTAGCTGGGCAGAGAATCGGGCGTGCAGGTGATGGTGAAGAGGCCGCCGGTCAGGTGGAGGTCCTCACCGATCATGTCGCAGTTGAGAACGGAGAGTGTGCTGCGCGTGCGCTCCAGATGGGCCCGGATATAGGGGACGGTCCCGTAGAATTCGGGTACCCACAGGAAGCGGATGGTGCGGCGGGGCGGCGGGATCTGTCCCGAGTCGACCATCTTCTTGAGGGCTCGGGCCATCTCCAGCATGCCGCCGCTCCCGCTGGCATTGTCGTTGGCGCTGGGCGTGGGGTGGCAGAGATGGCCGATGATCAGGACCTCCTTATCCGGCTCGACCGAACCGGGGAAGGACGCTGTTGCGATCTCGATCTGGCCGTCATAATACTCGGCCTCGACCTTGGCATGCAGCACGACTTTTTCTCCGTTCTCCAGCATCCTCTTCAGCTGCCAGCCCTGCTGTTTGCTCACGTTGAACCCGAAACCCATCCGGTCCCGCTCTTCCCAGCGCGGCCAGAGGGCCGTATAGCGGATCATGTTTGGATAGCCGGGCCGGACCTCAGGGGGATACCATGTGATCACTCCCAGGGCGCCGCGCTTGACCACAGCTTCCCGCATGACATCCCCGGTGTAGGCCGTGGCCAGGACTATCTTGCCCTTGACGTCCCTGCCGGCATAAGACTCCTCCCCCAAGCCGGTACCCACGTCCACGAGCTCGGCCTCGGTATCGGCGGAATGGCTGTGCTTGACGAGCGTGAGGGGAACCTCCTCGAAGGAGCACAGCCTCTCCCTATGTGGAGAAACCATCCACAGCTCGGCACTGGTTGCGTCCCAGCCGATCGGGGTCTGGTAGGTGTAGGTGTAGCGGGAACCGTTGGAGGGCCAGCCCTCGATGGCGGCATCCCGGTAGCCGATCTTCTTCAGCTCCTGCCTGATCATCTCCGCCGCACCATGCCACCCCTTCGAGGCCTGGATGCGATCAAAATGGGAGATCAAAACCGTGTAGTTGAAAGCTATCTCCCCCGACACTTCCTGAGTGAGGGCCCTTATCAGCTCCGGTGAAGCCAAGTGCTTCTCGCGAGCCCCCAACGGCCCTGCCAGGCAGATGATGAGATATAGGACACACACGCTCGTGGCTTTACGCATAGGAAAACCTCCTTCGGCACGATCCCTGCCGGGCCGGCCGGTTTTTCTACATGTATATTACAATCCGCCTTTTTTTGAAAGCCCTGGTGAGGAATTCCAAAAGCGTGTTTTTTATTAGATCAGTCGGGGGAGCTGATGATGAAGCCGTCCGGAGGCGAGCGGGCTGATGGTTCAGCTTGCCTGACTGTTTCATTACCTTCCCGGTTTTGGAAATGCTTCCAAAGCGATGCAAATCATTATGAGGTTGTAAAAAACCCCTGTCTCTTTTAATATTGGAAAAC
>CBFDBC010000194.1:0-6983 GCA_965602945.1 uncultured bacterium | reverse complement strand
CGGAAGAGGCCGACGGCCTGAGATTCAAGGACTCCGGAGAGAGTCCCGCCGACATGGTGATCGTGGCTGCGGGCGTGAGGCCGCGGATTGACCTGGCCCGGAACGCCGGCCTGGAGACAGACAAGGGTATCGTCGTCGATGACATGCTTCGGACCAGCGATCCGAACATCTTTGCGGCCGGTGACAGCGTTCAGCACCGGGGCCGGATCTATGGGATCATCCCGGCCTCCTTCCAGCAGGCCCGGACGGCGGCCCACACGCTCCTGGGAAGGTCTCAGACCTATGAGGGCACCGTGCCGTCCAACACACTCAAAGTCATGGGCGTGAGCGTCACATCCATCGGCCTGGTCAACCCGGAGCCGGGGACGGCTCAGGAGTTTCGGCACGAGGTGCCGGATCAGGGGCTTTATAAGAAGCTCGTGATCCAGGACGGCCGCCTGACTGGGGCCATCTGGATGGGAACCAAAAAGGGCGTGAATGAGATCAACCGTCTGGTCGCCGAAAAAGCAGACGTGAGCCGCTGGATGGACCGACTCCTGGATGAGGAATTCGATTACACGCTATTATGAAAAAAAACAAATATCTCTTCCTATTCTTGATCGTTTTTTCTTCCCTGGCCCGGGCTCAGCAGATGCTGCCCCAGCAGGATCCGTTCCGGGTCAAGGCCGGAGGGTACCTGGCCGCGGATTACCACAAGAGTGAGGAGTTCGGCCCCTATCCCGACGGCACTTTCGAGAACCCGCTGCTGGGTCTCCTCATGTCCGGGCAGCTGGCGCCCCAGGTCTCATTCATGACGGAGGCCTCCTACTACGATGGGGACCGCTTCGACCTCAACCAGGCCTGGCTGGGTTTCCAGGCTTCCCAGTACTTCAATGCCAGGCTGGGGCTTTTTGTCGTCCCCTTTGGCCAGTTCAACGAGAACAACCTGCCCCATCAGACCGACACCGTCAATCCGCCCCTGAGCATGGAGTATCTGTTTCCCTTTACCTGGCGGGATGTCGGTGTTTCCGGCCGCGGCACCGTCAGCGGTCTGGACTACGTGATCTACCTGGGGAACGGCCTGTCTGAAGGCGAATATCTGTACAGCGGCCAGCAGTTCCGGGACAACAACCGCAACAAGAGCTGGGGCGGGCGGCTGGACCTGGCCCTGGGTGACGGATTCTCGGTCGGATACTCCTACTACCGGGGCAAGTACGACGATGCCGACAGCCGCGACCGGATCCTGCAGGCAGGGACCGCTATCTGGTCCACCTCGGATTATTACATCAAGGCCGAGTACACCCATTCCAGGTCGGAGACACCCGATCCCTTCGCCGCCGCAGAAGGCTGGGGGTATTACATCCAGACCGCCATGGTCTGGAAGAACTTCCGCCCGGTCGTGAGCTATCAGGCCGTGAAGTACGACGACACCTTCCACGGGCCGGGTTTCGAGGGCCCGGACACACCGGGGGAAGGATTCCACCTGGACCGGACCCGCTGGGCCCTGGGCGCCGTCTTCATGTTCGCCCAGAACGCGTACCTCAAGCTCGAGTATGATTTCAACCGGGAAGGGGACGTCGAGATCAAGAACGACGCCTGGCTCGTTCAGGTGGCCGTGGGATTTTAGGAAGGAGTGGCTCGATGAGCAATGTCGCCATACTCGGCATGCAGTGGGGGGATGAAGGCAAGGGCAAGATCACGGACCTGATCACGCAGGCTTTCGACATCGTGGCCCGCTTCCAGGGGGGACACAACGCCGGCCACACCGTGTATGTCGACGGCCGCAAGGTGATCCTTCACCTCATTCCTTCGGGCGTGCTGCACAGCGGCAAAATCTGCCTGTTGGGCAACGGCATGGTCATCAGTCCGGAGGCCTTCCTGCGGGAGAAAAAGATCCTCGAGGACATGGGGATCGAGGTCCGGGACAACATCCTCATCAGCCCCAACGCCCATCTCATCCTTCCTTACCACACCGTGATCGAAAACCTGAGGGAGGAGCAGAGCGAACAGAAGATCGGGACCACCTGCCGGGGCATCGGCCCGGCCTATGTGGACAAGGCCGACCGGCAGGGGATCAAGGTCGGTGACCTTCTCAACCCCGGGCTCCTGCGGACCAAGATCGAACACAATGTGAAAGAGAAAAACATCCTCCTCGCTCATTTTGGCCGGGAACTCCTCGAGGCGGAAGGGATCGTCCGCCAGTATTCGGCCTATGCGGAGCAGTTCCGGCCCTTTATTCGGGATGTGTCGCTGTACCTGGCCGATGCCTTCAAGCAGAACAGGCCGGTCCTGTTCGAAGGCGCCCAGGGAACGCTCCTGGATGTGGACCACGGCACCTATCCGTTCGTCACCTCCTCCAACTCCACGGCCGGCGGCATATGCGCCGGCCTGGGGGTCGGCCCGGACAAGCTCGATGCCGTCCTGGGCGTCTGCAAGGCGTACACGACCCGGGTCGGGGAGGGCCCCTTCCCGACCGAGGCCTTCGACGAGTGGGGAGAGTACCTGCGGGACCACGGCCAGGAATACGGGGCCACCACCGGGAGGCCGCGGCGGTGCGGCTGGCTGGACGCCGTACAGCTGGCCTACGCCTGTCGGTTGAACGGCGTCAAGCGCATCATCCTGACCAAGCCGGATGTCCTGGATGGTCTCGAGGAGATCAAGGTTTGTGTCGATTACACCTTCAAGGGGGAAACCCTGCCGAGTTTTCCCCTGGAAAGCTGGGTCCTGGAAAAGGCGGAGCCGCGCTACCGGACGATCAAGGGATGGGGAACAGGTGTCGAAGGCAAACGGACCCGGGAGGAGCTTCCCCAGGGATTCCTGGACTACGTGAAGCTCATCGAAGACCTCCTGGAAGTCAAAGTCGCGATCATCTCCACGGGCGTGGGACGCAAGGACACGGTTTTCATCGATGAAGAACTGCGCGGTTTGGTGGACCTGTCCCGGATGGACCCCGATCTCGCCTGACCCCCCATGAACACACACCCTCTCCAGTGGATCGAGCTGGACAGGGCCTCGCTTTCCCACAACATCAAACAATTCCGCTCGCTGGCCGGGCCGAAACCCAAGCTCCTGGCCATGGTCAAGGCCAATGCCTACGGTCACGGCATGTCCCGGATCGCCCCCCTGGCCCTGTCGGAGGGTGTTCAGTGGCTGGGCGTGCATTCCCTGGAAGAGGGGATCGCGCTGCGCGAGCTCGATACGGGGGCCCCGGTCCTGATCTCGGGCTATGTCGCCCTCTCCGACCTGGAGGAGGCCGTGGTGCGCGGGCTCAGACTGACGGTGTATAATCCGGAGACCATCGAACGCCTGGGCCGTATCTGCCGGGACCGCAGTCTCAAGGCGTATATCCATGTCAAGGTAGAGACCGGGACACACCGTCAGGGGATCGAGCCCGCGGCGCTGGAAGACCTGCTCGGCCGGCTTCCGGGTCACCCCGGCCTCGTGCTCGAGGGGATCTCTTCGCATTTTGCCGACATCGAGGACACCACCGACCACACATATGCCCGGTATCAGCTGGATAAATTCCAGCGAGTGCTGGCCGGCTTTGAAAAGAAGGGTATGCGGATTCCTATCCGGCACATGTCCTGCACGGCCGCGGCCATCCTGTTTCGGGAAACCCACTTCGACATGCTGCGGGTGGGGATCGGCCTGTATGGACTCTGGCCCTCCAAGGAGACCTATGTATCCTGCCTGCAGCAGGAACGAGAGCCTGTCAAGCTCCTTCCTGTTCTGTCATGGAAGGCCCGCGTCGCACAGGTCAATCAGGTTACCAAGGGTGCATTCGTCGGTTATGGACGCACCTTTCGGGCCACTCGGACCACGCGGCTGGCCGTCATCCCCATCGGGTATTCGGACGGGTATCCCCGTCATCTCTCAAACATGGCCCATGTCCTGATCTCGGGACAGAGGGCGCCGCTGAGGGGAAGGGTGGCCATGAATTTCATTGCCGCAGACATCACCGATCTCCCCGGCGTCGAGGTGGAAGACCCTGTGGTCCTGATCGGCCGGTCCGGGGATGACGAGGTGACCGCTGATATGCTGGCAGCCTGGGCCGGCACCATCAATTATGAGATCGTGGCCCGCCTCAACCCGGGAATCCCCAGGGTAATCGAGGGGTGAGTGGTCACGGGACGATATTCTATTAAATCTATAGGAATAGTTGACTAAAGGGCTGCGAAATGTTATATATACTCAAGACCTAGCGGTGCGTCATATAGGACTAAGGTCCAATAGACTTGCCGGTCCAAAAGATATAATATAAGGCTTAAGCCTGCAAAGGAGAAATGAGCATGAAAGAAAGAGTCGAAGAGGTTCTGAATAAGATCCGTCCCTCTCTCGTCGCGGACGGCGGCAATGTCGAACTCGTGGATGTCGAAGACAACGGGATCGTTAAGGTGAAGCTGGTCGGGGCCTGTGCCGGCTGCCCCATGTCCCAGATGACGCTGAAGATGGGCATCGAGAAGCTCCTGAAGAAGGAGATCCCTGAGGTCCAGGAAGTCGTTTCAGTCTGACCCTTCCCGCGTTTTCCGATCGGGCCACGATCTCCGAGCCCCTCGGGACGGAGATCTTTGGACCCCACAAGACGCATACACTCATAAGATCGAGTCGCGTAAGGAAAAGGCAAGGGACGCCCGGGTGTTTCCGGTAGAGAGCAGTCGGGCCGATCGAGGCACAAATGAGAAAAGTGTATTTGGACCAGATCGCCGGTACTCCTCTGCATCCCCGGGCCAGGGAGGCCATGCTTCCCTATCTCGGTGAGCGGTTCGGCAATCCCCAGAACCTGCACTCCTTCGGCCAGACGGCGGCTGAGGCCCTGGAAGCTGCCCGGGCCAGGGTCGCTGCGCTCATCAATGCCGAGCCTTCCGAGATCTATTTCACTTCCAGCGGAACCGAATCCAACAACTTTGCCCTGAAGGGGATGGCCCTGGCCAACCGCAAGAAAGGAAAACACATCGTGGTTTCGGCGATCGAGCACCTCTCCATCCTGAATTCTCTGAAGAGCCTGGAGCGGCTGGGTTACACTTCTACCCAGGTCCCCGTCGACCCGCAGGCCGTGATAGACCCGGATGAGGTGCGCAAGGCCATCACGCCGGAGACAACCGTGGTCTCGATTATGCTGGCCAACAGCGAAGTGGGAACCATCCAGCCGCATTTCAGGGATATCGCGGAGGTGTGCAGCAAGGCGGGCGTCGTGCTCCACACGGATGCCGTGGCTGCTGCGGGTGTGATTCCGGTGGATGTCCAGGACCTGGGTGTCCACGCCCTCAGCCTGGCGGGGAACCAGTTTTACGGGCCCAATGGCAGTGCGGCCCTCTACGTCCGCAAAGGGACCGGTATCCTGCCACTCATCGACGGCGGGATCCAGGAACACGGTAAGCGGGCCGGGTCCGAAAACCTGCCGGGCATCGTGGGCCTGGGAGCGGCGGCCGGGATCGCCGACCGGGAGATGGAAAACCGGAGAGCACGGATACAGCCCCTGCGGGACCGCATCATTCAGTTCCTGTCCTTCGAGATGGAGCAAGTTGTCCTCACCGGCCATCCGGTCAACCGGCTCCCTCATCATGCCAGTTTCTGCGTGGCCTTTGTAGAGGGGGAGGCCATGCTCTTGACCCTGGATATGAATGGAATCGCGGTCTCCAGCGGGTCCGCCTGCACATCCAAGGCCCTGAAGGCATCGCATGTGCTGCTGGCCATGGGGCTGGACCATGCGCTGGCCCAGGGTTCTCTGGTCTTCAGCCTGATTGACAGCCTGACACAGGAAGACATCGATTATTTCATCGAGGTATTCCCTCCCAATATAGAGAGATTGCGCAAGATGTCCCCTCTCTACACCCAATATCTGGAGGAGAACAAAAATGATGTACAGTGATAAAGTCATGGAGCATTTCTCCAATCCCCGGAATGTGGGAGTCCTCAAGGACGCCGATGGCGTAGGAGAGGTAGGAAATCCCGTTTGCGGTGATATGATGACGTTCTATATCAAGGTCAAAGACGACCGCCTCAGCGAAGTGAAGTTCCAGACCTTTGGCTGCGGAGCGGCCATCGCCGTTTCCAGCATGGTGAGCGAGATGGCCACGGGCAAGAGCCTGGACGAAGCCATGCAGATCACCAACCAGGACGTGGCGGATGAGCTGGGCGGCCTGCCCGGAAACAAGATGCACTGCTCCAACCTGGGCGCGGATGCGCTGCACAAGGCGATAGAGGATTTCCGTGACCACAAAGAGAAAGGGGCACCCAAAGCCCCCGCGGCGCCGAAAGCAAAGAAAGACACAGACACCTGCTGCCCCTACTGCGAGGGCCCCGTGGAAGGGCTGGAGGCCGTGTGCGGCACCTGCCATGTGGAACTGGGGAGCTGTGATGAGTGCGGTGAACCCACGAACATAAAGGGCGATAAGTGCCCGCACTGCGGTGCCACCAAGGTCCGGGTCTGAACCGTTCGTTGATATCAAAGTGGACACACAAACCATCACCGCCAGGATCCTCGAGCTCAAGCAGGAGCGCAACGCCACTATCCTGGCGCACAACTACCAGATCGGTGAGGTGCAGGATGTAGCCGACTTCCTGGGGGATTCTCTGGGCCTGAGCATCCAGGCTGCGCAGGTCGAGGAGGATGTCATCCTCTTCTGCGGGGTTCATTTCATGGCCGAGACGGCAGCCATCCTGGCCCCGGACAAGACCGTGCTCACGCCTGAACCCGAGGCCGGCTGCCCCATGGCGGACATGATCGAGGCGGATGAACTCATACGGTGGAAAAAGGACTATCCGGGCCGGCCGGTTGTGTGTTACGTGAACACCACTGCGGCCGTGAAGGCCGAATGCGATATCTGCTGCACGTCCTCCAACGCCCTGGACGTGGTGGAATCGCTGGACTCGGATGAGATCCTCTTCGCTCCGGACAAGAACCTGGCCGCCTATGTGGCGCGCCACACCCGGAAGACCATAATCCCCTGGGACGGATCCTGTTATGTGCACAACAACATCCACGCCAGGGATGTGCGGGAGAA
>CBFDBC010000193.1:0-7179 GCA_965602945.1 uncultured bacterium | reverse complement strand
TACTGGGACACGTATTCCAGGTCCGGATACGACCCGCTCAGGTCGAACTCGAAGTCTTTCGCGGCCAGGCCATCGATCTTCAAAACTTCAGTGACGATCTTCTCGACGTTCATTTCCTGATAGATCTCATTCCGGAAGGTGAGGCCAGTGAGCCACATCTTGGGCACAAGCTCAGCATAATAGGAGACATAGCTGGGAGTGCGGCCTCGCTGCTCGAAATGGGATATGATCCCGAAGATCTTAAGCGGATCCTCATCCCCTCTATGCAGGACGAACGTGGCCTTTTTGTTCAGGATATCGACCGGATCCAGTTCGGGATCCTCGGACAGGAGCTCGAACGTGTAGCGGAACAGACGGGATATCTTTTCCTCGCCCTGGAATGACAAGACACGCAGGGCATCCTCTTCGAGCTCGCTGCACTGGAGCTCATAAAAAAGCTGGTTAGACGAGTACTTGACCATGCCGACTCCTTACTAAGTGAAGTTGTAAGTAAAATTTCCCTTTTTGTCCTTCCCGATCTTGAGCAGGGAAGGCTCTTTGCCCTCGGTCATGAAGCCCAGCAGCTGGGTAGAGATCTCGGGAGCGATGTTGCGGTCGATGATTGCGTCGATGTTGCGCGCCCCTGTCTCAGCCCGGGTGCAGCGGGAGACGATCTCTTTAACGATGGGTTTGGTGAATTCCACCTTCAGGCTCTGATTCTCCTGAAGGCGCCGCGCCAGGCGCCCGAGTTTGAGCTCCACAATGAGCTTCATGACATCCTCGGCCAGAGGAAGGAACACGATGGGCTTCAGACGGCCCAGAAACTCGGGGCGGAAGTGCTGATTCATATAAGGCCGCATCTCCTCCAGCAGGGCGTCCGGATCGGTCATGCCCTCGTTGTAGTTGGCGAAGATCACTTCCGAAGCCAGGTTGGAGGTCATGAAGATGATGGTGTTGTTGAAGTTGATCTCCCTCCGGTCTGCATCCTGCAGCATGCCGCGGTCGAAGACCTGCATGAATAGGTCCATGACCGACTGGTTGGCCTTTTCGATCTCGTCCAGGAGCACTACACTGTAGGGGCGCCGGCGCACCGGCTCGCTCAAGGCACCGCCTTCCCCATACCCGACCAGGCCGGGATCGGCGCCGATCAAGCGGGAGGTGTTGTATTCATTCTGGTACTCGGTCATGTTGAGGGTCACCATGAAGCGCTCATCCCCGAAGAGGGCCTCTGCCACGGCACGTGCCAGCTCGGTCTTGCCCACGCCGCTGGGCCCGATGAAGAGGAAGACGCCGATGGGGGCCTCTTCCCGCTTGAGACCTATCTTGGACCCGCGAATGACATCCACGACCTGTGCGATCACATGATCCTGACCCACGACCCGTTTGCGCAGCTCATCACCGAGTTTCAGGACGGTAGTCATCTCGTCCTGGGTCATATTCCCGACCGGGATGCCGGTCCAGGACTCGATGATCTCGGCGACCGTGATGCCGGTCACATCGGCGAACACTTGGGGATTCTCCCCCTGGAGTCCGCTGATCTTTTTGGTGACGGCCGTGATGTCCTTGTCGATCTTTGGATCCGGCTTGGCCTCTGGATCCTGGGCGAACTTGGCCTTGCGCAGCTCCATGAGTTCTGTGACCAGTTCACACTCCTTGGTCCAGCGCTCCTCCCTGGCCGTGATGTCCTTTTCCAGTTTCTCCTTCTCTTTGGCCAGCTCCTTCAGTTCCTCGGAATGGTCCTCGATCTTCAGATCGTGGTCCATCTGCAGGGTTTCCATCTCCAGTTTCACGGATCCGAGCTGACTGATGGTGAGCTCCAGGGAAGGAGGCTTGCTGGTCAGGGACATCTTAACCCGGGTCGCAGAAGTATCCAGAAGGTCCACCGCCTTATCCGGGAGCTGACGGCCGGCTATGTATTTCCGCGACAGCTTCACGGCCGCCTCGATGGCCCCGTCCGAGATATGGATGCCGTGGTAGGTCTCGTACTTCTCCTTGATCCCCCGCAGCATGAGCATGGCCTGATCGTCTTCCGGTTCACCGATGTGGATAGGCTGGAAACGGCGCTCCAAGGCGGCGTCCTTGGCAAAATATTTATTGTACTCCAGGTAGGTAGTGGCTGCTACGGCCCTAAATTCCCCCCGCGCCAGGGCCGGCTTCAGCAGGTTAGCGGCATCGCTTCCCCCTGCGCTCGCGCCCGCCCCGATCAGAGTGTGGGCCTCATCGATAAACAGGATGATCTGGTGCGAAGACTTTGTGACCTCATTGATCACGGCTTTCAGGCGCTTTTCGAACTCGCCCCGCATCTTGGTCCCGGCCTGGAGGGCCCCGAGATCCAGCGCGTGGATCTGAACACCCTTCAGCGTATCCGGCACCTGATCGGCGGCCACCTTGTTGGCGAAGCCCTCCACCACAGCAGTCTTGCCGACTCCCGGCTCTCCGAGCAGGATGGGATTGGATTTCTTCCTCCGGCTGAGGACCTCGATCATCTGGATGATCTCTTCATCCCTGCCCAGGATGGGATCGATCTTCCCCTCCTTGGCCTGGGCCGTCAGATTCGCGGTGTAGATATCCAGCACGGTCCCGCCCTTGGGGATCTCTTTGGCTGCATCAGCGGGCAGTGCCTCCATGGCCGCGGCATCATCTTCCACGGATCCGGTCACGACCTTATAGAAATCTGCTTTCAACTGCTCCTGGTTGATGGGAGACAGGAGCTCCATCAGGCCTGTACTGATCACAAGCTCCGATGCGATGAATACCTCGAACAGGGCCCCGGACCGGATCTTTGTCTCCTTGTGATGGACAGAGCTTGTAATCCAGGCTTGTTCGAAGAGGTCTGTTAGGTGAGGTGAGAGTTTCGGTTTTCCGGGATTTCCGGACTTCATCTCCTCCAGGTTTTTGAGGCAGATTTCCTGGACTCGGCCTGGATCGACGCTGTACTGGCGCAGGATAAGGGGCACATCTCCCTGCCCGTCTTCGATCAAGGCATTCAACAGGTGCTCCATGCTGATCTCATAGTGCCCTCGCTTGATGCCCATGCCGGTAGCTGTGTCCATATTCCGGATGATGTGGTTGTTGAGTTTTTGGAGAAGCGACCTTAAATCCTTGCTTTTCATGTTTATCCCCTGTTAATTGGATTTCTATGCGATGAACATCTAAGTTTCAGTTGGTGGATCCACAAAAACGTTCATTTGTGTAATACACGTCCACGTACTCGCTCTTGGGACGCCCCATCCAGAAGCTGACACCAAGCTTCAGACGCCGGTCGTTCCAGGAGACATGCCCGATAGTGTTGGACTTCAGGATGAATCGGACATCGTACTCCAATCCGTCGTTCAGATAGAGGGACATCAGTTCCTTCAGCAGACCTGCGTTATCCGTTCCGGGAGTAAAATCCAGGTACTCTTCGAAACCCAGAGGACCGATCTCGATGCAGATCCGTCCCATAAGGTCTACAACACTCTCGCCCACCGTGCTGAATTCCGACAGCCGGAATGCCTGGTCTCCGCCGCCCGCCCCCATCCGGGGGCGCTCCGCCAGCTTCACGCGGTGGGGTATGAACTCCCGGATGTAGAAGTCGATGCCGGGATAAAATTCCCTCAGGAGAATCCGGAGCCCTTTCTTGTTGCGCAGGCGGTGACTAAGGATCCCGGAGAGGCGGAAGAGCATCATCTCTTCGATACGCTTTGGTTTCGTACTGTTCTTCCGTTCGCCGCGCCCGATGAACGAGAAGACTCTCTGCATGACTTTGTTCTCGAGGCCGAAGCCGAACTGGAGGTAATATCGATATTTTTTCCACGCCTGATAGTAGAGCCAGTAGAACCGTGTGTTGAAGAGATCCAGGAAGTTCTGCAGCGGCACATTGCCGGGACCGTGGACGCTCTGCTGCATGGCCACCTGTTCGGCATAGCATCTGGGAAAGGGAGAATTGATCCCATAGAGCCCCATGAAATTGAGTACAAAAGTCATGACATTGTCATCGAATTTGAAAGACCGGATATCCTTGGGAGGAAACTCGTAATATTCATGGGGCCGAAACCGGAGCCCCTCTTGATCGAATTTGGCATCATCCCGCTTGGGGTATAGTCTCTTGCTGATCTTCTCAGCCAGGAGGATGGCGTAGAAGACGCTGTACTCCGGGGAGCGTCTCTCGAGATCCTCGATCAGACGGGTAAGATCTTTCCCAATTTGGGCTTCCATGAATACTCTCGGTTGGTTCCCAGTTCTCCTATGGTCAGGATGACATAGGAGTTGATCGTGATGTACTGGGATAGGAAACGGTTCAGAAGGGAGCCGAACAGATAAATATCTCCTTCTCCGTTTTCGAACTGGGTCTCGTCTATGTCGATCCGGAACTCGATGCCTCGGATCAGCCCCTGGTGGCGCATGATATATTTGGTCACCGGAGGATGGATCTGCGCTATGGCCTGGATCTTCTTCTTGGCCGGATTGTTGACATCCGGAGACCAGTTGTACAGGCTCAACAGGCTTTTCAGGGTACCGGCATCCGCCAGCGTAGCATAGTTGAGGGAGAGGTGTGAGATGAGGGCCCAGAGAAAATTCTGGCGGTCTGGACAGTCCAGCACTTCGGAGGGAGTGGTGAGGTTGGACACGACCACACCCTCTGGGAAATCGATGGTCTGGTTGATGGACTCAGCCTCCAGGTATTTGGCCGGCAGGAAGCCGTTGGACTGGGTGGCATCCTCGACGCTCAGCGTCTCTTTGGGGAAGAGCTCGTCCTCCATGCTGGAGCCGAACAACCTGATGTAGGTCTCTCCCATATCCCCTCGGAGCGGACGGTTGATCAAGGAAAAAAAGCGCTTATACTCGAATTCGGGATCCTGTGTATCCAGGATATCGTAGGAGGTGATAGGGAGATACTTGAACAGCTCAAGGTTGTCTTCGCTCACACCCCGCACCTTGTTGATGGAATAGATCTCGCGGCTTTTACGCCGGTCCACATCGGGCAGGACATAGTATTCGGGCATGCGCTGGTTGACGATGACCTCTTCGGTGGGCCGGTCAAACAGATTGACAATGGGTGTGCAGTTGAGGCGGATATTCTGAGCGGTCGGTTTCACCTCATGAGACAGCTTGCGGTTGAAAACGATCTTGATCTCGAAGGGATGCCCGTCCTCGGACGCAGGGAAGGCGTCCAATCCCTCTATCGCGACGAAGAAAAACCGGTCCGGGAAGGCAAAATATTCCTGCAGCAGCCGGTACCCGGTGAAGATCTGCCTCGCATAGGGGATCACGGCATAATCTTCAGGATCATCCTCAAAGACATCGGAAAGGCCGGGGATACCGATCTTGAATGGCTTGACCTCCTGGAATTCCGTGTTTTCACCCTGGGTTTCACGGACATACACGGAATCCACATATTGATTCAAGAAAAGAAGCAGGTTGTAACGCAGGAAGTCTGAACCGTACAGAAAGAGTGTGAGGCGCCTCAGGTCCAGGGTCGCATACGACACATTCCGGAAGGGATGGATCTTCAGCACCAAAGCCGAGGCGGCATCGGAAGTATCCTCCACCCCCGCTTCTTTGAGCTGCATGGGACGGATCACCAGATCCTGGGTGGTGCGAAACACGAACTCGGCGTGTTCTGTCTTTTCCACAACCCTGGCTTTTTCCCTGGGACCAGAGGACACCTTGTATTTGACTTGATACTTACCGCCGGGTGTCTGGACCTCACTGCCCTTCTTGACTTCGAGTGGTTCCTGCACGGCACCCATGTGAGCTCGGGCCTCGAGCACGGCACAGGAGGGGAAGGGTCGTAGAAAATGGGGGAACAGCTGCTCAAGGAGACCACCGGTAAGCTCGGGAAATTCATCGTCCAGGCGCTCATGGATGCGGCCTGCCAGGAAAGAGAAGGCCTCGAACAGACGCTCGACAAAGGGATCTTTGCGGTGGCGCTGTGACATCCTGAGCTCACTCCCGATCCCCTGATGCTTCTCGCCGAACTTTTCCCCCTCCTGCTGGAGAAAATTGTACTCGCGCTCGAAGTACTTCTTGATGTTCATTTCTCGTCCCTCTCCCACACGACCTTGGACCAGCCTGTGGTCGAAAATTCCGTCAGCAGGACCTCTGTATCGGAAAAATCCTTGATGGTCGCATGGATACGCAGATAGATCCGCATGTTGTCCTTCTCGAAACGAGGCTCCTCCACCCTCACCTTCTCAATCCGGGGCTCGTACCTCATGATGATGTCCTTCAGATGTTTCTTGAGGGGATCGAATGTATACCCTGAATCGATATAGATCTGCATGATGTCAGGCAGTCCAAAATCCGGGAGGTGCTGGACTGAACCCTGGCGGGTCTGCAGGAGAAAGCTCAGGTTCTCCACGATGCTGCGGCGCATCTTCTCCTCTTCCGAGAAGGGCGTAAAATAGGACCGGTCCACATCCGTGGGCTCGATCCTATCGGTTGTGAAGTAGCCTACCAGCAAGTTGAATAGACTGAGGTTTCTCACAGAAATCCGGTGATAGTGTTGAGATTATCGGGGACCGGCTCACAGGCCGTAAAACCTGCCAAACCGGTCCCCGCATAAAAACGAAGAAAAATATTCCTTGTCAGGATTGAACAGTGTGTACCAGGGATCAGAAGGATACTTCCTGGTACGTGGGAGCTCCGCCGTCCTCCCCGAATTCACCCCCGGGTTCATAGTTCCATGTGAACTTCTTGCCCAGGAATTTGATGATCTCCAGATGCCCGACGTTCTCATTTTCCTTTTTCTTGGTGGTGGGCATCAAAGTGTTTACCTGGACGATCCGCGCTTCCTCCAGGGTGAAGTTGAAATAGGGGACCTCAGAAGGACTGTCTTCCGGGATCTTGTAAAGCACGACAGTCACTTTGGGAAGGGTAGCGCCCTCGCAGCAGTATTGGGCAATAGACGGGGTCAGCTTGTCGATATCCTTGGTGATCGAAATCGCCTTCAGCCTGCGGGAGCCTTGCACCTTGTTTGTCTCCATGTCGAACGGGAGATAGACCTCATGATTGAACTCATAGATGAGACTGCCCAAGCTCTCCCGCGGTCCCTCGAGTTTACCATCCGGGCCTTCGATAAATAGTTCACCTTTAAAAGCCATATCCGAACCTCCTTCAATTAATTAGAATCTATATACTTTTTGAATCGAGACTATTCTCCACCGGAATGATAGGCCACCAGCCTCAGAGAGATGTCCATTCCGGTGATCGCGATGT
>CBFDBC010000192.1:0-7197 GCA_965602945.1 uncultured bacterium | reverse complement strand
GATTTCGACACGCCCCCATCTCGCTGGGCAGCGCGCAGGACTATGCCTTTTCTCCGGATGGGACCGAGATAGCCTTCGTGCGCAACATCGATCCCGAACTCAGGAAGGGCCTGGGTACCAACAACGATGTCTTCATCAATTCTCTTGATGGGAAAAACCTAATACGGATCACCGACAACCGGGCCAACGACAACGGGATCGCCTACTCGCCCGATGGCCGCTTCCTGGCGTATCGGGCCATGGCACGGCCCGGGTTCGAGGCCGACCGCTACCAGCTCATGCTCTTCGACCGCAAGCAGGGAGCCAGCCGCAGCCTGACCCCTGACGCCGATTTCTCGGTTGGCGACATCTTCTGGAACCCGGATGGCAAACAGATCAACTTTACTTACCAGGACCGGGCAAGGAACGGGCTGGCTGCAGCGGATTTGGCATCCGGCGGTGTGCATTACCTCGTGAAACAACGCCTGATCGGCTCGCCCCGGCCTACGCCGGACGGCAAAGCCCTGGTCTTCATGGGACAGGCCATCAACTTCCCGCCGGAGGTCTTCGTCCTGGACATCGGCAGCTTATCTGAGACCAAGCTGACCCACACCAACGACGCTCTCCTCCAGACGCTTGGGATGGAACCCCTGGAGGACTTCATTTTTCAGGGAGCCCGGGGCGAAAACGTCCACGGCCTCCTGGTCAAGCCTCCCGACTTCGACCCCTCCTCCAAATACCCCTTGGTGATGCTCATTCACGGGGGGCCACAGGGGGCCTGGATGGACAACTTCCACTTCCGTTGGAACGCCCAAATGTTCGCCGCCCCCGGATACGTTGTGGCCATGATCAACTTCCACGGCAGCACAGGCTACGGACAGGGATTCACGGATTCCATCAGCGGGGACTGGGGTGGGAAACCCTATGTGGACCTCGAAAAGGGCCTGGATTTTCTGCTGAATGAATATGCATTCATCGACGCTGCCCGCCTTTCCGCGGCCGGAGCCTCCTACGGTGGATACATGATCAACTGGATAGAGGGCCGCAGCAACCGCTACCGCTGCCTCATATCGCACGCTGGTGTCTTCGACCTCAGGTCCATGCACGGCGCGACCGAAGAGCTGTGGTTCCCGGAGTGGGAGTTCCTGGGCACACCCTGGACCAGCCCGGAGCAGTACAGCAAGTGGTCGCCCAGCGCATTTGTCCAGGATTTCGAGACCCCCTGCCTGGTCATCCACGGCCAGCTGGATTTCCGTGTGCCGGTCACCCAGGGATTCCAGCTGTTCACGGCCCTACAGAGGCAGGATGTGCCGTCCCGGCTGCTCTATTTCCCGGATGAGGGCCATTTCATATCCCGGCCCCGCAACGCCGAGCTGTGGTGGCGGACCATGCTCGACTGGCTGGCCCAATATCTGAAGGATTGAACCCGGCATCTTTCCGGTGCAGATGGGGATGACCGCAGCGAGCGGTGCCCACGTTCCCGGAGGAGTCAATCCATCCGCAGATCCAGCAGCGACAGCGGGTCCACGCGGCTGCCCCGGATGCGGACGCTCCAGTGCAGGTGAGGCCCGGTAACCCGGCCCGTGGCCCCTACCTCGCCGATCGACTCTCCCTTTCGGACGAACTCGCCCTCTTCCACCAGCATCCGGGAAAAGTGGAGATAGATGGAGAATACACCCAGGCCGTGGTCGATGACGACCGTGTTCCCGGCATAATACAGGCCGTGGGCAAGGACCACACGCCCCGAATTGGAGGCCTTGACCGGCGTTCCGTGTGCAGAGGAGATGTCCACGCCGCTGTGCGGCGAGCGCGGCTGATCGTTGAAGATCCGCCGCCTGCCGAAATTGGGATTCACTCGGCCGTCTGTCGGGAGCACAAAACCTCCTTCACCCAGCCAGTCCGGGCTGCGGCCGGCATATATCGACCGCGTGAGTTCCGCTTCGAGTCGGATCCGTTCCAACACCTCTGCCGGCGGTGTCACGAACTTCTCTTCGACCCGCAGCCTCTCGATCGGGAACTCCTTGGAGGTCACCAGGATTTCCTTTCTGACGGTGTCCAGCGTGCCGTCTCCCATCTGTGCGGTAACGACCAGGGGAAAATTCCCGGGTTGAATATTCAAATCCAAGCCCAGAAATGCGAGGAATTCGCCCGTCCGTTCGTCCTCCCAGAGCATGGATTTCTCCCCTGAAAAACGGAGGTGCGCTTTTTTGATGGGGACCTTACCGAGGAGCTTGATTTTGATGACATCACCCGGCTGCAAGGCGCGGTATTCCAGCTGGAGATCAAGGTTTTGCCCGGACAATGCCCCCTGGTCCGGGGATGCGGCTGGTACGACAGGCCAGACACATGCCAGCAGGATTACAAGCCGTAGCGCTTGTTTCATGACCCGGAAGCGGTGGGCCGCAGGATGCGGCCGGGGAGGCGGCCGGAGTGCTCCGAGTTCTCGACCACCAGCTGGCCGTTCACGATGACGTTTTCGATGCCTGTGGGATACTGATGCGGTTCCTTCCAGGTCGCCTGATCGCTCACACGGTCGCGGTCGAAGATCACGATGTCGGCGAAGTTGCCGGACTTCAGAACGCCCCGCCCCGCGAATCCGAACTTCGCCGCCGGAACGGAAGTCATCTTCCTTACCATCTCAGAAAGGGGAAGGATCTTTTCCTCGCGGATGTACTTGCCCAGGACACGGGGGAAGGTGCCGTAGGATCGCGGGTGGGGTTTTCCCAGGCCCAGTTTCCCGTAGGGAGCCAAGGCCGAGCCGTCACAGCCCACGCCCACCCTGGGATGAGCCAGGATCCGCTTCAGATTATCCTCGTTCGCCATGAAGATGATCTGGCTCACGCGGTTGTTCTCTTCGATCACCAGATCACGCATGAATTCGAAAGCGTCCTTCCCTGTCTCCTGCATGCCTTCCAGCACGTTCCTGCCCTCGTAGTGGCGGTTTTTGTCGGTTGCCACAGAGGCGATGACGACCTTGTCCCAGGAGCCGAGCTTCTCCTCCCGCTCGCTCACATAGGCCCTCAGCCGGCTCTCGAGGGTCGGATCCTTCAGCCTGGCCAGAAATTCCTCGGTGGTACCCTGCAGAGCCCAGAGAGGGAAATTGAAGCTGCTGAAACCGGTGGACCCGGCGATGTAAGGATAGCGGTCACAGAACACATCGATCCCCTCCTCCACTGCCTTATCGATCCGGGCCAGAGCCTCATCGATCTTGTGCCAGTTCCGGGGATAAGCGATCTTGATGTGTGAGATCTGCAGCCCGGCTCCGGTCCTGCCGGCTACACCGATGGCCTCATCCAGGGCCTCAAGCAGCTGGTCCCCCTCGTCACGCATGTGCGTGGCGTAAAGCCCTCCCTGCTCCACCGCCACCCGGCAGAGCTCGGCCACCTCGTCAGGCTGGGCGAAGCTGCCGGGCGCATATTCCAGTCCGGTGGAAAGGCCCAGGGCCCCGTTCTGCATGCTTTCCTTCACCAGCGACTTCATCCGTTCCAGCTCATCGGGCTTGGGAGGCCGGTCGTTGAAGCCCATGGCCGCGCCCCGTATGGTCCCCTGTCCCACATAGGTGGAATAGTTGAGCGCGATGCCGGTCTCTTCCATCCGCGCAAAGAACCCTCTGATGTCCCTCCATGTCAGGTCGATGTCGTAGGCATCTTTCAGGGCAGCCTGGCTCTCTTCGAAGATCTCATCCGCCACCGGGAATGGAGAAGATCCACAGTTGCCGCTGATTACGGTCGTGATCCCCTGTCGGATGTGGCTCTCCGCCTTGGGATTGTAAAGCAGATTCACATCGGAATGATCATGCGTATCGATGAAACCGGGACAGACGGTCAGTCCTCTCGCATCCAACACGGCCTTTCCCCGGGAGGCTGGTATGTCCCCGATCCTGACGATGCTGTCTCCCACGATACCGATATCGGCCGACAGAGGTTCGCTGCCCGTTCCATCGATCACAGTGCCGCCTGAGATCAAGAGGTCGAACTGCTGCCCCTTGCTGCACCCCTTCAGCAGGACTCCACACCCTCCCAGGCTCACCGCGGCGGCTGCCTGGGAAGTATGTTTGAGAAAATCCCTGCGCTTCATGATCTTAGCCATTGTTTTCTCCGTTCCGTGGACCGGCTCGATAACCAGCCCAACTATATATATATGAACACGGCAGACTTGTCCACCGCCGTCCCACCGCCCCCCGCCCTGCCCATCCTTTGGATCCAGCTCGATTGAGTCAGGTCTTTTTATCCGAGCCCATGGGGGGCTGGGCGGGTCTTCGGCGAAGACACAAATTCCAGCCTCGTCCTTGGCCGAATTTACATAATCCCCCAAATGCTCTATGCTGGGACCGCCATGCCTGCCTCCTCTGTTGCGGACCGGCCCTTCCACGTCATCGTCAAACCCATCGGCGCCGTCTGCAACCTGAGCTGCCGGTACTGCTATTACCTGGAGAAGATCGATCTATACCCGGATGAGCGGTCGTTCCGGATGCCGGACGAGATTTTGGAAGAGCTCACCCGCCAGTACATCGAAAGCCAGCCTGAGGCAGTGCAGGAACTCCATTTCAGCTGGCAGGGAGGAGAGCCCACCCTTCTGGGGGTCGAGTTCTTCCGGAAGGCCATCGCCCTCCAAAAAAAACATGAGAGGCCGGGCCTGCGGATCCTGAACACCATGCAGACCAACGGCACTCTCCTGGATGATAAATGGGGCCGTTTCCTGAGCGATGAGGGCTTCCTGGTCGGGATCAGCATCGACGGCCCGGAACCGGTTCACGACCGCTTCCGCCGTGATGCGTCCGGGTCCGGCTCCCTGGATTCCGTACTACGGGGTCTAGAGGTGTTGAAAAAACACAGTGTGGAATTCAACACCCTGACCGTGGTCAACCGTGTCAACGGGGATCAGCCCGAGGCCACCTATGATTTCCTTAAGCAGATCGGCTCCCGTTTCTTCCAGTTCATCCCCATAGTCGAGCGGGACCGAGAGAGCCGGATGACAGCTGAGTCGGTGGGATCCCGGCAGTGGGGCCGCTTCCTCACCGGGATCTTCGACCTCTGGAAGCAGGCCGATGTGGGAGAGATCTTTGTCCAGTACTTCGATGTGTTCCTGGGACTTTACATGGGACTTCCCTCCTCCTTGTGCGTGTTCGCCGAAACCTGCGGCCGTGCCGCGGCCCTGGAACACAACGGTGACCTTTACAGCTGCGATCACTTCGTGTTCCCGGATTACCTGCTTGGTAATCTCTCCGAACAGTCCCTGACCGGGATGCTGGATGGGGAATTCCAGTCCAGGTTCGGGCAGGATAAACAAGATGGTCTGCCCCTTGTGTGCCGCCGGTGTTCCTATCTCAGCCTGTGCAACGGCGCCTGCCCGGCCCACAGGTTCCTGAAGAGTCCGGGCGGCGAAGCGAACCTCAACTATCTCTGTGAGGGATTCAAGTTCTTTTTCCAGCAGGCCCTCCCCACCTTCCGGGCCATGGCGGCCTGCCTGAACTCCGGCCGGCCCGCGCGGGATTATCCGATGCACCTGGGATCTCAGGCCGGCCGGCAGAAAACCGGCCGCAATCAGCCCTGTCCCTGTGGGAGCGGCGAGAAACATAAAAACTGCTGCGGCCGGATGTCCGGCCGCTGAAGATAAGGTCCCAAGGAGGAAGCATGCGGATTACACGTCGGAGTTTTTTGCGTTTCGCAGGACTCGGTGTCCCCTCCGTCCCTCTAATGAGCCGCTTCGACAGGATTCGGGTGGGTCCCGGATCCGATCCAGATCCTTCGAACACAGCGGTCGAGTCCTGGATCGAGGTGAATCTGAACAACCTGGAGTACAACCTTGAGCGCCTGCGCGGGCTGGTCAAGGTGCCTGTCCTGGCCGTGATCAAAGCCAATGCCTACGGGCACGGCCTGGTGGAGACCGCGGCCCGTCTCGACAAGCTTGGAATCGCGGGACTCATGGTCTGCCGGCTGGCCGAAGCGGTTAGGCTTCGCAGGTCCGGTGTAGCTTGCCCTATCTACAATTTCGGGCCCTATCTCAGTGGATCGGCCGATTCCCTTATCCGACACCGGATCACACCCATCCTCTCCACACAGGGGCACGAAGAGTTGGACGAGACCGCCCGGAATCTTGGGACACGGATCAAAGTCCACGTGCACATCGACACCGGGATGCACCGGGCCGGGATTCCGGAGAGCGAGGCCCACGCCATCCTCCAGAATCTGTCCCGGCTCAGAGGGATCGAACTGGGAGGCCTGTCCACCACACTCACGGAAGATCCGGAATTCGACCGGCGCCAGCTCAGCGGATTCCTGGAGCACTGCCGCCGTGCCAAAGAGGCCGGCATCGATCCGGGCATACGCCATGCCGCCTCCAGCGCGGCCGTGTTCACCCACTCTGACTTCTTTCTGGACATGGTAAGGCCGGGCATCGTGCTTTACGGGCATTACCCCAACGCGGCCACGCGTGAAGAGAACCGGCTCAAGCTGGCCCCGGCGCTCTCGTTCAAGGCCCGCGTGGCAGAGGTCAAGGCTCTGCGGCCGGGAGACGGAGTTTCCTATCACAGGGCATACCGGGCATCCCGAAGGGAAACGATCGCAGTTCTGCCGGTGGGGTATTCAGACGGTTATCCTCACCAGGCAGCCGGTCGAGGGCATGTTCTCATCCAGGGAACCGCCTGCCCCATCATCGCCGGCATAACGGCCAACCACATGGAGGTCCGGCTGCCGCAGGGACTCAGGGTCGACCCCGGTGACGAGGCCGTGCTGCTCGGCAGCCAGGGACGGAGTTCCGTTTCTGCGGACGATCTGGCGGACTGGGCAGAGACGTCCAACTACAAGATTCTCATCGGGATGAATCCCCGCCTTCCTCGAATCGTCCAGTCGCCATGAGGCTGCCCGGCTCAGCGGCCGTGGGCTGTAATCAAGTCCTCGATGGCCTGCAGGGCCCGGCCGGTCGCTCCCCGCAGGGCTTCCAGTGTCTCTTGGGCCCGGGCTCCCATACTGCGCAGCCCGGACTCGTCTTCCATCTGAAACATCCTCTGAAGCTCATCATCCTGTCGGACCACGCGCGCAGCGTGATTCTGCACGAAGATCTCGGCCAGATGGGCGAAATTGTCCATGTGGGGCCCGAAAAAGACAGGTTTGGCATAAAAGGCAGGCTCCAGCAGGTTCTGCCCTCCCCAGGGGATCAGGCTTCCCCCCACAAATGCCGCATCCGCCAGTGCATAAAGCGTAGCCAGCTCTCCTATGG
>CBFDBC010000191.1:0-7261 GCA_965602945.1 uncultured bacterium | reverse complement strand
CCTCGATCACGTCCAGGATGAGGTAGGAGAGGTCATTGACCCCGTCGGAGCCGTCCTCCTTCACTCCTCCCAAGTTTATGAGCGCGAAATCGGTGTAGGTGCCGCTTTCCTCGGCCGTGACCCCGACCTTGGGCGGGGCGGGCTGGTTGTTGAACTTGACCCAGAACGCCTGCAGGAGTTCCCGGGCCTGGCCCTCGTTGAGCGTACCTTCGTCCAGCCCTTTTTGGTAGAAGGGATACAGGTGCTGGTCCAGGCGGCCGGGATTGAACGAGTCCCAGCCGTTGAGCTCGGTGATCACACCCAGGTGCACGAACCAGTAGTACTGGAGCGCCTCCCGGAAATCCCGGGGCGCATGCGCCGGAACGCGCTCGCACACCTCGGCGATCTTCTCAAGCTCCGCCTTCCTCAGCGGATCGCTCTCCTCCGCGGCCAGTTCCCGGGCTTTTTCGCTGTGCCGCTCCCCGAACCGGATGAGCGCATCGGCAGCGATGTCCATGGCCCTCAGCTCCTCGCGCTTGGCGAAGGCCTCCGGATCGTTCAGGAGGTCCAGCGCCTCCAGGCTCCTCAGGATATCCTGCTTGAAATCCAGCATGCCCTTGCGGTAGATCTTCCCGTCCAGCACGGTGTGTCCCGGCGCCCTCTGCTCCATGAATTCGGTGAACACACCCGCCGCAAATGCCTCTTTCCAGTCATCCGATACCTGCATGAAGATGCGGTCGCGGATGGACCGCCCTCCCCAGAAGGGGATGATCTCGTTCTCGTAGATATCTTTGGTCTCCCGGTCCACGGCATAGGAGGTCTTTTCCCGTGTGTCCAGGATGTCCAGGTCCTGCCGGCTGTGCACCGTGATCTCCGGGTAGGTGGGCGTGGCCCTCGGGGCGTGGCCCCGCTCGCCCACGATCAGCTCCCCCGCGTTGAAAACGACGGCCTTGTTCTCGAGTATATACTGGAATGCCCTGGCCCGCGCGACCTGTGTGGAGAGGCCCCGGGCTTCATCGCTGCGCAGGAACTCTGTGATGAGCCGGGCGCGCTCCACGGAGATCGAGGGTTTGGTCTCGAGGCTCTGCTCCCTTAGTTTGCGGATGCGTTCGTTCATGGTTATCCTCCGATCCTGACCCTGAAGCCCCGGTCTTCCAGGACCGCCCGGATGCCGGCCATAGCGGCTTCCGATGGCGGTTCAGCCTCGGGGTTCGGGCAGGAAACGTCCAGGTTTTTATATTTCTGGCTTCCCATGCTGTGATAGGGAAGCAGGCTGATGTCTCTGATGCCGGGCAGGGAGCCCAGGAACTCGGCCATCCTGCCGGTGTGGCCGGTGTCGTCGTTGACCCCCCGGACCACCGGAACCCGGATCTGGATCCGGCTGCCCGTCTCGGACAGGCGGCGCAGGTTGTCCAGGATGATCTCGTTGGAGACACCGGTCATCTCCCGGTGCTTTTCCGGGTCCAGGTGTTTGAGGTCATAGAAAAATAGGTCGACCGTATCCCGGATTTCCTCCAGCCGCTCGTATGGGGCGTGGCCCGAGGTGTCGACCACGGTGTGCAGATCGTCCTTCCTGCACTCCTTCAGCAGCCCGGCCAGGAACTCGATCTGCTGGAGGGGTTCCCCTCCGGAGAAGGTCACGCCCCCTCCGGAGCGCTCGTAGAAGATCCGGTCTTTCCGGATTTCCCGCATGACCTCATCCACGGTCCGGGTCTCTCCCACCACTTCCAGGGCCCCGGTGGGGCACGCCTCTGCGCAGAGTCCGTGCACACGGCAGCTGTCACGCTCGACCCGGATGCGGCCGTCCGGTTTGGAGAGCGCCTTCTCCGGGCAGCTGGAAAGACACAGGTCGCACTCCTCCAGGCAGCGGTTGGGTTTGAGGATGAGCTCGAGCCGGGATGAGATCCCTTCGGGGTTGTGGCACCACCAGCACTTGAGGGGGCAGCCCTTGAAGAACAGGGTCGTGCGGATCCCGGGCCCGTCGTGTATGGCGTAGCGTTTGATGTCGAAAAGCGTTCCCTGATCCATCTTCGTTCCGGCCTCGTTCGAAAGAAGGCCGTGGGTAACGACCCTCTTTCTGATATGTAATATATCAGTTACCATGGGGAAAAGCAACAAAAAAAACATCTTTTTTGCGACATCCCGGGCCCTGATAGGCAGGCTGTCCATGGGCATTTTGGACCCGGCTTGCGTGTTGACAGGCACGGCCGGATGATTCTATAGTGGAGGTCGCTCATGGAGGACCTTCAATGAATACCACAGCATGGAAAATACTTGGCATCATGGGGCTTTTGCTCGCGATGATCTTCCTCCCCCAGTGCCGGACCCAACCGGCCGAGGAGGAAGCGGGTTTTTCCCAGGGGAAGGTGAAAATGGATCTGTTCAAGGAAGATTTCGGCCGGCTGCCGGACGGGACACCGGTGGAACTTTTTAATCTCAACAATTCCCACGGCCTGCGGGCCCGGATCATGACATACGGCGCCATCCTGGTGTCGCTGGAGGTGCCGGACCGCATCGGCGGCCTCGCCGACATCACGCTCGGCTATGACTCATTGGGTGGATACCTGGAGGCCACTCCCTACTTCGGCGCGGTCGTGGGCCGCTACGGCAACCGCATCGCCCGCGGGAAATTCACACTTGACGGCGCGGAACACACCCTGGCCGCCAACAACGGCGATAATCACCTGCACGGGGGGCTCAAGGGCTTCGACAAGGTCGTGTGGGCGGCCGAAACTGTCCGCGAGGAAGCGGCCGTGGGCGTCAGGCTGAGCTACCTGAGCCCGGACGGGGAAGAAGGATATCCCGGGAACCTATCCTGTGTCTTGACCTACTGGATATCGGAGGAAAACGAGTTCAAGATCACCTACGAGGCCACGACCGACAAGGCCACTCCCGTGAACCTCACGCATCACAGCTACTTCAACCTGGCCGGTCAGGGCCGGGGAAACATCCTGGCGCACGAGCTGCTGCTCGAGGCCGACCGCTACACTCCCGTGGACGAAGGCCTCATCCCCACCGGAGAGCTCCGCCCCGTGGCGGACACGCCGTTCGACTTTACCACGCCGCGCAGCATAGGCGCGCGCATCGCGCAGGTCCCCGGCGGTTACGACCACAATTTTGTGCTCCGCAGCGGAGGCGGTGACCTGGCTCGAGCCGCCCAGGTATACGAGGCGACGAGCGGCCGTGTCATGGAGGTTTTCACCACCGAACCCGGAATCCAGTTCTACACCGGTAATTTCCTGGACGGAACCATCACCGGCAAGGTGGAATTCGTGTATAACCAACACTCCGGCTTCTGCCTGGAGACCCAGCACTTTCCCGACTCCCCCAACCAGCCCGATTTCCCCTCCACCATCCTGCGCCCGGGAGAGACCTACCAGACCCTCACGATCTACAGGTTCTCCACCCGCTAGCGAGGCACTTCTGTGTCATTGCGAACCAAGGTGAAGCGATGACATGAGAGAGCCATGGGGGGCTGGGCGGGTCTTCGCGAAAATATAAAGCACCAGCTCTGCAGCGTTGAAAAAAGAGTTCCCATACCCCATACTCTTTGATATATTACCCCCAAGAACATGATATCTGATATATTCAAGACCGTATCGTGTGACATCCCACCTCTAAGGAGCCTTGCATGAATACGTATATCCTCATCATTCTCGTGTATCTCGTCGGCTTGACCATCATGAACTTCTGGAAGTCCCGGCAGGTCAAGAGCCAGGACGACATGATGCTGGCAGGCCGCCAGATCCCCATCATGAAGATGGTCTTCACCCTGATCTGCACATGGATCGGCTCGGGGACCTTCATCTCCGGTGCCGAATTCGCCGCCAAGGCCGGCTGGAGCGCCATGTGGCAGGTGGCGGGCGTGGGCGTCGGGATCGTCGTCATCTACTTCCTCGCCAGCAAGATCCGCACCTTCGGCCAGTATACGGTGGGAGACATTCTCGAGGTCCGCTACGGCCCGGTCGCCCGCGTGGTGGGAGCGTTCGCCATCATCGTCAGCTTCACCACCATCGTCAGCTATCAGTTCAAGGCCGGAGGCTACATCCTGAACGTCGTGTCCGACGCACAGATCACGACCCAGCAGGGTGTCTTCTTCGCTTTCCTGTTCGTCACCGTGTTCACCATGATCGGCGGGATGGTGGCCATCGCCAACACCGACCTGCCCAACGGGATCGTAATCCTGAGCGCCCTTGTCATCTCCACTCCGCTCGTGATCATGGAGGTGATGGGCTCGGGGCTCTTCCGGTTCCTGCCCCTGAATGAATTCAACAACCTGCTCGCCACAGCACCGGATAAGGTAGCCTACGCGCTGCCCGAGACCCACAGGGCGATCTTCAATCCCACCTTCACCTATAATCCTACCCTCAAGATCCTTGCCATGGGCATCTCCACCATGCTCCTGCTCCTGGGAGTGCAGAGCCTCTACCAGAAATTCTACTCGGCCCGCAGTGCCCGGGAGGCCCGCAAGGCCGCCGGCATCTGGGTGTTCGGAACCCTGATCATCGAAGCCGTGGCCGTGATCATCGCCATCTTCGCCACGGCCCATTTCGCCAACAAACTGTTCATCGCCCCACCCGCCTTCGACCATGCCGAGGTCATCCTGCGGGCGGCCCGGGAGATGCTTCCACCGGCGGTCGGGGTCCTGCTCCTGGGAGCCGCCACGGTCGTGGTCATCTCCACCGGCATGAACTACCTGCTTTCTCCCACCACAACCCTGATCCGCGACATACTGCAGCGCTTCTTCGGCAAGAAGGAGAAGGCGGAGGTGGAAAAGGCGGCCGAGGGCACCGGCATCCGCTGGCCGCTTGTCATCGCGGCCGCCGCCCTGGTCGTGGCCTTTTTCCTGCCCTGGTTCAAACTCTCCGGCGCTTCCTATGCCGGATTCGCAGTGGGCTCCTTCCTCAGCACATCCGGCGCCCTGGATGCGGGCTTCCTCAGCTGGATCCTCCAGCTCCTGGTCCTGCTCATCCCGGTCTCTGCTGCCCTGGTGATAGTGCTGGTTATGCTGCGCCGCAAGACCGAGGTCGTGGCCCTGGTCGCCGGGCTCCTGCCTTTCGTGGCGCTGATCTTCATGCTCTTCAACAGCAGCCAGGTCCTGGATCAGATGGGCATCGGTGTTTATCTGGCCATGGTTGCCGGGCTGGCCTCTGTCATCTACCGCACATCGATCCAGCTCGATTCCGAAAAACGGACGGTCCTGCTGCAGAAGTTCCTGATCGTGCTGGTCGGGGTTTTCGCCTACCTGATGGCGACCCAGATGCGCTCGGTCATGGAGAACGCCCTCTTCGCCTACACCATCTACGGCGTGGCCATCACCCCGGTGCTGATCGCGGCCCTGGCCTGGAAGCGGGTCACTAAGGCGGCGGGCCTGGTGTCGATCATCTCGGCCACGGTGGTCACCGTCGCATTGAAGCTGGCCGGGTCGATCTGGCCGTCCATCATGAAACCACTCGGTGATCCCAACGCCGATCCCTTCGGGATTCCGATCCTGTATCCGGCCCTCGCCGTCTCACTGCTGGCGCTCTTTATCATCACACCCCTGACCAAGAAGCCGTCCAGGGAGGTCCTGGCCAAACTCTTCCCGGAGGAAAAAGCCGAATAGGCGGCTCAGGAGGGAGATGCCCAAGAAGAGCATTCTGAACCTGACCTCCCTCAAGGATCAGGTCTACGAGTACATCCGCCTCCAGATGAAGACCGGGCACCTTAAACCCGGCGATTCGATCGACATGAACGCCTTCAGCCAGAAGCTGGGGGTGAGCAAAACCCCGCTCAGGGATGCCCTCATCCGGCTCGAGATGGAAGGATTTGTCCGGATCCTGGCCCGGCGGGGCGTCGTCGTCAACGAGCTCACGATCCAGGACATCAAGAACTATTACCAGATCCTGGGTGCCCTGGAGAGCACGGCCGTCATCGCAGCCGCTCCGCATCTCACTGCATCCGAAGTGAACAGGATGGAAAAACTCAACGAGGGTATGCGCCTGGCCCTGGAGCGGGACGACTTCAACGCCTATTATGAGAAGAACCTCCGGTTCCACGACATCTTCCTCACCCTCTCCGGCAACAGGCAGCTGCGCGACACGGCCGATGTCCTGAAAAAGCGGCTTTACGATTTTCCGCGCCGCGCCGGCTATGTCAGGGAGTGGGAGGAGCATTCCATCCAGGAGCACAGGGATCTGATCAGCCTGATCGCGGAGCAGAAGTTCCTGGAGGCGGCGAACTTCGTCCGCGACGTGCACTGGTCGTTCTCGGTGCAGCGGAAATTCGTCACGAAGTATTACACGGCCGGGGATGAATAGCGGACGAAGCAATCTCATAAAATAACGTATGAATGTCGTATTTTTTATGCTAGAATTGGAGCACTCATGAACGCCGAACATCTAAAAAGTTCACATTTTGCCGATTACCTCCAGAACTGCCAGGTCATCTACGACCTCAAAGCCAAGACCAAGGTCGAGGCCTTCGAAGAGCTGCTGGATCTCCTCAAGGAGAACAAGCTCATCAAAAACCGGAAACCGGTCCTCACGCGGGTCATCGCCCGGGAAGAACTGGTATCCACCGGAATCGGACACGGCATCGCCCTCCCGCACGCCCGCATGGACACGGGCCAGGAACTGGCCGTGGCCGTGGGTTGGTCATCGGAAGGGCTGGAATTCGACGCCATAGACGGCCAGAAAGTCCACCTGATCATCCTCATCGTGTGGAACCCGGTCATCCCCGGCCTGTTCAACCACGTCTTCGCCGGGATCGCCAAGTTCCTGAGCAAAGACAGCAACCGGGACCGGCTGTTTCAAGCCGGATCCGGGGAAGGGCTGTGCAAGATCCTCTCCGAGATCGAACTGGAACTTCCGGAGATGGAGGACCGCATCATCCACCGGGCTGGGCTCCTGTGGAAGCTGCAGGAGATCGAGCTCCAGAAGAAGAAGGCCACTCCCAAGGAGGCCAAGGATTATCAGGCCCAGTCCGACCTCATCCGCTCCGAGCTGGACTCCGCTCTGGTGGACCGGTTCGACCGCTTCATGGAGCGCTACGGATTTGCCGTAGCCGAGGTGCAGCACGGTGTCTGCTTGGGCTGCTACATCAACGTGGCCACAGGCATGGGCTCCGCCATCGCGGGAAGCAACGACCTCTACGTGTGTGAGAACTGCGGCAAGTTCCTGGTCGCCTCTAAATCAAAAGAAGCATAGGATCCCTCCTCTCCAATGAGTGATCACAGCGAAAAGGAATCCACCAAGAAACAAGATCCGCTCTCCGGGATGACAGGCGGGCTGATCCTGATCCT
>CBFDBC010000190.1:0-7284 GCA_965602945.1 uncultured bacterium | reverse complement strand
GATATTAAATCAACATGTTATTGTAAATGCATGCTTTATAATAAAGCTTGATAGACAAGATCCGGATTTAATTATATCTTGAAAACTCATCTAAGAAAGAATGGATCGAAAATTGAGCAGACTGCGAGTTTGGATGCTGCTGTGCCTGCTGTGGTCGACGCCTATTTTAAGTGCGGCTGGATCGTCGATCCAAGATGAACCGGGTGGATTCTTTGAGATCCGTGGAGGTGTGCTCGCCCACGATGTCGACAACCTGTGGAGCCATACCCGAAAGGAAGGCGGGATCGATTTCAACGCCGAGATCCTCTTCGGACGCCCCCGCTTCAGGTTTCTTTCGGGACTGGTGCGTGCCAACCTGGGGGTAAGCCTCCACTCCCGGGGTGAGACGAGCAAGCTCTACACCGGCTTGCTCTGGGAACATCAGACCGAATGGGGCCTGCTCCTTGATCTCGGGTTCGGGCTGGCGGTGCACACGGGTGAGCTTGAGTCAGACGATATGAACAGGAAGTGGCTGGGGTGCCGGGTCTTATTCCGTGTGCCTGTCGAAGCCGGGTATGCCCTGAACGAACATCACCGGATCTCTATCCTCTTCGATCATATCTCGAACGCCCAGCTCGCGGCGCCGAACGAAGGGATGGATACCCTGGGGATCCGCTACGGGTACCGCTTCTGATCGGGGTTACTTCTTCTTGGCCGTAAACTCCATAGTGCCGAAGTCACCCACCTCGGCCTGCCCAGTCATGGTGTCTCCCTCGACGGTGGCCTTGTAGACGATGGTCATATCGCCTCTCTGTGTCTCGAAATTCACCGTCCACTCGGCTTCGTTTCCCGTGACGGTTCCTTCGCCTGTGATCTCGTCCCCCTGGAAGCCTTCCATGACCACGGTTATCTTGTCGCCGTCCTGTTCGATCTTAATTTCCGAATCTCTGGTTTCACCGCGGGGGGTTTCCATGCTCATTTCCCATGTACCGCTGATATCGACTGCCAAAGCACAGATAGAAACACCTGCCAGGAAAAGGATCCCAAAAACCAGAGTCCTAAAAGATTTGGACATTATGCCCCTCCTTAAAATATTCATCTACTATTTAGACGCAGATCTTGGAAAAACTTCCCCAAAATCTGCCTGCCCTCCTCCTGCTATAGAACATTGACGGCAGTACTTTTGGACAAGAGATCCGCTACCTGTCCAAGCGAATTGGAAGATTTTCAGACTGTGGGAGTCTAAATCAATGAAAACAAAAAACCGGCAGGAGATGCCTGCGGGAGAGTGACATGAAAATGTTCAAAACAAAGAAGCGACTTATTCCCTTGATAGCCGCAGCCCTTATCGTGTCTTTTGTGCCATCCAGCCATGCGGTGGCTCCAACCGGAGAAGACCTCGATGCTCGCATCAAGAAATATCTCGACTCCCACAACTGGGGATATGGCGACATGAACGTTCCGGCCGTGGACGGACAGACACTGTACGACATCATCGTCAAGAACAAATACACGAGGGCACTCGAGATCGGGACCTCCACCGGACACTCAGGGATCTGGATAGCCTGGGCCCTCTCCAAGACCGGTGGCAAACTCATTACCATCGACATTGACGAGCGGCGGCACAGCGAGGCTCTGGAAAACTTCGAGGCGGCGGGTCTCTCAGAATACATCGACGCGCGCCTTGGGGATGCCCATGAGATCGTCCCTGCGCTGGAGGGGCCCTTTGACTTCGTGTTCTCCGATGCAGACAAGGGCTGGTACAAGAACTACTTCATCGCCGTCCTCCCCAAGCTGGAGGTAGGCGGATGCTACACGACCCACAACGTATCGATGCGAGGGCGCGGCAGAAGGGGCCGCGGCGGAAGCGGGGATTATATGGAGTACCTGATGAGCCTCCCGAACCTGGAGACCACGGTCGACAGCCGGGGCGGCGGCCTTTCCATAAGCTATAAGAAGTCAGAATAGCCTTGCATTAATCGACCTGCATACATTTTTTTTACAAACCTTTTACGTACGGGTGACAAGCCTTTCGAGCCCCCTCTGTATATTGTGAACGATGGCTCGGTTGAGGATAAGGGGCCATCGAATCCACTCCAAGGAGGAGCGTTCGATGTTAAAAAGATCATCAATGATTTTGGTGGCCCTGGCTGTTGTAATGCTGTCGGGACCCCAGGCGGTTTCGTATTCGAAGGAGAATCGGCACCCTGTCCGGGAAATGGTGAAGCGGCTGGAGCTGGGAAAGCCAGTCAGCCATGGAAATCTGACCATAATCCCGGTACACATGGATAAGGTCCTGGACGGCACATCGTATTCCACTCTGGAAGACGCCCTGGAAAAGGGCTGGATCACGATGTCCGAGGTCGAGGGCGGCCGGGTTCCACAGGTAAAGATCAGCAACACCTCCAAACACCCGATCTTCCTCATGGGAGGAGAGATCCTGACAGGCTGTCGCCAGGACCGGATCCTGGCCGGCGATGTCCTCCTGGCCCCGGGAACGAAGGATCTTCTGGTGCCGGTATACTGTGTCGAGCATGGACGATGGAACCAGACGTCAGACCGTTTCTACAGCAAGCAAAACCTCGGTACACCTGATCTGCGGGCAAAAGCACAGGAAAAATCGCCGGCAGCCCAGAGGGAGATCTGGGCCAGCATCGCGGAGCAGAACAGCAAACTGGGTGTTACGTCAGCTTCGGATGCTTATCAGCAGGCGTTTGAAAAGGAAGAAACCCGAGCCCGCATCCAGAAGGTGGAGAAGAAGATGCAGGACATCCCCCGGCTCCACAAGGACGCTGTGGGTGTGGTCATCGGTTTGAACGGAGAGATGGTCAGTGTGGATATCTTCGCCAATCCGGAGCTCTTTGCCAAGCAGTGGCCTAAGATCCTGAGGTCATCGGCCCTCTCCTCTATCGAACGAACCAGGGGAGGCACGCTCAGCCGGGATGAGGCGGCGGAGTTCTTGAGATCCTTGATGGACCGGAATTACCGGAGCAAAACCGGGCTCGATCTTGGATTCGAGTATTCCTCCGCAGACTACGCCGCCAATATCCTTGCCCTGGCCTATGCGGAGCAAGTTGTTCATCTTTCAGGATTCCCTCAGGAAAAGGATCGGATCAAGGTCATCCGGGACCAGGCTGCTGAAATACCTGAGGAATAGACTTGTCACCGACTCAATGAATGTGATTATAATGGGACAACCCAGGACCATGAAAAGCAACCGGAGTCGGCCTCATCTGCGCCTTCTTTTTGTCCTGGCGGTTTTTGTCCCCAGTCTCATACTCGGTTTCATCGCCATCCGGTCCATCAACAGGGAACAGGGCTTCATCGAGCTGAATCTGCAGCGGACCCTGGATGTGGAGCTCGTCCAGACCGTTTCCCTGTTGAATACGGAGTTGGACCGGATCCGCGACGAGCTCGCAGCCTCCGCACCGGCCCAGGCGTCTTCCACACCACAGCCCGCCTTTGCCGGATGGAAATCCCGCTCCGAACTCATTCAGGTCCCCTTCCTGCTCTCTCCGGACCTGGAGATCGTCTGGCCCACTTTAGACGCGGCTTCCTCAGACAAGGAGCGCTCGTTCCTGAATTGGAACAGGGATTTCATAACCGACCGTGCCGCCATCCCGGTCTTTCAAAACATCGCCCTGCTCTACAAGGACGAGATCGCAAGCCGGCCTTCCCCTGAAGAAGGCGTCGACACCATGAGTGTTCCCCCTCAGCCGGCCAAGGTCGGGGCGAACGAAGCCAAGCTGAAAGAGGCCATGACAAAGATCGAAGTGGCTCAGACCGAGCAGAAGGCCCTCAGCGAGTTCGAGAAAAGTCCGGAAGTCCGCCAGCGAGTCTATGACCAGGCCCGGGCCAAAGGGATAGAGACTCCATCCCGGACCGTCACTCCCAGTTCCGTCCCCTCTCAGGAGGCTGACATCGAACGACAGGAACAGATCGAGTCCATATTCATCTCCGAGCCGCAGCACTTCAGCCAGATCACGGCCGGACGGGAGCTGGGACTTATCCCCCGTTTTATCGAGGAGCGGCTCACGCTGCTCTTCTGGAAACGGGATCTCGATGGGAATTTTGTCGGGTGTGTGGTCGACGAGGACGCGCTGCGCGGCCGGATGGCGGGGCTGCTGCCGAACATGTACACCCAGGCCAGGATCTTGACAATCCTGGACGAGAGCGGGCGGCCGCTCCTGATCCCGGAGATGGAGGGAGAGAGTCGAGACTGGCGCAGTCCTTTTGCCGCACGTGAGATCAGCGGGAGACTGCCGCGTTGGGAGATAGCCGCCTACCTTTCCGACCCGGATGCGATCACCTCACGAGCGAACCTGACGGTCCTCATCCTCTGGATCCTGGTCGTTTTCGTGTTTGTGGCAATCCTCAGCGGTGGGACCTATATCCTGAACACGTTGAGGAGCGAGATGCAGCTCGTACGGCAGAAGACGACCTTTGTCACCAATGTCTCCCATGAGCTCAAGACTCCCCTCACCTCGATCCGGATGTTCGCTGAGATGCTCAAGGAACGGCGCCAGCCCGATCTTGAAAAACAGGAAAAATACCTGGACCTGATGGTTTCCGAGACAGACCGGTTGACACGGCTCATCAACAACGTCCTCGACTTTACACATATGGAGCGGGGCGAACAGAAATACGAAAAGAGGCGGCTGGATGTAGCGCTTCTCTGCGAGGGCCTGGTCGAGGGGCAGCGGATCAGGCTCGAGCATGACGGGTTCAGTTTGACTTTTCAGAACGACCTGGGGGAAGCGTTTGTCGAAGGGGACGAGGAGTCGATTATGCAGGCGCTTCTCAACCTGATCTCCAACGCGGAGAAATACTCGGGAGAGATAAAACAGATCGATATCGATGTCACGGGGACCGAAGAATCAGTGCTCATCAATGTCAAGGACCGCGGCATCGGGATCCCGCAGCAGGAAGTGAAAAAGATCTTCAGGGAGTTCTACCGCGTGGATGAATCGCTCACCAGCCGTGTCCGGGGCAGCGGCCTGGGGCTTCCTCTCGCGCTCCGGATCGTACACGACCACGGCGGGGACATCCATTATTTCCCCCATGACGGAGGTGGGAGTGTGTTCCAGATACGCCTCCCCTTTCACGGCAATGGACAGTCATGAAGAAAGAGAAGATCCTAGTCGTCGAGGACGATAAGTCCATCCTGACCGGACTCGCAGACTTACTCGAAGCAGAGGGATACGCCGTCTGTACGGCCGAAGACGGCGAAGAGGCGCTGCGGGCCTACGAGAGGGAAAAACCGACCCTCATCCTGCTTGACATCATGATCCCGGAAATAAGCGGATATGACGTCTGCCGGGAGATACGCAAGCAGGACGATGTCACCCCTGTCCTGATGCTGACGGCCAAGGGGCAGGAAGTGGAGAAGGTCGTCGGTCTGGAGACGGGGGCGGATGATTACATCGTCAAGCCCTTCGGCGTGAGCGAGCTGCTGGCCAGGATCCGGGCCCATCTGCGCCGTTCCCGGGTTAGGCCTCCCGAAAAAGACACAAGCCCTATCGCTTTCGGTGACGTCGTCATCGACCCGAAAACCTACGGCGGCAAGAAAGGCAAGAAGACGTTCTCCCTGTCGGCCCGCGAGCTGGCACTCCTCCGGTTTTTTGTGGGCCGTGACGGCGAAGTCGTCGAGAGATTCACGCTGCTGGATGAGATCTGGGGCATCCGCTACCTGGGGACCACACGCACACTGGACCAGCACATTGCCAAGCTGCGCCGGAAGATCGAGGACGAACCCGCCAGTCCCCGGTTCATACAGACTGTCCACGGAGTCGGCTACCGCTTCCTCTCATCGCCCTAGTCTGATCTTTTTCCAGAGTTCACATTCTTTTTACATACCTTTTACCCCCTGGTGACAACCCCAGTTTCAGGAACCGGTATATTGTTTTCAGGAGGATTTAAAAATGAAAAAAAGATCAGGAAGCAAAGCAGCAAGTCCTTTACTGGCCGTTCTTGTGGTTATCCTTTTAGGTCTCCCTGCCGGCGTGACCACCGTGTACGCGCAGGACGTTTCTAAAGAGGGTGACGTCCGGATCCCCTGGGAGGAATTTCGGAAACTCCTGGAGCTCGACAAGGACGAATTTGTTCTATCCTGGAGTGAATTCCAGCTTATCCTGCGGCAGACGGGCCTCAAACACGCCCCTCCCTTCCAGCTCAAGGATGAGAAGGTCGTCCTCACGAGGGAACAGTTCAAGCGGCTCCTCAACCGTATGAAG
The DNA here is from genome assembly GCA_965602945.1 of uncultured bacterium. GTDB lineage: Bacteria > Acidobacteriota > Aminicenantia > Aminicenantales > Aminicenantaceae > JAUXEH01. The sequence continues at coordinate 1,072 of CBFDBC010000190.1, read as the reverse complement.
CCCCCGACGGATCCGATCATCCATCCCCCTGCCGACTACCTGCTGCCAAAAGGAGCCTACACAGGAAGAATCTCGGACGGGAGCGCAAAGTTCTCCGTGGAATATTCTGTGGAGATCTTCGAGCGCCAGACAAACCAGTATCTGAAAATCCCGTTTTTCCCTGTCAATATCGCGCTGAAAAGGGCCCTTTTCGACGGGAAACAGGCCCTGGTGGTGCTCGAGGGGAACAGGCACACCCTGACAACGCGTGACACGGGCAGACACAGGATCGAGATCGACTTCTCCCTGATATCCGCCGACCAGCCAGGCCCACGCACAGTCTCGTTTCCCATCCCCTCCACGGCAGTCACCAGCCTGGAATTCGACATCCCATACAAAAACATAGACGTAGAGGTCCTGAACGCCCAGGAGCTGGAAGTCTCGGAACGGGGAAGCCTTACCCATGTGTCGGCTCTATTGTCCCCTTCGAATGCCATCACCATCCGCTGGCGCAAGAGGCCCAGGGAAGTCAAAAAGGGTCCGGCCAAGGTCTATGCCGAGAGCCTCAACCTGCTCTCCATCGAGGATGACGCCCTGAAAGTCTCGACAGCCATCTCTCTTTCGATCCTTCAGAACACCATTTCTTCCATGGCCGTGAGGGTTCCAGCCGGGTACAATATCCTGGCTGTCAGCGGAAATGGGATCGAAGATTGGCGCGAGGTCGAGGTCAAAGGCTTCTCGCACCTGGAGGTCCTTTTCGCCTACCCCAAGAAGGGCAGTTTTGTCCTCCATGTGACCGCTGAGAAGATTCTATCCGATTCCAGCACGGTGTTCGACTTCGCCGGGTTTGCCATACAGGACGCGGTCAGGGAAAAAGGATTCTTGGGAGTCGAACTCAAGAGCGCTTCAGAAGTTACCCTGTCCGAGCAGGAAGGCCTGGACAAGCTCGATGTCTCCGAACTTCCATCCGCTCTCATCAATCGTTCGCAAAAGCCGCTGCTCCTCGGCTTCAAATATCTCCACCATCCCTTCTCGCTTGTGCTGGAAATCAGGAATCCAGGCGATTACCGGAAGTCCCAGTCGCCAACCAAAA
>CBFDBC010000189.1:0-7345 GCA_965602945.1 uncultured bacterium | reverse complement strand
GGCACACGGCGCATCGCCGAAGGGGACCTGGACGCCCGCATCGAGCTTCCCAACGAGGACGAACTGGGCGACCTGGCTGCGTCCTTCAATGAGATGGCGGAAGCCGTGAAAAAGGGACGCGAGGAGGCCATTGCCCGTGAGCGGCTCGAGAGCGAGCTCGAAACCGCCCGCAAGATCCAGGAGAGGCTGCTGCCCCACAGCATGCCGGACATTCCGGGATTCGAGATCGCGGGGACCAGCCTGCCCAGCCAGCAGGTGGGCGGCGACTACTTCGATTTTCTGGACATGGGAGAAGGGCATCTCGGCATCGCCATCGCTGACGTCTCAGGGAAGGGGATCCCCGCCGCCCTGCTCATGGCCAACCTGCAGGCCAGCCTGCATGCCCAGGTGATCAAACCAAGAGAGGTGGGTGAGGTCATGGCCCGCATCAACAACCTGCTGGTGGATTCCACCGATCCCAACATGTTCGCGACATTTTTCTACGGCATCCTGGACCGCACTCGATCTGTCTTTACTTCCACCAATGCGGGCCACAACCCGCCGATGCTCCTGAGAAGCGACGGTCACATCGATCGGCTCGGGACCGGAGGTTTGCTCATTGGATTCCTGACCGATCAGGAATACCAGCAGCAGTCGGTCACCCTGGAACCGGGGGATGTCCTGGTCCTTTTTACCGACGGGATAACGGAGGCCGTGGATTCAACGCTGGACACGATGGCCGGCCACTTGTTCGACGAAGACAGGCTGATCGAGGTGATCAAGGCCAACAGGACCGGCACTGCCAGAGAGATTCAGAGCGCGATCCTGGCAGCGATCTCCGAGTTCACCGGCAGTTCGCCGCAGAGTGATGACATCACCCTGGTCGTGATAAAGAGGCGGGAATTTCCCATCACTCCCACACCGGATACTTTTTGATTTTGTCCCGCTTGTAGCTTATCGATATACCGGAGCGGCTCCTTTCATCGATCGTAGTCTCGAGTTCGGGGACGCTTTGGACATAGTCGAGGAATTCCCGGATCCCCCGCATGTAGAAGAGATTGCGGACGTTGCGCGTGGTGATGCAGCCGCCTGTCGTCAGCTTGGGCAAGACCGCCTTTGCATAGCTGGTATACCAGTTCTTGTCGGCATCGATGAAGACGAAGTCAAAGGGACCCTCCAGCTGGGGAACCAATTCGTGCGCATCCGCCAGCCGCGCATCGATGTAATCGCTCAGCCCGGCTTTCTTGAAGTTCTCGAGGGCTTTCTGTTGTCGGTACTCGTCGATCTCGATTGTGATCAGGCGCCCGCCGGTCTTGCTCAGGGCCCAGGCGATCCAGATGGCGGAATGCCCCGTAGAGGTTCCGATATCCAGCGCCTGCGTGTAATTGTTCTCGACGATGAGGTTGAACAGAACCCTCCCGTCTTCTTCGGCCACGTTTTCATAGCGCCATTGGTATTGGTGGTTTTCCAGAAATGCCTGCACCCTGTTGTCGATGTCTTCGGCCTGAGTGGCTTGGGCGGATCCCCTGGGAATGGACGGGAACACAATGAACACCGCGGCGACGGCACACAGGTGCCTAAGGCGTGGTCTCATTTTCCTTATTCCTTCGTTTAAAAATAAAGAATGCGGGTATGCCCAGCGCCGTGGTCCCCAGCGCGATGGAAGCCATCAGGGGGCTCTGCATAAAGGCCAGGATCAGGATCGTGATCCCGAAGAGCACATATACGATCGGGGCCAGGGGATAGCCAGGCATCCGGTAGGAGCCGGTTCCCAAGCGCCTGAGCTTGAAGACGCCCAGGACCACCAGGATCGGGAAAATCCCGAGGGAAAATCCCATGTAGGTCAGGATCTGCTCGAAAGTCCCCAAGAGGACCAGCACTGAGGCGATACCGCCCTGAAGCAGGATGGATTTGTACGGAACCTGATGCACCGGATGGATCTCTGCGGCGAACTTGAAGAACAGGCCGTCCTTGGCCATGGAAAAATATACGCGCGGACCCAGGATGATGAAGGCGCTGAGGGAGGAGAACAGGGCAAAGAAGATCAGTATGGAGATGACCATCTCGAAAGAGCTGCCGAACACGTTTCCGGCGGCCATGCTGCTGACTGAGATCACGCCCTCCATCTCAGGGGGCGGGATGGCGTATATGTAGAACAGGTTGAGGCCCACATAAAGCAGGATCACGATGCTGGTGCCCAGGAAGAGAGAGCGCGGCAGGTTCCTGGCCGGGTCCTTGATCTCCGATCCGATGTAGGCGGAGGCATTCCATCCGCTGTACGCGAACATGATCCACATAAGTGAGAGGCCTATGACTTTCCAACCGGAAAAGCCGAGATCGAAACCTCCTGATGTGAAGTGAGATGTGTCGCCTTTTCCGGAAGCAAGTCCGAACACGATCAGCCCCACGATGAGCACCACTTTGAGGATGGTCAGGAAATTCTGGATACCGGCACCGAACACGATCCCGCGCATGTGGACCAGGGTGAAGATCGCGATCACCGCGATGGCGTAGACCTTCTTGAGCACCATACTCTCGAGATCGGCGTCCGCCAGTCCCAGGCGCAGGAGACCCGGAAAAGCCCGTGTGAGGTGTGCGATGGATCCCATGGCCGAAAATGCGATGGGGGCGGAAAATCCGGCGAAAAATGACAGCCAGCCGCTCAGAAAACCCAGGGATGGATGGAAGAGTCTGGACAGGAATGTGTATTCCCCTCCTGCACGGGGGATGGCCGCTCCCACCTCGCCATAGCAGAGGGCGCCGCACAGAGCCACAACTCCGGCTATGATCCACAGCACGATCATCAAGAGGGGATTGTGCAGGTCCTGCATCAGCAGACCTGAGGTCGTGAATATGCCGGCACCGATCATGTTGGCAACAACGATGTTGGTCACCGGGAAAAGACCCAGCCGGCGCTGCAGTCCGTCTCCCGCATTGTTCTTGGGCATGTTGCTCCGTCCTGTAAGTCCTCTATACTAACCTATTACGGAGATATACGGAAACTGTTTGCAAAATTCACCCCCTGAATCATCCCAAAAGGCGATTTGTTTAAGATTAGGCCCAAGTATACTGATTTTACAATTAAAGGGAGATATCTAATGAGATGCCCGAATTGTGAATTCGATAACTTCGCTACGAGCGCGTTCTGTCTGAAATGCGGGAAGCCCCTGCATTTTTCGCGGAGCAGCAACCATGGTCAAGAAAAACCGGGGCCGGAGCCCGCAGCCACACCCAAGCCCGAAACGCCCCCCGATAAAGCTGAAAAGCCGCCAAAAACCCCTGCAAAACCGGCAAAAACTCAAGTTAAAAAAGCAAAATCTGCTGCCCGGCGAAAAAAAACGTCGCCCAAGTCCAAGAAAGCGGCGAGTAAGCCCGCGCCTGCTTCAGCGAAGGCGGCAAAAACGCCGGCAGCACCCAAGCAGAAAAAGGCCGCTCCGGCGAAAAAGCCCACCGCCGAGGCCAAAAAACCTCCGGTTAAGGAAGAGCCTCGGGACAATGTGGCGATGCTTCCGGCCGGACCGCCTCCCCCCTCTCCCAGAGTCACACCGCCTACAACCCAGGTTACCCCTCCCTCGCCCAGAGTCACACCGCCCATGACCCAATCTGCTCCGCCGTCTGCCAGCGTCGCTCCTCCTTCATCCGGAATGACTCCTTCCCCGTCCGGACCTACACCAAAATCTGCCGTTGGCAAACCAGCTCCTGCGGGCCCTATGCCCACAAAAACCAGACCGCTTCCCGGAAGAGAACAGGCGCCTCCGGCCATGATGCCGCAGACCCCCAAAGGGCCTATTCCTCTTGCTCCCAGAACCTCACCATCTGAAGCCGAGCCCTCACACCTCCCCAGTCTCCCAGCTCCGGGGAAAGACAAACCGGCACCGGTTGGAGCCATGCCGGCTCCCGGTCAAGTCAGACCTCTCCGGACCGAGGTCATGATCCCTTCCCCCGGGCCGAAGAAGCTCGTTCCTTTGGTAAAGCCTGAAGTAAGACCTCCGACCCGGCCGGTTCCCTCAGAAACGCCTGAGGTGAAGACAGGGCCTGCTCCCTTAACGCCGCCGCACAAGCCTGGTTCTTTGCAGCCCTCGGCCGTATCGCCTCCGGCTCTGGCCCCCCGAGTCAACGCGTCGGTTCCCGCCTCACTCAGCACAGAAGAACCTGGCCCCGCTCCGGTTCGTAAACAGGAGAGCCCCGCGCCTCAACCGGCCGCTCAGGTCCCGCCGCGCTGGCTGGCATTCAAGTTCAAGGCCCGGCACCGCTCCGTTCCGTTCCTGTTCGTGATCGCCATTGCTGTGCTGGGGATCCTGGCTACCCTGATGGTTATCAGGCCCGGTTCCGGGGACCTGGGACCCATGGTATCTCCCTCGGGTCAACCGCGCCTGGCTGTCTTGGGTATCGTCAATGACACGGATGACCGAGAACACGATACCTGGGGCAGGGCACTTGGTCAGGCTCTGATCACCGACCTCTCCCAGGCCTCTTCCTTCGAGGTAGTTCCCGGAGACCAGCTCCACAGTGCCCTCAAAGGACTGGGTATGCTGGAATCCGTGAGGAAGGAACTGTCCACGGCGGACCTCCAGAAGGTCGCGCGGCGCACAGGCGCCTTCTATCTCGGATCAGGGCAATTGAGCCGGGCGAACGGGAGGCTCGTGATCCAGATGGATCTCAAGGAAGCGTCCAAAGGCCGCAGCCTGATCTCCCGGAGTTTTGAAGTTGCCGAATCGCAGGGACTGCTCGATCTGGTGGATGATATCACTCACCTGCTGAAGGAGGGGATGGCGCAGGCTGAAGTTGTGGTAGACACCTCTGGAGCCGACAGGGTTTTTCAGGAGTATACGACAGCCTCCCCCGAGGCCTACCGGTCTTACGCCGCCGGACAATGGCATCAATGGAATCAGGATTACCGGGACAGCATCACCGCCTTCGAGCAGGCGATCGAACTGGATCCGGAATTTGCGGCCGCCTATGTCGATGCGGCTGAGTCATACACCGCATTGGGCTACCTCTATCAGGGCTGGAAAAAATGCCAGGCCGCCCAGAGGCTGGTGGACCGCCTCTCGGAACAGGAGCGGATGCACCTGCAGGGTGAATTCTACCGCCGCTCGGAAAAGACTTATGACATAGCTCTCAAGGTCTACTCCCGTTTGATCGAGCTCTATCCCGATGACTCCCGGGCCAGCGCCAACCTCGGGGTCCTTCACAGCCGCATGGGTGAATGGGACCTAGCCCGGCAGCGGTTCGGGGCCGGCCTTCAAAACCCGGCCACGTCCCGGAACCTCATCCTGGGAATGGCCCAGGTCGATGCGCTGCAGCAGGATTTCGAGAGTGCCATCGAAACCCTCCGGTCCTCTTCCCGGGATTCCTTCGATTCCCAGGAAACCCGTTTCCAGTTGGCATGGATCTTCCTCTTGAAGGGAGATTATGAAAGCGCGCTGGAAGAGGTCAAGCGGGGCCAAAAGCTTGGGTCCGCATACACACTGACCCGCATGCAGGGCGAGATATTCCTGATGCAGGGTGAACTGCAAGCCGCCGAAGCGGTATTCAACCAGCTCCTGCAGGACCCAGAGCCCATCGCCCAGCTTTGGGGAAGGAAACGTTTGGCCGACGTAGCCCTGTTGGGAGGGCAGTTCGCCAAGGCCCTGGAGAATCTGACCCAGGGTCTACGCCTGGCGGCCGATTCCAAAGAGATGAGCTGGAAGTATCGCCTCCATCTGGACACGGCAAGAGTATATCTTGAAACCGGAAAGGCAACCAGAGCCATGCAGCAGTGTGACGCCGCCTGGAGCATAGCCGTCCAAGGAGAAACCATGGACCTGCCCCGGGATGCTCTCCACTACCGAGGGCTCTGCTACCTGGCCCTCAATCGCATGCGGGATGCCCAGCGCACCGCCGAGCGCCTCAAAGGCCTGTGCGAGAAGGGACCGGTCAAGGACCGGATGCGCTACTACTATCATCTCATGGGGAAGATCGAGATGGCCCGGAACAATCCGGGACAGGCAGTGGAGCACTTCGTCCAGGCTGTCGGGCTGCTTCCGCCCCAGGGGGCCCCATGGCATTTTTCCAACGACCATGCCCTATTCATCGACGCCCTGGCTGAGGCCTACTACGCGGCTGACAATCCCATAAAGGCCCTGGAGGAGTTCGAGAATGCCAGAGACCTGTCATCCGGGCGGCTGCTGTACGGCGACCTCTATGCCAAGATCTATTACAAGCTGGGCAAGATCAGGGAAGAATATGGGCTGTACGACATCGCCAGCAGTGGCTACCAGAGGTTCCTGGATCTATGGCAGAATGCAGACCCTAAGCTCCCGGAAAAGCGAGACGCTGAGAAACGTCTGGCGGCGGCAAAAGGGCGTTAAGAACCCTTTCACCTTTCTTGCCCGGGTTTGATTATTATTCTCCTAAGTCTTACACTAGATCCATGCCCCACACGATCGAATGGAAACCCGGCCAGAGTTTCCTGTTCGTCTGTTACGGTAACACCTGCCGTTCCCCCATGGCCGAAGGATTGGCGCGCAAGCTGCTCGGTGAAGGGGTTCGCGTGGAAAGCGCCGGCCTGGCGCCCGCGTTCGAGGGGGCGCAGCCTGAGGCGGTCGAGGTTATGGAGGATCTCTACGGAGTGGATATCTCCGGCCACGGGACGCGTGATGTCTTCGCGTTCAGCCTGGAGGATTACCACTGGATCATCGCGCTCGACGCCTACGTGTATGAGGCTCTCACGGCACGCTTCCCCGGATTGGGCGAGAGGTTGGTCTTTTGGGACATCGACGATCCCTTCGGCCGCCCGCGGCGCGCCTATGAGCAGTCCGCCCGCTTGATCGAGTACTGCATGAACAAGTTCCTGCTGGGGAAGAAAGGGGCATGAGGGTCACGGTCTGTGAGCTCCATGATTCCCGTGAGAGATTTTCCCTGGATTGGGCCGCACTCGTCCGCCATGTCCAAGATAATGAAAGCGATCTGGTGCTGCTGCCGGAGATGACGTTCGATCCCTGGTTTGCCTGGCGCCGTGACTTTGATCCGGCTATCTGGCAGGCCGCCGTGAAGTCCCATGTTGAATGGAAAAGGCGTCTGTCCGAGCTGGGGACAGCGGTCGTGTGTGGCACGGCACCGGTCGATGATGCGGGAGAGAGGCGGAACAGGGCATTCGTGTTCTCCTCCGAGTCCGGATACTCGGAGGTTCATGACAAGTACCACCTTCCGGATGAAGAGGGATTCTGGGAGGCGACCTGGTATGGGAGAGGCAGCGGAGATTTCACCGCTCAAGGGACAGCGGGCATCGCCCTGGGATTCCTGATCTGCTCCGAGCTGTGGTTCTTCCAGCATGCCCGGGCCTATGGAGATCAGGGCGTCCACCTCATCCTCTGCCCGCGCG
>CBFDBC010000188.1:0-7366 GCA_965602945.1 uncultured bacterium | reverse complement strand
GACTTCCACTACAACTCCCTGCATGAGGACATCGATTCCTTTGCGCTGTTCTCATTCGAGGGCGCTCCAGAGCGCCAGCGGGGGATATACCCGCTGCTGAACGTCCGTTTCCGGCCGGAGAACACCAGTTCCGTGCTGGGATCGCTGGAGGAAACCTGGAACAAGTTCGCCCCGGAGCAGCCCTTCAGCTCCTATTTCCTGGATGACAAGCTGGGGGAGCTCTACCACAACGAGCAGACCTCCGGGCAGATCTTCGGGATCTTTTCGGTCCTCGCGATCGTGATCGCCAGCATCGGGCTGTTCGGGCTTTCGGCCTACACCGCGGAGCTGCGCACCAAGGAGATCGGCATCCGCAAGGTGCTGGGGTCCACGGCCTCGAAGATCGTGGTCCTGCTCAGCAAGGACTTCGCCCGGCTCATCCTGATCGCGTTTGTCTTTGCCCTGCCGGCGGCCTATTACATCATGTACAGCTGGCTGCGGAACTTCTCCTTCCGGATCGGAGTCGAGGTATGGATCTTCCTGCTGGCCGGGGCGGCGGCGCTGCTCATCGCCCAGCTGACCATAAGCTTCCAGGCCGTCAAGGCAGCCAGCACGGATCCGTCGGAAACGCTGAAGTTCGAGTGATCCTGCCTCCTTATCTGTACAGCAGAAGCTGTTTCGCCACATAGGGAGGAGGGTAGGCGGTTATGTAGAGGCTGGGCTTGAAATCCAGGTGTTCTTCATCAAGCCCCAACACGACCACATCGATCTTTCGATCGATCATATCCTCATCGAGGGGCACATAGTACGTGTAGTGGGACGCTGTATTGTCGATGGTGTTTTCCCAGGGATTCCCCGGATAGGATGGGCTCCTGTCCGGGGCTCCGACAGGTTTGCCATCGACGCGGACGGCCGCGTAGGCGCCTTCGATACCGTGTTTTCCTTCGAGGGCGACGGCCAAATAGCTGCCCCTTGGGATCTGATCCAGCTTAAACGACGACTCCCAGGCACGAAAGACCTTGATCCGGCTGAAGGGGCTGAACAGGTGGGACCCCCTCCATTTCGACCTGTCGAGCGGCATCCCCTCCAGGAAGCCATCAACCTCCAGGATCCGTTCCGGGAATCCTCGAAAGCGGATATACCTGATAGGGTTGGAAGGATCGAGCTTTACTCTCATGACCTTGCCGGCCAGGATCTTTCGGGCCGTCCACTCGGCCAGGTCAGAGGAAGTTTCCAGGAATACGGCTTCATCTGTCTTCCAGGGTTGGAGGGCGTCTTCGCTCCCCATGTTTATGACCAACTCGTCCATGGAGGTCGGGACCCCGAAGTCCAGCCGCAAAGAACCCCTGTTGATCGCACTGGAAGTACGCCACCGCCTGCTTACATAAAAGGCCGTGTTCAGGTCCCCATCGAACATGTATCGGTCCCAGAGCCCCCTATCTATGAACAGCTCCTGCTTCAGGAAGGAATCCCGCGCGGCCTTGACCTCGGAGATGTCCGTTTCACCCGATCTCAGCAGAGAACGCACCTCCAGAGCATTGTTGTCGGCCGCGAACATGGTGGCCTCATAAAGTGCCTCCGCATCCGCGGGTATCGAGACCGGGTCCAGGTCGGCGAGCTTCCTGTGATAGGCCTCGGTCAGGGGTGCGCCCGGGAAAGACACCGGGACAGCCTTTCCTTCCAACAGTTCCGGGATCTCTTTCCCGTCAAGGACCGCTCTGCTGAAACGCCCGCCTCCGGGCTGGAGGTGTATGGAACGGGCCGTGCCGGGCATCCCTTTCACGGCGATTTCCATGGGCTTTCCCGGGACAGCACGGATCACGTCATAGTCGCAGCCTAGGATTCCTACACCACCCCGACCGGGGGGAGTGACCAACACAAGAGCGGAACGGAAAGGCTGGACGGTGATCGGGATCTCGTCTCCCCTCTGGAAAACACCCACTATCCGCTCGACCGGGTGCAGGAGGCGGACCTCGACCGCTCCCCCCGATTCCAGCCCGATCTCCTCGTCCAGCTTCAGGGTCGATTCAAACGGGTCCCAGGCGAGGTTCCGGAGTGTGATCAATCGCGTGTCTCCATCCCCCCGGCTGACCGCCTTGGGCCCGTATCTGTCCTCGGGCAAGACGATGCCTTCGACCATGATCTTCCCATACTTTCGGGCGAGGTTAAAGATTCGGGCAAGTTTCGGGTACTCGTCGTCCCGGAGGAACCAGGGATTTCCATAGAGCTGGGGAGAGAGCAGGAGCGTGCGGTTGAAGGCCTGAAGAACCAGGTCGTCCTCCCAGTAATCGAGGCAGGAGGAGAGACACACCCCGTGGTCTTCTGTCAGGCGATTGAGCCCGGGCACCAGGTCTCGCGACAGGGCACCGGCCCTGTGATGGGGTGCGGTCAAGCCCCGATTGAACATGTGGACATCGATGTAGGTCTCAGCCCCCTCCCAGAGGGATGTGGTCACATGTTTCTTGGCCTCCCGGTTGAGATTGAGGCGGTGGTTGAGAAGGATCAGGTCTGGGCTGTATCTCCGGCACTCCGTCATCATCCTGATAAATGCGTCCTGTTTTTCGTCCCGCAGCTGACCCACAACCGCATCGAATTTCAACAGCTGGAACCTGTAATCCCGGCACAGCGCGACCATCATGTCTATGCGGGCCTGCTCCTCCTCCGGGGAATCGCCGAAGCCGTCCGGGCCTCCCCATGTGCCCAGCCGGGTTCCCATGGCTTCGGCAGCACGGAATATGGTCTCAAACCCGTTGGGAAACTGACGCCTGAACTCGGGAGACTCCATGCTGCCGTACCAGCGGGCCTTGTCTATGGCGCCGGCGCTGATCACGTAGATATCAAGCTGCATCCCATATTCCTCTTTCAACCACCGGAAGAAGTCCAGGTTGACGAGGGTCTGCCGCTCCGTGCTTCCTTCGTTGGTGTTGTTGATCCAGGAAAAATATTGGGAGAGAGAGGGAGTGCGCTCATGGGCACCCGGGAAAACCGGCTTTTCTTCCTGGGCAAAGGCAACCGTCACAAATAAACAGAGAACAAAACCAAACAGAACGACTGTGTGTTTCTTTTTCATGGTCATTTGAATCTTAAACCATCGCTTTCGCCTTGACAAATCCCTTATATCCCTATAACACAGAAAAAGGAGATCCGACATGAAGACCATACCAGCCCTGATCATCGTCCTGTGCATGAGCCTGTCCCTGATAATGACACCGCAGGCCCAAGAAAAAGAGACGCTGGGAGACGCGGCCCTGTTGCTCATCGACATCCAGAACTTCTACTTCCCGGGAGGAAGGATGCCGCTGGTCGAGCCCGAGAAGGCCGGCCGGAATGCACAGGCGCTGCTGCAGGGATTTCGCGAAAAGGGGAGGCTGGTGGTCCATGTCCGCCACAATTTCGAGCCGGGGGGCGAGATCCATGCGGATGTCGCACCCAAGGCGGGGGAGAAGGTCATCTCCAAGGACCACGCCAACGCCTTCAAGGGCACGGATCTGCTTAAGTTCCTCAAGGCGAATAAGATCGAGGCCGTGGTGATCTGCGGGATGCAGACCCACATGTGCGTGGAAGCGGGCGCCCGCGCCTCCCGCGATTATGACTTCGAGGTTATCGTGGCCCACGATGCCTGCGCCACCAGGGCACTGAAATTCGGGGACAGGGAGGTCAGCGCGCAGGATGTGCACGCCTCCACCTTGAGCGCGCTGGCCGGATCGTACGCCGAGGTGGTGAGCACGGCCGCGATCCTGCAGCGTCTCTAGGCCCGCCTATTTCTTCTCTTTATAGATGATGCGGGGGATGCTGTTGTCTTGTAGGAGCTTCTCGAAATTCTTGAGATCCTCGGATTCCAGCGCCTGGAAGGTTTCGGCCGCCTTGTCCAGCTGGGCCTTCAGCTCCTCATAACGCTCCCGGATTGACCGGTTGGGCTTGGAATCCTGGGACTGCGCGGAGGAATACACATAGGCCAGCTGGTTGTCGAGCTTGACCTGGTAGTTGATGGGGTCCTGGCCGCTCTCGTTCTTGGTCTGGATCAGCTCTTCCTCGAGGGCGGTCAGCTTCTTGTTCAGCTCTTCCGCCGCCGTCTTGACATCCTCGCTGTAGCCGGCCTTTTCCGCCCTGGAGGAGATGTCCTTGACCTGTGTGCGGATGTCACGCACATCCTTGATCAGATCGTGGCTTTGAGTGAATGCCTTCCCCGCTTCCACCTGAAGATCGAACTGTTCCTGGAGGTCGGCCACGGAGATGCGCTCCCAACGGGGGTCCTTGAGCACCTCGAATGGCTGTGTCAGGCTTTCCTCGCCGACCGTGAGCCTCACCGCATAACTACCGGGAACGGCCCGGGGTCCGCCTGTGCTGCTGAGCGAGATGATGGCTTTATCAATCTTCTCAGGCGGCTTGTGGGCAAGGTCCCAGGAGAAGCGATTAAGTCCCTCTTCAGCCTTGAGCTTGTCGTAGGTACGGATGACATTGTCCCCGGCATCCAGGATCTCCAGCTTGAACTTTTCTGGTTTTTCCTGGAAACGGGCATAGACAGCGAGCCGTCCCAGTGTCCCGCGCACCTGGGTCCGGTAGGGATCCTCCGGCTTATAGAGGGCCATGGCCTTTTCCATGTCTTCCTGCTGGACCTGATGCAGGAATCCGATGTCGTCCAGGATCCAGAAGGCCCTCCCCTGCGTGGACACGACCAGGTCCTTGCGATAGACCAAAAGGTCGGTGATGGGTGTCACCGGCAGGTTGAGCTGAAATTCCTGCCAGTGCTTGCCGGCGTCGAAGGAGGCGAACATCCCGAACTCGGTGCCGGCGTAGAGCAGGCCCTCGCGGTCGGGGTCTTCGCGGACCACACGCACAAAATGGTCGGCGGGGATCCCGTTCTTGCCGTCGGTCAGTAGCTCCCAGGATTCTCCATGGTTGTCGGTGCGGAAGATGTACGGCCGGAAGTCGTTGTCGCGGTAGCGGTACACGGCCATGAGCACACGACCGGGCCGTGTGGGGGAAAGGTCGAACATGTTGACCGTGCCTTCCTCGGGCATTTTCTTGGGTGTGACCTCGTTCCAGTTGGCGCCGTTGTCGCGCGTGACGTGGACCCCCCCGTCATCCGAGCCGGCCCACAGCACGCCCGGCTCCAGTGCAGACTCTTCGAAGGCGAAGATGGTGCAGTAGGTCTCGACTCCGGTGGCGTCGTGCTGGATGGGGCCGCCGGGCCGGTCGAGATAGGCATCGATCTCGTTGGTGAGATCGGGGGAAATCACCTCCCAGGTCAGGCCCTGGTCACGAGAGCGGTGGACATGGTTGGAGGTGATGTAAAGCATGTCGGGATCATGGGGAGAGATACGGATGGGGAAGTTCCACTGGAAGCGGTACTTGAGGTCGCGCGGGGCGATGCCGTCGGCCAGCTCGGGGTAGGCGTCGATGCGCTTGGAGTGGCCGTTTTTTCGATCGAGCCTGGTAATGATCCCGATGTAGTTCCCGGCATAGATCACATCCGGGTTGCGGGGGTCGACCGCGATATGGCCGCTTTCGCCGCCGCCCACGGAATAGAACTCCTGGGAGGGCCGTCCCTGGCTCAGGATGGAGATCGAGGAGTTGTCCTGCTGGTCGCCGTACACGCGGTAGGGGAACCGGTTGTCCACGGTCACCCGGTAGATCTCGGCCGTGGGCTGGTTCATCTGGGTCGACCAGGACCGCCCACCGTTGAAGGTCACGTTGGAGCCTCCGTCATTGCTCTGGATCATGATGTCGGGATCGTTCGGGTTGATCCAGAGGCAGTGGTTGTCGCCATGCGGTGTGCGGATGCGCTGGAATTCCTTGCCGTCGTTCAGGGACTTGTAGAAACCCGTGTTGAGCACATAGACGGTGTGTTCGTTCTGAGGATCGGCGAAGATCCGTGTGTAATACCAGGCGCGCTGCCGGTAGTTGTGATCACGGTTGACCTTTTTCCAGGTTTCGCCCGCATCCTCGGACATGTGGATACCGCCCTTTTTCTCGTCCTCGGCCTCCTGGATCACCCAGACGCGGTCCGGATTTACCGGGGAAACAGCGATGCCCACGCGCCCTACGACGCCGTCGGGCAGCCCGCCTTCGAGGCGCTTCCAGGTTTCTCCCGCATCGACCGTCTTCCAGACGCCGCCCTTTTCGCCTCCGTCAATTATGGTCCAGGGCTTGCGCTCCGCCTGCCAGAAGCCGGCGTAGAGGATGCGCGGGTTGGAGGGATCCATGACCAGGTCGATGCAGCCGGTCTTTTCGTCCACGTACAGCACCTTTTCCCAGGTCTGCCCCCCGTCGGTGGTGCGATAAACCCCTCTCTCCGGCCCGGGGCCGAAGATGTTGCCCAGGACCGCGGCATAGACCACATCCGGGTCTTGAGGATGGATCTGGAGCTTGCCAACTTGGAGGAAGCTGTCCAGGCCGGCCAGAGTCCAGGTCTTGCCGGCATCGGTGGACTTGTAGATCCCCCTGCCGGTCGAGATGTTCCCTCGGGGGCTGGCCGAACCGGTCCCCACATAGATGACATTGGGGTCGGAGAGGGCCACCTCGACAGAGCCTATAGAGGCCACCTTGATAAACTTATCGGAGATGTTGTTCCAGGTGATCCCGCCGTCGGTTGTCTTCCAGACGCCGCCGCCCGTGGTCCCCATGAAGAAAGTCATGGGCTGGTCGGGGATGCCGGTCACGGCCGTCACGCGTCCGCCGCGGGTGGGGCCTATGAACCTGTACTCGAGCTTGCTGAAAAGGGCCGGATCCATGGTCTGATTGGGATCCTTGGCCTTTTCCTCGGCGATCGCACCGAGGCCAAGGCAGGCCAAAAGCATAAGCAGCAGTCCGATTTTCAGGGCATTCTTCGTCATCGCTCTCCTCCCTCCAAAAAGTCCGTTAAATAAAGAATTTTTCATCTTACATTTATCGGCACCGGATATCAATCCTGCCAAAGAGAACAGGCTTTCCTTATTCATATTCCGTTCATGTACACCTCTTCGCCGGCAGCGAACGAAATATGAGGACGTTTCATCCAATTGCTGCCCGATGTTCGATTTAGGCTTAAACGTATGGTTTGGGGGGCAAAAGTGCGCGTTTAAGGCAAAATAAGTGGCCTTCTAAGGCTTTATTTGATTCAATATCAACTACTTAAAGTGGTCGGAGCGCCTATTCATAGCGGAGGGAGGCGACAGGATCGGCCAGGGCGGCCTTGAGCGCCTGGAAGCTCACAGTGAGCAGGGCAATGAGCAGGGCAAGCACCCCGGCCGCGGCGAATACGACCCATCCGACCTGCATTCGGTAGGCGAAGTTCGAAAGCCATCGGCTGAGGAAGACGTAGGCGGCCGGCCATGCTATCACATTGGCCAACACGACCAGGGTCACGAACTCACGCGACAGCAGGCGCACGATCCCGGAAGCGGAT
>CBFDBC010000187.1:0-7379 GCA_965602945.1 uncultured bacterium | reverse complement strand
CCTGTCCCCCAGGTACGGCCACACGCCCCTGGAGCTGACCCCGGATGTGGTCAAGAATATCCACAAGGAGGGTGGGACCGTGCTGGGATCGTCGCGCGGGTCCCAGGACGTGGGAGAGATGGTCGACACTCTGGAGCGGATGAACGTGCGGCTTCTCTTCACCATCGGAGGTGACGGGACCCTCAGAGGGGCGCGGGCGATAGTCGAGGAGATCGGGCGGCGCGGGCTCAAGATCGGGATAGTGGGGGTACCCAAGACCATCGACAACGACATCTCCTTCGTGGAGCAGTCCTTTGGTTTCGACACGGCGGTCGGGGAGTCGCGGACAGCGATCTACTCGGCCCACACCGAGGCAGAGGGGGCGCGGAACGGGGTGGGCCTGGTCAAGCTCATGGGACGTTATTCCGGGTTCATCGCGGCCTATTCCTCCCTGGCCCACAACGATGTCAACTTCTGCCTTGTCCCGGAGGTGCCCTTCTCCCTGGAGGCCTTCCTGGAGGCCCTGCGCCGGCGCCTGGAGGCCCGGGGGCATGCCGTGGTCGTGGTGGGAGAGGGAGCGGGACAGGATCTCCTGGCAGCGCAGGGAGAGTTGGATGCCTCTGGAAACGTCCTCCTGGGGGACATAGGTGTTTTCCTGCGGGACCGGATCAGGCACCATTTCAGCCGGGCCGGCATGGCGGTCAATCTCAAGTACATCGATCCCAGCTACACCATCCGCAGCGTGCCCGCCAATGCCAAGGATTCGGCCTACTGCCTGCTCCTGGGCCACAATGCGGCCCACGCCGGCCTGGCCGGCCTCACGAACATGCTGGTGGGGTACTGGAAACACCGCTACACCCTTGTCCCCATCCCCCTGGCCGTTTCCAGGCGCAAACAGATCGCACCGGGGGGCCGGCTGTGGAGCGATGTGATCTCCTGCACCGGTCAGCCTAAAGATCTCTCGTGAAAACGGGAGGCAGGCAGAGTGAACACCGGGAGCGGAAAAGGAGAAATGCCGTCATGACCGAGAGCAAGGCCGAGCGTAGTGACGGGCTGAGGCGCCTGCGGGAGCATGCCCAGGCCGTGTTCAGGGCCGGGCTTGAGGCGGTCGATCCGGTCCGGGCGGTCGGGAAGTATGTCGAACGAAACGGAGACCGGCTGTTCGTGGGGGGGCGCAGCTATGATTTTTCTAAGTTCGAACGGATCTTTGTGGTGGGCGCAGGTAAGGCCTCGGCGGCCATGGGCCAGGCGGTGGAGGCGGCTCTGGGGGACCGGATCACCGAGGGGCTCATCAACGTCAAGTATGGGCATGTGCTCCCTCTGAAAACCATACGCGTGACGGAAGCGGGCCATCCGGTCCCGGATGAAGCCGGGCTGGATGGGGCCCGGGCCATCCTCTCCCTCCTGGGCACGACCGGGAGCCGGGATCTGGTCCTGTGCCTGCTCTCGGGTGGAGGTTCCGCCTTGCTTCCTTTGCCGGCTCAAGGCCTCTCCCTGGCGGACAAGCAGGATATGACGCGGCTTCTCCTGGAGAGCGGGGCGAATATCCAGGAGATCAATGCCCTGCGCAAGCATGTCTCCGGGATCAAGGGCGGCCTCCTGGCCCGGGCCGTGTACCCGTCCACCCTGATCACCCTCATCCTCTCGGACGTCATAGGCGACGACCTGGACAGCATCGCATCCGGGCCCACGGTCCCGGACGGCACCACCTTCCAGGACTGCCTGGATGTGATCGAGCGGTACGGCCTGGCCGGCCGGATGCCGCCCTGTGTCCTGGACCTTCTTGAACAGGGGGCAGGCGGGAAACGGCCAGAGACCCCCAAGGCGGGAGACCCGGCTTTTGCTCAGACCCAGAACCTCATCGTGGCCGGAAATATTCAGGCCCTGCAGGCTGCACGGGCCAAGGCGGAAGATCTGGGCTATAATACCCTTCTGCTCTCCTCCACCATCGACGGCGAGACCCGGGACGCGGCCCGTGTGCATGCCGCCCTGGCACGCGAGATCCGCACGAGCGGGAACCCCATCGCACCGCCCGCCTGTTTGCTCTCCGGCGGGGAGACCACCGTGACCATCCGCGGGAAGGGCCACGGCGGCCGCAACCAGGAGTTCGCGCTGGCGGCTTCCCTCGCCATCGCGGGCCTGGAAAACACCGTGATCCTGAGTGCCGGAACGGACGGCACGGACGGCCCCACGGACGCGGCCGGGGCCGTGACCGACGGCCGGACCGTTGCGAGGGCTCGCGAAAAGGGGCTCGATGCCCTCACATCCCTGCGGGACAACGACTCCTACCGGTTCTTCCAGCCGCTGGGAGACCTTCTGATCACCGGCCCCACTCTGACCAATGTGATGGATCTCCGCATCGTCCTGGTCGCCTGAGCAGGATCGGGCGTATTGGCCTAAAGTCCAATAGACAGGGGGTTTTTCAAGCGAGTATAATAACCATTCGGTGGAATGGTATGTATTAAATAGGGACTTTAGAAGAGTTAATTTTATAAAGGAGCAAGAAGAGAAATGATGAAGAATCTCTCTCGAATCAAGTATGTATTGCCCGGGCTGCTGCTGGCCATGGCCATGTGGTCCTGCTATCCGGGCGGGCCCGAGAATATCGCGGATACGGACCTGGTGTTCACGTATTACGACCAGGGCGCCGATTTCGGCAGTGTCCGCACCTTTTTCATGCCGGACAAGGTGTTCGTACGCGAGGGGTCTGAGGAGACCAATGACAGCTTCGATAGCCTGATCCTGTCCGATGTGGTGCGGAACATGACAGCCCTCGGGTATGTGCAAGAAATGGACCCGCAGAACAACGGCGCGGATTCCGTGGTCATCGTGAGCAAGGTCAAGACACAATATACCTCTGTCGGCTGGGTGCCCGGTTACCCCTGGTATCCCGGCTGGGGCTACCCCGGCTGGGGCTGGTATGGCCCCTGGTATCCTGTCGCCAGCAGCTACTCCACGGGTACGGTGTTCGTCGAGTTTGCGAGTGCCGACGACGTCAACGTGCCGGAGAAGCAGGTCAATGCCAGCTGGTCCGGCGTGATCAACGGCATTCTGGGCTCGAACGCCTCGGCCACGGCAACGCGTATCACGACCAACATCGACCAGGCGTTTAAGCAGTCTCCCTACCTGGGCAGAAAATAGCGGGAAGATCCCAACAAGGAATTCAGGAGAATATACCAATGACAATCAAATCCATAATAACCAAAATCACTCTGTTCGTGATCCTGGTCGCAGCCCTGAACCTGCCCGGCCTGGCCCAGACAGGGACCAGCGTACTGACCTGGGACCTTCAGCTCCCCATGTCCGACTCCAAGGATTTCCTGGGTCGCGGCACGCTGACGGCCCGTGGTGTCGGCTTTCAACTCAGGCGGCAGATGCGGGAAAACATCTGGGCCGGCGCCTATTTTGCCTGGCATGTGATGAACGGAAGCGAAGAAGGCACCTTCCCGATCGAGGGAGAAGAGTACATGGGACATGGCACCGGGAAGTACTGGAGCTACATCAATGTTTTCCCCGTGATGGCCAATGTCTTCTATCAGACGGGTGCGCCCCGCGGCCTGCAAGTGTCAGTGGGGTTGAACGCCGGAGGCTTCATTTATGAAGAGCGGCTGGAAGTTTCTTCCGTCGCCTTCGAACAGAGCCGGTGGCTCTGGGGCTTCGCCCCGGAGATCGGGATCAAGTATCCTGTGAGCTATGAGGTGAGCGCCTACATCGGTGCCAAATACCACTTCGGATTCAAGAATTCGAAGACCATCTCCGGCGACAGCACCGGCCTGTCCTACCTGAGCATCAGCATCGGAGTGGCGTTCGACCACGGTTTCTTTTAAAGCGATTCATTCGCTGCGAAGCAGCTAGCACAAAGGGGGCTCCCTGGGCCCCCTTTTTTTTTGTGCGAAAGTCTTTGTCGGCGGCCGTGCAGTCCGGCTTGGAGTCCCTCCGGAAACGAGCGGGTCGGGACACTCCTGATGTAAAGAAAAGCTTGAATTTGACATCTGCCCGGGGTTATCCTGCACAGGGATACCGCCCCTTGAGCGGCCAAGGCGGCCCGATCCCAAACGAAGGAGAGTGTTATGCGCTTCCGGTCTGGACGAAAATTCGAGACGCAGAACATACGCTGGGTGGTCCTGGCCCTGCTGGGCACGGCTATGCTTGGCTTGGCCTGGCCTTCGGCCGCTGGGCAGCAGAAGCTGCCGGAGATCTCCTTCGAGAAGTACAGCCTGCCGAACGGCCTGGAGGTCATCCTGCACGTGGACCGGTCCCTGCCCATGGTCACGGTCAACGTCTGGTATCACGTGGGCTCCAAGAACGAAAAAAAGGGCCGGACCGGATTTGCCCACCTTTTCGAGCACCTGATGTTCGAAGGCTCCGAGCACATCCCCAGCTTCGACGTTCCCATGGAACGGATCGGAGGCACCAACAACGGGTCCACCAGCAACGACCGGACCAACTACTGGTCCACCCTGCCCGCCAACTACCTGGAGATGGGGCTGTGGCTGGAGGCCGACCGGATGGGGTATCTGCTTCCGGTCATGACCCAGGAAAAGCTGGACATCCAGCGCGGCGTGGTCCAGAACGAGAAGCGGCAGAGGGTAGACAATCAGCCCTACGGCCGGGCGAACGAGACCCTGATGCAGATGCTCTATCCCTCCGACCATCCCTACTCCTGGACTGTGATCGGGAGACTGGAGGACCTATCCGCAGCCACCCTGGAGGATGTGAAGGGCTTCTTCAGGCAGTATTACACTCCCAACAACGCCTCGCTCTGCATTGCAGGGGATTTCGCCCCGGAATCGGCCAGGAAGCTGGTCGATAAACACTTCGCCTCCATCCCTCCCGGGCCGCCCGTGGCCAGGCTCACGGCCTGGACGCCGGAGCTTCGGTCTGAGAAGAGGGCCGTTGTGAGGGACAAGATCGAGCTGCCGCGGGTGTACATGGCCTGGCACACGCCGGCGCTTTATAACCCGGGGGATGCCGAGCTCGACCTGCTGGCGGACATACTCTCCTCCGGGAAGACGTCACGCCTCTACAGGGCCCTGGTATACGAACAGGAGATCGCCCAGGATGTCAGCGCCTATCAGAGCTCCCTTGAGCTGGGGGGTACTTTCCACGTGACAGCCACGGCCCGGGAGGGGCATTCCCTGGAGGAGCTGGAAACGGCCATAGACACGGAACTCGGCAGGATCTTTACCGAGGGTGTGAGCGAACAGGAACTGGCCCCGGCCAGGACCAACCGGGAGGCCTCATTCATCCGCGGCATGGAACTTGTGGGCGGGTTCGGGGGAAAGGCCGACATGCTGAACGCCTACAACGTCTTTCTGGGAGAGCCGGGACGCTTTCAGTGGGACCTGGATCGGTACGCGCGTGTCACGGCCGGCGATGTCGCCGCGTATGCCCGGCGCTGTCTGGATCCGGACAAACGGGTGGTGGTTCAATTCCTGCCTCAAGGTGACCCGAGTTCCGCTGAGGAGCGGCTGGACCGCACTGAGGAGCCCGCCCCGCTCCCAGAGCCGGGCTTCTCTCCTCCCGAGGTCCGGCAGGCCGAGCTTTCCAACGGCGCCCGCCTCTTTGTGGTCGAGGACCACAGCCTCCCCCTGCTCCAGGTGAACCTGGTGTTCAGGAACGGCTGGGCCGCCGACCCGGCAGGACGGCCGGGAGCCGCGGCCCTCACGGCCGACCTCCTGGATGAGGGGACCGGCAGCCGCACGGCGATGGAGATCGCCGAGGAAGCCAGGGCCCTGGGAGCCTACCTGAGCACGGACAGCAGTTTCGACAGCTCGGATGTCAACCTGAATGTGCTCAAAAACCGGTTGGACCGGGGGCTGGGGCTCATGGCGGACATCGTCCTCAACCCCGTTTTTCCCGCTCAAGAGCTGGAGCGTAAAAAGAAGCTCTATCTCGGCCGTATCCAGCAGGAGGCCCGCCAGCCCTTCACCACCGCCCTCAAGCTGTTCTTCCGGAGGCTCTACGGTGAGGGGCATCCCTATGCCCAGCCCTACACCGGATCGGGTACGGCCGCATCCATCCGTGCCATCACACGCGGGGACCTGCAGCGGTTCTACCGGAGTTTCTACTCGCCGGACCAGGCCGCCTTCGTTGTGGTGGGCGACATCACCCTAACGGAAGCCCGGGAAAAGCTGGAGTGTGCGTTTGCCGGTTGGTCCGGGCAGGGAGCGGAGCCGCCCTCCGTCCCCCGTCCCGAGCCCCCGGCCTCCATCCGGATATTCCTCCTGGACAAGCCGGGCGCTGCCCAGAGCGCCATAGTGGCGGGGAACCTGGCCCTGCGGCGCAGCCACCCCGACCACACGGCCTGCGAGGTGGTCAACAACGCCCTGGGCGGGATGTTCACCAGCCGGATCAACACCAACCTGCGGGAGGAAAAGGCCTACACATACGGGGCTTCGTCATTCTTCTTCGGCACGCGTGAGCCCGGGCCCTTTGTGTGCTTCACTCAGGTGGAGACTCAGTACACGGACGAGTCGGTGTTCGAGATCGTGAAGGAGCTGCGCGACATCGGCGGGTCCCGGCCCCTGAAGGGCGCGGAGCTTGAGGCCAGCCGGGACAACCTGATCAACAGCTTCCCCGGGAACTTCGAAACCCTCTCCGGCATCGCTTTCCAGTTGGATGAGATATTTTCCTATGACCTGTCCCCCCGGGAATGGATCGAGTATGTGCCTGCTGTGCGCGGGGTGGACGAGCGGGCCGCTTTGGAGGCGGCCAGGAAATACATCCGGGCGGATGCACTGCTCATCGTGGTGGTGGGCGACCGGGCCAGGATCGAACCGGAACTCCGGGACCTGGGCCTGGGTGAAGTCCTCATCATCCGGGAAGGGATCGAGTAAGAGCGTTAGAAGGAGGGACTCATGTCCGCGGATCTCAAGGCACTCTATGCCATGATGCTGCGCTCGCGGCTGTTCGAGGAACAGGTTCAGGTGCTGTGGGAACAGGGCCGGATCTCGGGTGAGATGCACATGTCCATCGGGGAGGAGGGTGTCGTGGCCGGAGTGGTCTCCCTGCTGCGGGAAGGCGACGCGATGGCCCTCGACCACCGAGGGACGGCGCCGCTCCTGATGCGGGGCGAGGACCCGGTCCTCTTGCTCAAGGAGTTCCTGGGCCGGCCGGACGGGCTGTGCCGGGGGCAGGGCGGGCACATGCACCTCTTCTCCCAGAAGCACATGGCAGCCTCATCCGGCATCGTGGGCGCGTCGGGTCCGGCGGCGGCCGGATTTGCGCTGGCCCTGAAGACACAGGGAAAAGAGGAGGCGCTGGCGGTGGCGTTCTTCGGGGAAGGGTCCATGAACCAGGGCATGCTGCTCGAGTCCATGAACCTGGCCGCCGCATGGAAACTTCCGGTGCTCTTCGTGTGCAAGGACAACGGCCTGTCCATCACGACCCTCTCCCCC
>CBFDBC010000186.1:0-7413 GCA_965602945.1 uncultured bacterium | reverse complement strand
CTTTCTTGTCCCGTGTGTCGACCTGCCCCTGGAACAGATACATGGCCAGGCCGCTTCCTCCCATCATGACGGGCATCAGGACGAGCGCGATGATAAAACCCTTGGTCCGGACGGATGTCTTGTACTCCCTCTTGGCTATTCGCAGGATCTTACGCATGATGGTTCTCCTTGGCTTCGGGTCCGGCAATGCGGATAAAGATGTCATGCAGCGTGGGTTTGGTGAGTTCGAAGCTGAATATCCGGGTCCGTGCCATGATGGCCGCGAGGATCTTCTGGTGGTCGTACTCAGGTTCGATCCGCAGCTCCTGCATGCGGCCGAAGTCCGAAACCCGGTCCACGCCCTCGAGATCCTGCAGGGCCGCGGCGCCGGCTTCGCTCAGGATGCGCAGGGTGTCGCTGCCGTATTCGTCCTGGATGGAGGCCAGTGTGCCGTCCAGGACCTTTTTGCCCTTGAAGATCATGAAGATGAAGTCGCACATCTTCTCCGCTACACTCATATCGTGCGTGCTGAAGATGATGGTGGCTCCCCTCGAGCGCAGGTCCAGGACCACGTCCTTGATGGCCTCGGCATTGACCGGGTCCAGCCCGGTGAAGGGTTCGTCGAGTATGATGAGTTCGGGCTTGGCAACGATGGTCGCGATGATCTGGACCTTCTGGCTCATGCCTTTGCTGAGGGTCTCGACCTTCTTGCCGGCCCAATCGGCGAGGTCCAGCCGCTCCAGCCAGTAGTCGACCTCGCCGTCGACCTTATGGCCGCTTTTCAGTTCTCCATAGAACTGCAGAAGCTCGCGGACCTTCATCTTCTGGTAAAGGCCCCTCTCTTCGGGCAGATAACCGATGTGATCCTTGACTGAGTCGTCGAGTTTCTGGCCGAACACCTTGATCTCTCCGGAATCCGGGTAGAAGATGTTCATGATCATGCGCAGGGTTGTGGTCTTGCCCGAGCCGTTCGGGCCGATGAAACCGTAGATGCTGCCTTTGGGAACCCCCAGCGAGAGGGAATCGACTGCCGTGACCGAGCCAAAGGTCTTGGTGATGTTTTCGAGTTCTATGACGTTCATGTGTCTCTCCGCATTTATTCTAAATTACGGTTTGGGTTGGTCTTCTATTCATAAAAAATTGATTGAAATCCAGAGCCTACGAAGCCGGATCGACCCAACTTCCCAGGCTTATAATACGGATATCCCTGGAGAAGGTTGAAAACGGAGGCAGACCGTCCGGTGTCGATCAGCTCAAGCGTCCGATATGCTTCTTGGGATAATCGAAAAACACCAGGATCCCGCATCCCTCTCCCATTTGGCCCCAGGATTCGATATCGAGGTCTACGGCGAACACCCCGGAGGTGGGGATGTTGTCGACCGCCTCGCCGGTTAGAAACTCCGTCAGCAGAGTCAACCCGGGATTGTGACCCACCAGCATGGCCTGCTCGACCGGATCGGCGATCCCCCGGAGAATCCCGAGCAGTGTCAGGGTCCCGGCGCCATAGAGCGATTCCCTCCACTGGATCTTTTTCACCGGGTATTCGATCTGTGCCGCGATGATCTTCGCGGTTTTTCTGGCTCGTTTGGCCGGGCTGCTGATGATGAGGTCCGGCCGGATGTTCGCCAGCCTTAACCTCTGCCCCATGAAGGGAGCATCCCGCTTGCCGCGTTTGTTGAGGGGCCGGTCAAAATCTTCCAGTTCCGGGTCTTTCCAGCTCGATTTGGCATGCCTCAACAGATACAACCTCTTCATAGCCTAGCTCCCTGCAGGCTCCAGCGCCTTTATCTCCTGCCACAGTTCCGCATAGGCCTGAGCGGCTGCGGAATTCCCGCTGAAACAGGCCACGGGTTCGCGGAAGATTCCCATTTTTTCCACCACCGCCGAATAGGGGATCGTGGTTTTCAGGAAACGCTTGTCGCCGAGTTTTTCTTCCTGGATCTCTTGATGCATCTTCTTGCGTCTCTCTACCATGGAGAGGAAGGCCCGGATCTTCTTACGGTCGAGGTTCTTGGCTTTGAAAAAATCGACGAGTTTTTCCAGGGCGAGCACGGACAGTGTCGTGGGGATGACGGGAACCAGGATCAGGTCCGCCGCGTTGAAGATGTTCTCCGAAACCAGGGTGATGTTGGGGGGTGCATCCAGGAAGATATAGCGGTAGTGTTCCTCGAACGGGGCCAGGAGCTCTTTCAGACGCTGCTTGGAGCGCTTCATGCCATCCAGGGCGATGTCCAGGTTGCGGTACGAGATGTGGGACGGCAGGGCGTCCAGGTTGTCGTAATCCGTGCCCTTGAGGTGGGCAGTGATCTTCCCGCCGCCTTGGAGCATCTTTCCGGCCTTGTGCCTTTTAGAGGGCCGGATCCGGAAGTAGAAAGAGGCGGAGCCCTGTGGGTCCATGTCACACAGCAGAGTGGGGGATCCGTCCTGGGAGGCCAGGAAGGCGAGGTTTACGGCGGCCGCGGTCTTCCCCACCCCGCCTTTCATGTGGTAGAGGGCGATGATGCTCACTCGCTTTTTCCTTCCGATGGCTCTGTCTTGAACAGCTTGATAAACAGCGTGTGGTTTTTGGCGCTGCTGAAGGCCTGGAAGCGTTTCTCGAAATCCCGCCGGACGGATCGTTGTTTCCGGTTGAGGCTCGTGATCAGGCCCCCGACCGCCGCCGAGGACCGCCGGAGTTTGTCCTGATTCCCCACCAGTTTGTTCAGGTGTTCCTCCAGATACCGCTGCTGTACGAACAGGTCGTTGAAGTCTCCCAGGTTGTCCTGCAGCTTTTTCAATTGTCCGATCAGGCGGGTCATGTCTTCTTCAGGAAACAGGGACGCAAAGAATTCCAGCAGGTACCTCAGCTTCTTACAGCTGATGCGCAGCCGGTGCAGTTCCTCATCCGGAGAATCATCGCCGATCTTCCCGCCCGCCCGGATGATCTGCCGGTATCGCTTGAAAATGAACCGACAGGCCAGCTGAAAGACCGGCCGGGAGGCGTTGGGTGCCTCATCGTCCGAGTATCCGGCCGGGGAATCCAGAAACTCCCGCCACTCTGCCACCGTGGCTTTATAGGCTGCGCTGTTGAGGGCACGGGTTACGGCCCTGCGTTCGTTCTTTCGCTCTGCCGCCAGCGCATCGAAGAGCGCATCCAGTCCCGGGGAGAGGTGATCCGGCAGCAGGGCCCTGTACTGCTCCTGCTTGAGAAGATAGACATCCAGGTCTCTGAGTGTGTTGGTCGACTGTCCCAGTCGGGCGAAGTCCTCGCGGAAGCGGGCGGTTACTTCCGGCGGGAAAATGCCCTTGATCTGACCCAGGGCGGATCGGATGCGGCGAACGGCGACCCGGTAATCATGCAGGAATTCCGTGTCCGTATCGGCCTTGACACCCTCTTCGTTCAAACTCATGACACCGAGGAGGTGCCCGATTATCCTGAGCATGGCCTGGCCGGAGGGGAGTTTCGGGTCCAGGGGGAGATGGAATTTTGAGGTATATCCTCCCGGACTGAGCCCTGCCTGCTTCATCAGCTCGATATAGACGCTTTCCCTGTCCAGGGTAATGTCCAAATCTCTGAGAAACCGCTTGAATCCCTCGAGCTCGCGTCGGTAGCCCAGCACCGGCTGGAGCTCGAGGCGGAAGGCCTTATGACGGGCGCCGGATACGGTTTCGGCGTCGTACGTGCAGTAAAAGAGCGTGAGCACGGTCTTCTCGTCCTGGTTCAGAACCCGCAGGCCGCGTCTCCATCTGGTCACAGACACGAGCTGCAGCAAGGCACGGACATCTAGCAGCGCCTCGAGGCGGCCGCGCAGATCCCCTTCCGGGAGATCCCACCAGAACCTCGGCGGCCTCTGCTTTCTCCACTCCGCTTGCAACAAGACTTGTGTCAGTTCGAGGTCTTCGAGTCCGATCCGGCCCCCCTTCCGGACCAGGATCTGATGCTTTCTGAATAGGCGCCAGTCGAAAGTGTCGTACAGGACGCAGGCCGCATCGGGCACGGCTTTCCGGCGAACGGCAAAGTTTCGGGAAACCTCTCTCTGGAGCTGCTGAAAATTCAGGGATTCAGGCAGGACGTATCTTTTATATGTTTTACCTGTGCCCAACATGAGATACCCGAGAATCCATCCGGTCAGATGTTGTTGGCAACATCATACACCCCATCCCCTGCCGGGTCAAACTCTGCAATCCCTTGATAAACATGACAAAAGTTAATTGATGGTTATTTCTACCAGGCTTGCCTGGTTGAGCCTAATCGAGCTTCTTCAGGCTGACACTTTCATGGATGACGATGGCCCTGACGATGCCCTCTTCGTCTCTGACAAAGGAGAACCTGTCGCTCTGGTTTTCCAGCCTCCACATCCCCTCTTCATCCGGTCCCTCCAGGTTGGCGACATGGTCGGGGGGGAGCTTTACGGCCAGGCGCTTGTTCCGGTAAAACACGGTGATGTCCCCCTGACCGGGGATCGGATAGATCCCGCAGAGGGGACGGTACTCTACGGGAATGCTCTCGTCATCGGGATCTTCTGCAATTTTCTTTGGGATCTGGGGTGTGTTGAGCAGAGTCATCCAGGTCACCTTCCCGGAATCGTCCTTTTGAAACGAGAACTGCAGCTGGCGGGTCATGGCCGCGTACCAGCACCCCTGCTCATCGGGATCATGAAGCTCGAAGGACATCCGGCCCGGGACATCGACGGCGAGGCGACCGTTCTGCATCAGGACTGTGAACACCCTCTCCGGTCCCTGGTACTGCCCGATGTAAGGCCTGTACTGCACCGGGACATCGGTATCGGCTGCGTCCGCCAAACTTCGCGATCCGGCCCGGAAATCCAGGACCTCGAACTCCCGGGGGTTGTAGGAGATGTGCTTGGATTCGAGTATGCCCAGACGGATGTGGCCGGAATCACAGAAATCGATCTCTTGGGCCGTGGTGTCGATGGGGACCCAGCCGGCGTCTCCCATGTAAACCTCGTTCCACGCGTGCTGCCCGAAGTTCCCTCCCTCGTTGGGGACGTACATGCATCCCCAGACCACTCGGGTGGGGATGCCAGCCGAGCGGCACAGCGCCGCGAACAGCCGTGAGTGGGCGCCGCACTCTCCCTGCCTGAGGTCGTAGGTGTTGCGGGCTGAGCCTCCGCCTGGTATGCCGTAACCGATCTCCTCTGCGACCCAACGGCTCAGACGTTTGGCCGCTTCCCAGGTGTCGGCGGCCCCGGCCGTCAGCTCCCGGGCCTTGTCCACCAGCACCGGATCATCCGATTCGATGAAGTCCTCCGGCAGCAGGAACGGTTCCAGCTCTTTGTCTCCGGAAAAATCTGCGGGGAAGGGAGGTGGATTCCGGCCGTTGTATCTCGAGTGGCTGATCTCGAAGATGCCCTGCACACGATTGATGTCAACCGTTCCCATGAAGCTCTGCCCGCGCACGTTGAGGCTTTCGGGGGTGATCCAGTTTCCGATCGGATCCAGGGTGGCCTCGACCTTCATGTAGGAGAGGTTAGCGAAATTCTGGATCATGACGCCGGCGGGGGAGTAGATGTGGGCATCCCGGTTGAAGCGGCGGAGCCGGTTTTTAACGGATTTGTCGGTGAGGGAAGTGGTCGTAAGGCCGGGTATCTCTGTCTTGAGCACGAGTCCGGTATCCCGATCGATCCAGATGTGTGATTTGGCACCGATCTCGTGGTTCACGGCATCGAAGGCGATCGCGTCATAGGTCTGGCCGGCCAGTTCCAGGGCTTCTGTTCCTCTGTACGTGTAGGCGGTCTCATGGAATTCCCGATCGAAGACATCCAGGATCTGATAGCTCTTATTTTCCAGCCCGGTGCCGTCGAAGTCCTCTAACAGCCGCGGGAAGAGGGAGTGGTCGGTCAGGATGCCGTCCGGCAGCAGCGCGACCTCTTTGGTACCGCCCCCCATGTTTTGCGTGATCCGAGCCGTGTTCCCGTCGATGGCGGCGCTGACGCGAAACTGGACGCTCTCCTGTGCGGTCTCGAGCTCGAAGGTGGAGAAACGACCGGTCGCCGGATCGACGCGATATTCCGAGTGGACCTCGGTGTTCAGGGTCATGCCCAGCGCGGTCGAGATGCTCTTGATCTCCTCTTTTATGAGGACTCCGGGTGCCGTGGGATCGTCGCCGTGTCGGATGGTCTTCTCTATGTACCCGTATACCACACCGTTGGACTCGATGGCATAGTAGAGTTTCCCGTTTTCGGCTGCGCTTTGACAGGACAGGGCGCTCCCGATCAACAGGGAGAGGAAAACCGGGCTGAGCAGAATTCTCGGATGTTTTTTCATTTGATGTCCTCTAAATATACCGCTGGTAATCCTGTCTTATTCTATCGAGCGTTTTAGGTGCCTGAGTTCATTCGTACCGCAGAGAATCCACGGGGTCGGAATTTGCGGCTTTGAGCGACAGGATCACCGTGGGGAGGGCGGCGGTCAGGAGAGACAGGACCCCGGCCAGGATGAACAGATCAAGGCTCAGCCCGGTCCGGTAGGCGAAACCCTGCAGCCACGTGTGCATGGCATAGTAAGCCAGGGGCCAGGCAATGATGTTTGCCAGCAGGACCCAGTGGGCGAACTGCCGGGACAGCAGGACCACGATCCCGGAAGCAGTCGAGCCCAGGATCTTACGGATGCCGATCTCTTTGGTGCGCTGCTCTGCGATGAAGGCCGAGAGCCCAAGGATCCCCAGACAGGAGATGAAGATGGCCAGGAAGGCGAAATAGGTGAAGATCTTTCCCAGCCTCTGTTCGGCATTGTACATGGCGGCCACTCCCTGGTCCAGGAACGTGTATTCGAAGGGGTAATCCGGGGCCAGTTTGAGCGAGACGGCTTCCATGTGCCGGATGGTTTCCGGGATGTTTTCCGATGCGATCTTGACGAACACATACTTGATCCAGTTGGAGTAATGGCGGGGATCGATGCAGAAGACGTGCGGCATGATCTCCCGGTGGAGAGAGACATGGTGGAAATCCTTGACCACACCGATTATCTGTCCTTCTGTGCCCCAGAAGGACAGCCGCTGTCCCACGGGGGCGTCCATGCCCATGTACTCGGCGGCCTTCTGGTTGATGATGAAATTGCCGCGGTCGCCGGGATATTCCTGCGCGAAGCTGCGGCCCTCGACCACCTCGATCCCGAAGGTCTCGATAAAATCGAAATCCGTGATGGAGTAACGGACATTGGAATTCAGCTCCGGATCCTTTCCGGCCCACTCCAGCCCGCCCGTCTTGTAGTCCTCGTCATAGGGGACGGCCTGGCCCCGGGTCACAGAGGAAACGAGCGGGTTGGCGAGCAGTTCTTTCTTGAAGCTGGAGAATCTCTGCTGGAGCGTCGGATTGCTGCGGATCTTCAGGACCTGATCCGTGTTGAGGCCCAGCGGCCTGCTCTGGACGAAGTGCATCTGCTTGAAGACCACCAGAGTAGAGGCGATGAGCAGCACCGAGATCGTGAACTGCC
>CBFDBC010000185.1:0-7475 GCA_965602945.1 uncultured bacterium | reverse complement strand
CGCAGCCTGACGCTCCCCTTGGCTGCCGCGGCCATCGCAGCCCTGGCCCTGCTCGTCTTCTGGGCCATCCAGAAGGGCCGGGGCCGACCAGGCACCACGTTTCTTGAAGGAGCCGTGCTGCTGACATGCATCCCCCTGGTCTCTCCCCTGGGCTGGGACTACAACCTTCTCATGTCGCTGCCGCTGCTCATGATACTTTTCTATCACTTCGGGGATTTTCCCCGCTGGGGCCGGGCCGTGCTGGTGATCAACCTGTTCGTCGTCTTCATCACCTTCTATGACCTCATAGGACCGACGAGTTACATCGCCTTCATGGCCGGGTCTGTCACGACGCTGAATTTCCTGCTGATCCTGGGTTTTGGGTTCTGGCTGCGCCTTCGCCACTTTGCGTAAGGCGCCGCTTATATTTCTCCCCTCGGGAGGACCCACCCAACCACCCCATGCCGAGGGGAGAATATAAGCTCCGCAGTAACCTTTCAAACTACCCATGACGAGGGGGGGAAGTTGAAAATGAATGCATCGCCAAGGACAAATTGCTATAATAGGTGGCTGACCGCTTGGGATCACACCAACGGATGCGAGAACGACGATGACCATGACACCGCAGGAACCGGACACGCTGAGGGTCCTTTCGGGGATCCAGCCCTCGGGAGGACTCCATCTGGGCAACTATTTCGGCATGATGAAACCCATGATCAAGGCTCAGGAGGAGAGCCTCCTGTTCTGCTTCATCGTGAACTACCACGCGCTGACCACGGTCCGAAGCGGCAAGGACCTCCGGCAGGGTACGCTGGAGGCGGCCATGGATTTCCTGGCACTGGGGCTCGATCCAGAAAGATCCATATTCTGGGTCCAGTCGGATGTGCCCGAGGTGGTGGAGTTGAGCTGGATCCTGTCCTGTGTCACCTCCATGGGCCTTCTGGAAAGATGCACATCCTACAAGGACAAGGTGGCGCACGGCATCGTGCCCAATCACGGGCTGTTCGCCTACCCGGTGCTCATGGCAGCCGACATCCTGCTCTACCAGGCTCATGTCATCCCGGTGGGCAAAGATCAGAAACAGCACGTGGAGGTCACGCGGGACATCGCCGAACGCTTCAATTCCCTCTACGGAGACACCTTCGTGCTTCCCGAGCCGCGCATCGATCCCGATGTGGCGCTGATCCCCGGCCTGGACGGCCAGAAGATGAGCAAGTCCTATGACAACACCATCGAGATCTTCATGGAGGAAAACATCCTGCGCAAAAGGATCATGCGGGTGGTCACCGATTCCCGGGCCGTGGAAGAGCCCAAGGACCCGGAAAACGACACGCTGTTCAAGCTCTTCAGCCTGTTCGCCACCCCGGACGAGATCCGGGATCTGGATAAGAACTATCGCACAGGCGGCCTCGCCTACGGGACGGTCAAAGACATGGTCTTCGAGAGGATAAACACCCACTTCAAGCCCTTCCGGGATAAGAGGCAAGACCTCGCCGGGCAGCGTGCCGAGGTCGAAAAAACCCTGGGGGAGGGTGCGGAAAAGGCCCGCTATCTCGCGAACAAGACCCTGCGCAAGGTGCGTCGCAAGACGGGTCTCGAGTACCGAAAGGGTTGAAGGTGTCGCTCAGGATTCCCGATCCGGCGATCTTGAGGGGGACCTCAGTGCTTGTCCTGCTGATCGTCCTCGGCCTCAGCGTCGGCTCGTACGTTTCTCATGACTCAACAGCACACGAGCAGCAGGACGGTGAGCCCCGTGTCCGTGAACTTGTCAGCTTCCCGCAGGAGAGGATACCTGCCGTCGATTGGATGCGGCGGAACGATTGGGAAGAGCAGAAGGGGAGTGCCGCTCCGTTCTTCATCGAAGGCGGTGTTCTGTTCATGCGGAGTGATTCCAGTTCGACCACCATCGGGAGTGAACTCAGCCCCGACATCGACCCGGTCGTGTTTCCCGAGATCGAATTCAGCATCCGGGTGGACCAGGTTCCGCCAGGTGCCGATGTCACGGTCAAGAGGAAAGACGATTCCGCCTTCCGGCTGTTTCTGCTCTTCGACAAAGGCGGGTTCCTGTCCCTCACACCCCCTCACACCATCGGCTACGTGTGGGACACTACCATGAAGACCGGTGACACCGGCCGTGCCGCCACCTTCGGGCAGGTCCGGTATGTCGCAATCGGCTCAGGAGGCGAGGGAACCGGGGAATGGAAGGTCATCCGCCGCAATGTATACGATGACTACAAGCTTCTGTTCGGGAAGGACCGGGTGCCGCGGATCAAGGCCATAGGCCTCAAGTGCGATTCCAACCACACCCGGACCCGCGCCGGCTCTTCTGTGCGGTTTATCCGCTTCATCGGCCCCGGCGGACGGCAGGACTGACTGTCGCTATCCGGTCGTTTTGCGTCCCGAGCGCAGCAGCCGCCAGAGCCCGATCCCCGAGACGAGAGAGGTCAGCCCGAACAGGATGCCTCCCAGGCGGGCCGCAACCACTTCGTTCTCTCCCAGGCTGGTACCCACGAACGCGATGGTGAATCCCAGGAACACGACCCAGATTCCTGTCAGCATCCACTTCCAGAAGGGCATGGGGATGCCCCGGTCCTCGGCCCACAGCTTGAGGCCTATCACCGCCAGACACGCGAAAACACCTTCCACGAACCAGAAAAACCCGCTGTTAAAAAATGACATGATCCGCTCCTCTCACTCGAAAAAGTCTTCGCTGCGCAGCCACCAGGGCGGCTCGCGGTAGGACGCATTCTCGCCGCCTAGAGACGGCATGTAGTATGTCTGGGGATCGGGACCGGGATAGAACTTCTTCTGCAGAAGGGTCAGTCCCTTTTCCGTCAGCCCGGTGGGATCATCGGCAGTGACCTTAAGGGCCGCCTTGTGGATCCAGTTGGACTTGCGTGTATAGGGGCACACCGCCACACACAGCCGGCAGCCCATGCTTCCCAGGGTGGAGTTCCAGAAGTTCAAGCACTTGGCCGTGTCCACCTTGAAGCGCAGGTAACCCCGTTCTTCCTCGGGATCGCCATAGGTGATGGCACCGCTGGGGCAGTTTTCGGCGCAGATTTTGCAGTGCTTGCAGAAGTCCTGCACACCGAAGTCGATGGGCTTGTCCGGTACGAGCGGGAGGTTGGTTGTGATCACGGCCGGCCGGAAATTGTTCCCGAGCTCGGGTGTGATCACGATGGAAGGCCGCCCCTGCTCTCCGATGCCGGCATCCACCAGGATGGGCGGCACCATCAGGTCATAGTCGGTCCCGGGCGTGTGGGGCCGCGCCCCATAGCCCAGCTGCTTGATGAAGGAGGCCATCCGGAATCCGATGATCCGGGAGCGGGAGTAGGCATCGTTGGACGTCCCGTAGGTGGGGTTGGCGTACATGGGATCCCAGGACATGGGGGTCCCCACCACGATCGCGAACTGCCAGTGTTTGGGGACCTCGATGGGCTCGTCCGACTTGAATCCGCGCCCTATACTGGTGTATCGGTAGACCCAGTCGGGATTCAGGCGGGCGATGCCGACCAGGGTCGATCCCAGCTCATGGGCGATCTTCTTGATGAGCTTCGAGGTCTTGGCCGGATCCTTGAACCGGACAGCCTCGATGGGCTGGCGTGTCCGGCGATCGAGCATGAAGTCGGATTTTTCCGGCGGCTCGGTGATGCGTGGCGGTCCCACGGCGCCCATGGCATTGGACCAGGCCTCTGCCAGCCGGAACTGCTTGCGGTATTTCCGGCTGTCTGCCATGAGCATGGGCATGAGCTCGTTTTGGCTGTAGAGGTCCAGCTCCAGGTGCTCGGGATTCCTGCGGTAGTACTCCTGCAGGTATGGATCCAGCCCCTCCAACCCGGTCTCCTCCTTCCACTGCCGCCTGAACAGTCCCCGGCGGTAGAAAATGACCTCGGAACGCGCGTCCGGTCGGCTGGTCTCCCCGATTTTGAGGTACGTGGGTTTGTCCACGGCGTATTTCCTGCGGTTGAAATCCTGGTTGACACCCTCCCAGTTCTCCCAACCACGGTAGGTGCGGGGGTCCCTGCCGGCTTCGTACCCGAAAAAACCCAATCCGGCGCTCCCCAGCATGGCACTGGCCGCCCCGGAGGCTTTGAGGAACTTGCGGCGCGAGAATCCATTACCCTTGTTTTGCGTCATGTGACCTCCCTGACAGACTGGCTGTATGCATTTGTCCTATTAGACCGATGGTCCGGATCTTTCATCCTGATTTTAGAATCCGGGGAGGATTGTAACACAGATCAGAGTAAAAATGGGGAGAGGCGGGTCAGTTACTGGGGTGGCCGGGTGGGAATTTCCGGAGGGTCTCCCGGATCATGGCCTGAAGGTCCTGATCGGTGTAAGGTTTGTTGAGGAATCCGAATCCTTGCAGCCGGTTTATCCGGCCGAGGGTTTTCTGATCCCTGAAGGCGGTCAGAAAAATGATGGGGATCCCCAAGCGGCTGTGGATGTGCTCGGCCGCGCTGACGCCGTCCATCTCCCCCCTCAAGTTGATGTCCATGAGGACCAGATCCGGATTCTGCCTGGCAGCAGCTTCGATGGATTCTTCTCCGGAAGAGACCACGGTTGTATCGATAAATCCCATGGATTTCAGGGTGTATCGGATATCCATGGCTATGATTTTCTCGTCCTCCACCACCAGAATCCTGGGGCATGGATACGCTTTCGAAACTTCAGGCATACTCATACAGCCTCCGCTAACCCGTTCATTCATCCAATTTGGTCGGGATTCTTGGAGATAGATTGAAAAAACGGACTTGGGGGAGCCGGTCACCGGCCACAAACCTGTATCATTGCTCAGACGGGGTTTCCGGCTCTGCGTCCGGCAGAAAAGACACGCTGACCTCCAGGAAATGTTCTACCACCTCGGGATCGAACTGGGTTCCCGTGCAGTTGATGATCTCTTTCACGGCCCGGCGATGAGAAGTTGCATCGCGGTAGGGCCGCATCGAAGTGATGGAATCATAGGCATCCGAGATGGCCATGATCCTGGCCCCCAGGGGGATCTCTTTTCCCTTCAGCCCGTCCGGGTAGCCGCCGCCGTCGTATTTCTCGTGGTGGGACCGGACGATATTGCCTACTCCCCTGAGCTCGATCACGGGTTTCAAGATGTCCTGCCCTCTTCCTGGGTGCTCCTTGATCTTTGCGAACTCCTCGTCCGAGAGCTTGCCCGGTTTGTTCAGAATGGACTCCGGCACGGCGATCTTCCCGATGTCGTGGAGCACCGCCGCCAACTCGAGCTCTTCGAGCTCTTTCTCGCTGAGTCCCATGTTCCTGGCGATCTTTATTGTGAATTCCGTCACCCGCGCAGAGTGATGCCGGGTGTATTCGTCCTTGGCGTCGATGGCCGAAGCCAGGGATTTGACCGTGGACAGGTAGAGGGAATGCTGCTGGTCCACGAGGTCTGTGGTCCGCATCTTGAGATTGCGATTGGCCAAGGCCAGTTCCGCTTCGACGTCCCGTACCCGCAGCAGGGCTCGTATGCGGGCCTTGAGCTCCACAGAGTCGAAAGGCTTGGATATGTAGTCGTCGGCCCCTGCCTTGATCCCTTCGGACAGCATCTCGGCCCCGGAGCGGGCGGTGACCAGGATGATCGGGATGTGCTTCAAAGACTCGGTGTCCTTCACCTTCCGGGCGAAAGTGTGGCCGTCCATCCCGGGCATCATGACGTCACACAGGACCAGATCCGGCTGCCTCTCCTTGAGAAGGGTCAAGCCTTCTTCCGCCGAGGTGGTCAGCAGGATATCGAATTCATCGGCCAGCAGGGTTTTCATCAGCTTGAGGACCTCGCGATTGTCGTCGATGACGAGGAGCAGCGCGTCGTGCGTCTCCAGTTTGTCATCGAGGCCTTCTTCTACTTCCACCTGTTCGAGGTCCACCAACTGGAGGCGGCGGTAATCCGTCACGATGTCCTGTACCTTGGGCTCCTCCGTGTCGGTGGACCGCCGCTTGAGGCCGACCGACTGGTCCTTGACGCGGCGTTCCAGGACGTCGTCAGAGAAATGGGCATCGCCCTTCCTCATCTCCACGCTGATGCGCGTTCCCTTCTCGAGTGTGCTCATGGCACTGATCGTCCCGCCGTGGAGGCTGACGATCTCCCGTACCAGTGAAAGCCCGATCCCTGTGCCCTCATGGGATCTGGAGGCTGAGCCGTCTACCTGGGAAAACCGGTCGAAGACGGTCTCGAGCATATCGGTGGGGATACCGATCCCTGTATCCTCCACGGTCAGGGAAACGGCCTTGTCCGTGTCCTCGATATACACCGTTACTTTTCCTTTTTCGGGGGTGAATTTGAGCGCGTTTGAGAGGAGGTTGAGCAGTACCTTTTCGAACTGGTCCGGATCGATGGACAGGCTCACATCATGGGTGGGGTGCTGGAAGAACAGCTTTATTTTTTTCTGGTCGGCCATGGGCTTCACGGATTGGAGTATGTCGCCCGCGAATTCCGTGATGTTCACGCTCTCGATCTTCAACCGCATCTTGCCTTCCTCGAATTTGGTCAGGTCAAGCAGGTTGTTGATGAGCTTGAGCAGCTTGTATCCGTTGCGCTGCATGGTGTCCAGGGTGTCCCTAAGGGTGGCGGATGTTTTGCCCATACGGCCTTCCAGCATCGATTTCAGGGGCGCCAGCATGAGCGTGAGGGGAGTCCGGAGTTCGTGATTGACGTTGGCGAAGAATTGGGTTTTGAGTTCATCCAGCGTCTTGAGTTTCTCGTTCGTCTTCTGAAGTGTCCCGGTCATCTCTTCCAGCTGGATGCGGCTGCGGAGCTCTCTACGCCGGATATTGTCGAAGATGAAGGATCCGAACGCGCCGATGATGATGATGGCGGTCAGGAAAAAAAGGTTGTTGATCACGTCCGGCCATCCGCCCTCCGGTATCTTGAAGAAGCTGGGTACGGTATAACTGAGCCAGGTCATGATGTAGAGAAGGATCGTGTCCCGGAATGTCAGCGGGACGGCCACGACCAGGCCGATGACGATGATGTACAGGCCCTGAACATAGGTGCTCGTGAAGCCTCCCAGGAAATGGATCATGACCACGATCCCGGCAACATCGAAGATGGCAAGGGCGATGGCCGCGTTTACGTATCCGCGGTTGCTCCCTATCCGGTTTACCCAGACGAACAGGGCGATGTGGGCGGCCAGAACCACCAGCCGGATGATGAGGAACATCTGCATGTATTCGGCGGCATATATCGTGTCCAGGCCCAAAAATGAGACATAGAGGATCGCGCTCAGGATGATGATGAGCTTGATCCGGCCCTTAAGGTCGTAGTCCGTGTAGAGCTGTTCCTCGAAGCTCGGGGCGGGATCAGTCATGGGTATCCCTCGGCTCGGCGATCACGACATAGCCCTGCGGCGGCTCCCCGAAGGTGGGGATGGACTGGACCCACAGCCATCCGGATTCTTCCAGGAGGCTGCCGAGTTTTTCAGGATCGAAGAAGTCGAACGTACCCGCCTCCTCCAGGTCGACCAGGGCCTGAGCATCGTTCAGGA
>CBFDBC010000184.1:0-7498 GCA_965602945.1 uncultured bacterium | reverse complement strand
GGGATGCTTTTCTCTTACTACGAATACATTGGGACCGATTTTTCAGATGATATGGAGAAGATCGGTGCTGATCCTGTTACTCGCGACTGGTGGAAGCTTACCGACCCCATGCAGGACCCGTTGGAAACTCGAAGGGAAGGGGAGTGGTGGGCGGAGATGCCGGAACTCCTGCATCTGGAGCCCGGAAACGACACCGAACACAAACCATCAGCGGGGGTCTTGCGGTCCGCCTATGTCGCCCATACCGGGATCTCAGAGTCTTCAACTGGGGAACCACTCCGAGATTTTATAAAAGATATCGACGCGCAGGCACTCTCCCTGTTTACGAAAGACGACCGCCTCTACATCTATCTGGAATCCTTCGGTACACGTCCGGAGGAGCATCGGTCGAACCTGGAAGCTGGATTGGCTCGATTCCTAGAGACGCTATCCCCGGCAGGCCCCTGTGCCGGATGGCATCCGATGCGGGAAGTGTTTCACACGGACTGATTGTCCAGCTCCGCACCCCTACCCATGGAGGCTTCGCCTCTAATGATCCTCACTTAAGTGGTTTGTGGTTTTCATCGGTTAGGTATATACTGCACACGGCTTTCACGGCCGCACCTCGAGTACAGATGGACAAAAATAACAAAAGGACGTGCTTCAAATCCCTGCTGCTGGCCGGATTCCTGCTGGCCGGCCTGTGCGCCTGTGGGGACCCGGGAGCAGATAATCCAGAAGAGGTGACCATCGCTGTGATCCCCAAGGGCACGACCCACATCTTTTGGGAATCGGTGCATGCCGGAGCCATCAAGGCCTCGCTCGAACTGGATGTGAGAGTTCGCTGGGTGGGACCGGAAAAAGAGGACGACAGGCAGCAGCAGATCGCAGTGGTGGACAACCAGGTCCTGAACCAGGTCTCCGGCATCGTACTCGCTCCCCTGGACGCACGGGCCCTGCGCCGTCCGGTCCGGGATGCGGTCGGCCGGGACGTACCCGTCATCATCATAGACTCGGCCCTTGACGAATCGGAAGATGTCTACACCAGTTTCATCGCCACGGATAACTTCCAGGGCGGCCGGATCGCCGGCCGGGAGATGGGCGAGTCTCTCGGCGGAAGCGGCCGGGTCGTGCTCCTGAGGTATATGGAGGGCTCGGCCAGCACCAACAACCGGGAACAGGGATTCCTGGAAGCGCTGAAAGAGTTCCCCGATATCACCGTGGTGAGTGACGAACAGTATGCCGGCGCCACTCGGGCACAGGGACAGCAGGCCAGCGAGAACCTGCTCATCCGCTTCAAAGACGCCCAGGGATCCCTGGCCGTGGATGGGATCTTCTGCCCCAACGCCTCCTCCACCTACGGCATGCTGCAGGCCCTACGGCGACACCGCCTGGCAGGGAAGGTGGTCTTCATCGGGTTCGACTCGGACGATCCCCTGATCGAGGCGCTGGAACGAGGCGAGATCGCCGGGCTCGTCATCCAGAATCCGTTCCGGATGGGCTACATGGGCGTCAAAGCCATGCTCGATCATCTCCAGGGAAGACCGGTGGAGAAGCGGATCGATACGGGTGTGGCCTTTGTTACACCCGAAAACCTGAAGGATCCCGCGATCCAGGAGATGATCGACCCGGACCTGGACTACTGGTTGAGTAAAAAATAGACATGCCTCCACCTGACCGCCCCTATCTCGAGATGCGGGGCATCCATAAGCGTTTCGGCGCCACCCTCGCGCTGCAGGATGTGGACCTTGCGGTCCACACAGGGGAGGTCCACGCTCTGGTGGGAGAGAACGGGGCCGGCAAGAGCACCCTGATGAAGATCCTGTCCGGCGTGCACAGGACCGACGCGGGTGCGATGAGCCTGGGCGGCCGGGAATTCCGGCCGCGTGATCCCATGGATGCTCGGCGGCAGGGCATCGGCATGATCTATCAGGAACTGAACCTTGCCCCCCACCTGACCGTGGAGGAAAACATCCTTCTGGGTCAGGAACCGCAGACCCTGGGTGTGATCCACAGGAAGCGGGTCAGGGAGGCCGCCCGTTCGGCCCTCGATCGGCTGGGCCATCCCGAGATCCCTTCGGATCGCAGGGTGGCGGACCTGTCTGTAAGCGAACAGCAGTTGGTGGAGATCGGCCGTTCCCTGTCGGCAGGATGCCGGGTCCTGGTCCTGGACGAGCCGACCAGCAGCCTCAACCGGACGGATTCACACCGTCTTTTCGACATCATCCGCGAGCTCAAGGAACAGGGGCTAGCTGTCGTCTACATCTCCCATTTCCTGGAGGAGGTCAAGGCCGTATCCGACCGGGTGACGGTGCTTCGCGACGGCCGGGCCGCCGGTACGCACGCGACAGCCTCCGTAGAACTGGAAGAGATCGTCCGTTTGATGGTCGGCCGGGGAGTGGACGAGATGTACCCGCGTACCTCCCGATCGCCCGGGGAACCGGTGCTTGAGGTGGAGGGCCTGAAGGGCTTGCCCAGGCCGGATTTCGCGTCCCTCACACTCCATCGGGGCGAGATCCTGGGGATCGCCGGGCTGGTGGGCGCCGGGCGGACGGAACTGATGCGGACGCTGTTCGGCCTGTCTCCGGTCCGTTCCGGGCGCATAAGGATCGGTGTGTACGCGGGCCCGGCTTCTCCGCTCCAGCGCTGGAATCAGGGAGTGGGCTTCCT
Source organism: uncultured bacterium (assembly GCA_965602945.1). Taxonomy (GTDB): domain Bacteria; phylum Acidobacteriota; class Aminicenantia; order Aminicenantales; family Aminicenantaceae; genus JAUXEH01. Next base: position 4,849 of record CBFDBC010000184.1, on the reverse strand, counting down.
GAGCGAGGACCGGAAGGAGGAAGGCCTGGCCCTGAACCTGGACCTGGCCGACAACATGACCCTGACCAATCTCTCGAAATACGGGAGCTGGGGATTTCTTTCTCCCCGGCGGCAGCAGCGGGCTGTGCAGCGCTGGATCGAGGACCTCGACATCCGCTGCACCGGGCCGGGCCAGAGGGTGGCGGATATTTCCGGTGGGAACCAGCAGAAGATCGCACTGGCCCGCCTGCTGGAACACGATGTGGATATCCTCATTCTGGACGAGCCCACACGGGGGATCGATGTGGCTGCCAAGGCCAAGATCTACCAGATCATCGACCGACTGGCTTCTACGGCCCTCCAGGGACGCAGCCCGGCAAAGGCGATCCTCATGACCAGCAGCTACCTGCCAGAGCTCCTGGGGATCTGCGACCGCATCGCGGTCATGTCCCGGGGACGCCTGGGTCCGGCAAGGTCGGTGGGGGAGTGGGATGAAGAACGGCTCATGCAGGCCGCGACCGGAACAGAAGCTCATGTCTAAGTCAAACCAAAAAAACCATACCTCCAAATGGCGGTGGCTCAACCGTTTCGGGCCGCTGTTGGCCCTACTGCTGGTCTTCGGGTTTTTCGCGGTCCTCAACCCGCGCATCGCCACCTTCACCGCGCTGGAGACCATCGTCCAGCAGACCGTGATCGTGGGCATCGCGGCCATCGGGATGACCCTGGTCATCATCTCGGGCGGGATCGACCTCTCGTCCGGCTCTATAATCGCCTTCGGATCCGTGGTCGTGGCCCTGTGCATGGAATCGTTTGGATTTCCGCCCCTTGCGGCCGCCCTGTGTGGAGTACTGGCAGGAATGCTCTGGGGGATGGTGAACGGACTGCTGATCACCCGCTTCCGCCTGGTGCCTTTTATAGTGACCCTGGGCACACTGCTCATCGTGCGCGGATTCGCCAAGGGGCTGTCCGGCAGTATGCCGATCGATGCGGGGCATACCTGGTTGAGCGACATCCTGGCTTCGCTCCCGGCACACATGAAATGGCTGCTCATCCCGGCCGGCGGCTGGCTCATGATCCTGCTTGCGCTCCTCGTCTCAGGGCTGCTCAAATACACGGGGCTGGGCCGGCATGTGTACGCGGTAGGGTCCAGCGAGCACACGGCCCGGCTGTGCGGCGTGGCGGTGGAAAGGGTCAAGGTCGCGGTCTACGCCATAGCCGGGGCTTTTTCGGGACTGGCCGGGCTGATGCTCATGTCCTACCAGGAACAGGGCGATCCCACCGGAGCCACGGGCCTGGAGCTCGACATCATCGCCGCGGTTGTCATCGGCGGGGGCAGCTTGTCGGGCGGCGAAGGATCCGTGTCCGGAAGCCTGATCGGCGCCGTGATCATGACCGTTATCCGGACGGGCTGCCAGCTCAACGGATGGCCCACCTGGGTAACCCAGATCGTCACGGGCGCGGTCATCGTGGTGGCAGTGGCCGTGGACCGCATGCGCCACCGGCGCATGGCGTAAACCCGTATGAGGTCGGTATTCAAAGAACACGGGGGTGGATCGATATGAACATTCCTTCATCCGGAAACCTGTTTCACCGGCTGCTCAAGGGGGCAGTGACATTGTCGGCCATCGGGCTCCTGGGCTGCGGCGGGCCGCCGGACGATAAGCCAGCCGGCCGTTCCACTCTGCCTGACTGGGAGAACCTCGAGGTCCTGCAGCGCAACCGGGAACCGGCTCACAGCACCTTCGTGCCCTTCCGGGATACCGGAGAGGTCCTGGACTCACGCCCGCAGGAATCACCCTATTATCTAAGTCTGAACGGAGCCTGGAAGTTCCATTGGTCCTCCCGCCCTGCCGTGCGTCCTGAAGCCTTCCATGCGAGCGGGTTCGATGCCAGCGGTTGGGAAAACATCCGGGTACCGGGAAATTGGGAGCTCCAGGGTTTCGGGATTCCCATATACACGGACACCGATTATCTTTTTCCCGCAGACCCTCCCCGGGTTCCGCATGAGGACAATCCGGTGGGTTCCTACCGGCGCACGTTCGAGCTTCCGCACGGGTGGCAGGGCCGGAGGACCTTCCTGCATTTCGCCGGCGTCCGGTCGGCCATGTACGTCTGGGTAAACGGGGAATCCGTGGGATACAGCCAGGGGAGCAAAACCCCAGCCGAGTTCGACATCACGCCTTATGTCCAGGCCGATGCGGTAAACACTCTGGCCGTCGAGGTCTATCGTTTCAGCGACGGCTCTTACCTCGAGGACCAGGACTACTGGAAGATCAGCGGGATAGAGCGGGATGTGTATCTGGTGTCCGCTCCGCAGGTTCGGATCCGGGATTTCTTTGCCGCAGCCGGCCTGGACACGGAGTACCGGGACGGGATTCTCTCCGTCGACGTTGAGATTGTGAGCCGCGATCCCTCGGCCCATGGCGAGTACAGCCTGGACTTCGAGCTTTACGACAGCATGGCTCTTCCCGTTCTCCGGCGCAGCACACGCAGTCTCTCCATTGCCGGGGAAGGCCGTGCCGAGGTGCGCTTCAGGCAGGAGATCCCCCGTCCCCGGCCGTGGACGGCCGAGACGCCGGATCTGTACACACTGGTCCTCTCCCTCAGAGATTTGGGAGGGAATCCCCTGGAGGCTGTGGGCTGCCGGCTGGGTTTCCGCAGGGTGGAGATCACGGACGGGCTGCTGAAGGTCAACGGACGGCCCGTCCACCTCAGGGGCGTCAACCGCCACGAACACGATCCTGAGACCGGCCGGTATGTGACGGAGGAGAGCATGCTCCGGGACATCCGGCTCATGAAGCGCTTCAACATCAATGCCGTGCGCACCAGTCATTATCCCAACGCTCCCCGCTGGTACGAGCTGTGTGACGAACACGGCCTGTATGTGATCGACGAGGCCAACATCGAATCCCATGGGATGGGCTATGATCCGGACGTGACCCTGGGCAATGATCCCGACTGGGGGGCCGCCCACCTGGACCGCATAGAGCGCATGGTGGAACGGGACAAGAACCACCCCTCGGTCATCATCTGGTCCCTGGGCAACGAGGCCGGCGACGGCGTCAACTTCGAGGCGGCCTATGACTGGATCAAGCAGCGCGATCCCGGCCGCCCCGTGCAGTACGAACAGGCCGAACTCAAGTCGCACACGGACATCTTCTGCCCCATGTACGCTCGCATCCACATCCTGTCCGACTACGCTTCCCAGCCGCGCGAGAGGCCTCTGATCCTGTGTGAATACGCCCATGCCATGGGGAACAGCGTGGGCAACCTCCGGGATTACTGGGATGTGATCTGGGCAGAGGATCAGCTGCAGGGAGGATTCATCTGGGACTGGGTGGACCAGGGGATCCGGGCCGAGACGCCGGAAGGCCGCCCCTTTTGGGCCTATGGCGGGGATTTCGGGCCCGAGGGCACCCTGACCTCCGGGAATTTCTGCATAAACGGCCTGGTCTTCCCCGACAGGTCGCTGCATCCTCACATCTGGGAGGTGAAAAAGGTCTACCAGCCGGTCAAGGTGGAGCCCGTAGATTTGAAGCGCGGACTGGTCAGGATCGAAAACCGGTACGATTTCAGGGACCTGGATCACCTCGCTGGCGAGTGGAGCGTCCGGGCGGATGATGAAATTTTGGCCGAGGGCCGGATTTCCGGGCTCAGTGTGCCGGCGCGGGAATCCCGAACCATCGAGCTGCCGCTTCCGAGGATCCAGCCGCAGCCGGGCATCGAGTGGTTCCTCGATGTGAGTTTCAAGGCTAGCGAGGAAAGTGGGACGCTACCGAAGGACCATGAGGTCGCCTGGGATCAGTTCCGGCTGCCTGTAGAGGCGCCGAGGATCGAGGCCGAGGAGCGAAGGTCCACCAAACTCCTGCGCCGGAGTCGCGGCAGCTCGCTCGTGCTGTCGGGAGAAGAATTCTCATACGCCTTTGACATGGAAAAGGCCGCCTGGACCTCGCTCAAAATCGCCGGAGTAGAGCTGCTGATGCAGGCAGGCCCCAGTCCCAATTTCTGGAGGGCCCCCACAGACAACGATTTTGGCAATGAGATGCCCCAACGGCAGGGCGTGTGGAAGATGGCCGGGCGGGATCCCGTAATAGAAAGCGTGGAACAACGGCAGAACTCCAACCGGGACGTCATAATCGAGGTGACGTCGAGTCTCCCGTCGGTGGAGTCCCGGCACTCGACCGTATACCATGTCTTCGGGAACGGGGACATCATCGTTTCCTGCCGCCTGACGATCGGGAATATGGATTTGCCGAACCTTCCACGTTTGGGGATGCGGATGGTGCTGAGAGGGGAGTTTGAAAACATGCAGTGGTTCGGGCGCGGCCCGCACGAGACCTACGGGGACCGCAAGGCCGGGGCCCGCGTAGGGCTATACAAGGGTACGGTCATGGAACAGTACCATCCTTATATCCGGCCGCAGGAAAACGGCAACAAGGCCGATGTGCGCTGGGCGGCCATCACTAACGCCGAGGGGGTTGGGCTGCTGGTTGTGGGAGACCCTCTGCTGGAGGTCTCGGCCCATCATTTCCTGCCCGAAGATTTCGATCCCGGCCCCTCCAAACAGCAGCGCCACGCCGTGGATCTAAAAAGGCGCGAGCTGGTCACGTTGAACGTGGATCTCAGGCAGATGGGTGTCGGCGGCGACACCAGTTGGGGTGCGCGTCCCCACCCTCAGTATTCACTCCCTGCCGGAGAATATTCCTACCGGTTCCGTATGCGTCCCTTTTCCGAAAGAGAGCTATCTGCACTCGAGCTGAGCCGGTTCAGGTTCTAAGAAAAGGGGAGGGCCGGCCCGGGCCGCGGGGCCTATTCGCAGACGATCCGGTCGCGGCCGCTCTGTTTGGCCTGGGACAGGAGTTCGTCGGCC
>CBFDBC010000183.1:0-7561 GCA_965602945.1 uncultured bacterium | reverse complement strand
CACGGTGCCCGCACTGACCGCTCAGGAAGAGCAGCAGGCCCAACAGGAAGAACCGGTCGTCATCCCGGAACAGGTTAGGACCGTCCTTCAACAGGGCGCACAGACCCGCCAGCCCCGCCTGGATATCCCGTTCACTTTCCTGGACAAAGACCTGTATCTGCCCGCCCAGATGAACCTGCACCGCGTGATCTTTTTCAAGGTGAAAAACGCGGATCTCGGTTTCGCCGCCCCGGCACAGCCCGCCGCCAAGAAGGAAGGCGCTCAGGAAGAACAGGAGGTCACCTCCTTCGAGTCCCAGCCTGCGCTGCTTCAGGCACGCAATCATGTGTTCCTGCACTACCAGCAGCTGGACGGGACTTTCTCCAAGGAAGTCTACATCCCGCTGAACATCCAGGTCGACGGCGGCAGCTATGACGCCGAAAAGGAAGAGGTCTATACTACAGGCTATCCCCTGGCCCCCGGAAGATACCTCCTGTCCATGGCCATCACCTCGCCGGACCTCCAGAGGATCGGGACACAGTATTACGAGTTCTCCCTCCCCAATCCCATGGGCTACACGGAAGAGCTCGGCACCACTCCGGTCTTCTTCATCAAGAAGCTGGATCGCATGTCCGCTGCCGAGACACGCTCCGAGATCCACAGAGGGATCTTCACCTATTCCGTGCTCCAGATCGAAACCAACCTGGACAACGTGTTCACCGCCGGAGACAACCTGGATGTGTTCTTCTCCATCTTCGGAGCCCAGCCCAACGAGCAGGGCCGCTACGACATCGAGGTCACCTACGAGGTGATCCAGGACGAGGAAGCGGTCATCCGCTACGCCGTGACCAACTATGACCTGAACCTGGTCAGCCAGCCGCTGCCCCTGAAAAGAACGGTCCTGATCAAGACCACCAAGGATGGAAAAACCACCGAGAGGCAGGAACAGAAGGATCTGGAACCCGGAGCCTATGCCCTGTCGATCGTTGTGAATGACAAGCTGTCCGGCAAGACGCTGACACAGCTCATCAATTTCGAAGTGAAGTAAGCCTGCCGGGCCCTCTCTCCGGAGGGGGCCGTTCTCCTCTCCCCTACTTTTTCTCGATCTCCGCGATCAGAGCCTTGACGTCATCCTGAGCCGGGTTGAGCCTCAAGGATGCGTTGAGGGCGTCCAGCGCACTCTGGCTTTCTCCCAGGTTCTTATAGCATATGCCCAAAGAATTGAGCAGCCCGGTGTCGCTGTTGTATATCTCGTTCCCCTGCAGGAGGCTGTCGACCGCCTCCTGATACTGCTCTTTGCCCATCAACGCCCGGCCCCTGACCAGGAAATACTGGAATCGCATTTCCTTGTCGTCCCGGAGAGGCTCGATGATCTCCATACTCCGGTCGAACTGTTCGATCTTGAACAGGAAGTTGGCGTAATCCACGATCCCCTGCTTGTACTCCGGGTTGGCCCCGTGGGCCTTCCGATAGATCTCCTCCGCCAGCTCCCAGTTCTGTGTTTCCTCCGCCTGGCGGGCCTGCGAGAAGAAATAGAGATAGCTGCGGGAGAGCGGGAACGCCTTGGCCTTGGCGATGGGATGGGCCAGCACGGCCTGGGTCGAGACCGTGAAGCCGGTCTTTTTCTGGTCCAGGGTTCGGCCCTCGCCGTCCATCAGGAACATCTCGATCTCGTAGTAATCCGGGGGGAGTTCGCTCCCGTCGATCTCCTGCGTGACTGTCAGGGTTCTGTGGAACGGGATATTCCGCAGGTTCACGTCAAAGGACTTGACCGCCGGATCCACGGGCCTCAACCCCTTGATCTCGACCCGGAGCCGACCGCTTTCCCAGAGATCCTGGGTCACATTCGAAATGTTGAGCAGGAACGAGATGTTCTCGGCGGCCGCAAAGGTATGCTTGGGGTCCATAACGACCTTATGTTCCAGGACCTTGAAGGGGATGTGCAGGTCGCGCCGGAAACTCTGGATATTGTAGCCCAGAAGCGGCTGCATGAGCCAGGGCCTGTCCGAATCACCGGGTGCGGAGATCTCCCTCTCGAAAACGGTGAATTCCTTACCTACAGAATTCTGCAGCAGGATGGTCAGGTGGTACTGCCCCTCTATCATGGGAAAGGAATCCTCGATGGCGATGCCGTTGCTCTGGATGTGGCTGAGCTCCTCTTCCTTGAAGTAGAGGGGGAACTCGCGTGTGTACTGGAAGATGATCTTCTCGTCCAGTTTCAGGTTTACGGTCAGGGAGAAATTACAGAAATACTGGTCGTTGGGCTCGTAGTAATCGATGGAGATCTGCTCGGGCAGGACGGAAAAGTGAAGGAAAGTGATATCCATGAGCGGGTCTTTGATAAAGGCCAGCTCCGTGGTGCTCTTCACGAAGTTTTCCATGTATTCCGTGCTGACCATGGTTTTGTATTCCAGGAAATTGGTGGCATAGGTGGGATTGACCTCTTTCTTGACCGAGTCGATGATCTCGGCCAGCATGATGTTGTGCTGGACCGAGGGGACCCAGTTGTAGGGGATGTCTCCCGGGACCATGCTCAGGGACACCAGGGCCAGGGTCGGGACCCGCAGGCGCAGGTACTCAAACATGGATTCGTAGTCACCGGGGTCGAAATGCCGCCCAAACACCATGAGGGCCATCGGGCCGTCACTGACCGGAGAATACAGCTTGTACTCCCCGGCTCCCCCGCGCTGGAAGAACACCAGCGCGAAATAGGTGGGCTGTCCCTTGGCCGCATCCCCGTGATAGTACCAGATCTCGATGGGGTAGAGGTCGAGCGAGCTGGGGATCCTCTCGTAACTGGTGGGCTCACCCAGCATGATGTAGAAACGGCCCATGTCCGTCATCCAGCCCGGACGGACGGTCTGGCGGCTGAAGGTCTTGTTGGCATGGTTGAGACGGCGGATGTGCTCCTCCTTGCGCTCGTTCTGGGGTGTTCCCGGCGTGGGGTCACGCTGCTTCCAGAAGGTGCGCACGAAGGCATCCCGGTCGCGGTCCGAAGTCAGCTGCATGAACACTTCCTTCTCCTGAGGAAGGATGATGTATCGGGTCGAGGTGAGGAATTCCTGGAATCGGGGCCCCAGCTCCTCCTCCCTGAGTTTTTCCTGGGCCGACATCGCATGTGCGCCCAAACATACCAGCACGAGCCCCAGGCTCAAGAGTCTCTTTCTGTTCTTCATGATCTCTTTTTCCTTACGCATAAAAATCCACTGCTGCCGAAAGGGAGGACAAACCGCACTTAATCCATAAAACTCAGGGTCCGGCAGTTTGGTTTCACTGCCGGATCTTGAATATCTTGCGCGTCTTCCCTACATCGGGTTTGATGTCGACGGTCACGTCCACATAATATTTGCCACGCTGAAGGTCGTATTCGACCGAGAAGCGCAGTTCGTCCAGCTCGACGAGCTCCTCCTCCGTGATGGTGAGGTGCCGGCTTTCCTGGAACTCATCGACCTTGCCTCCACCCTGCAAGTAGAGCATGAAGGTGAAGACGAAGTCGGCCTGCAGCTCCCCTTCGTATTCATAGAAGGTGAAGCCTTCCACGGGGACGGTCACGAAGAACGTCTTGGCCGCTTTGTCATAAACGAGGTCGAGGTCGATGAACTTGAACTCCTGGAGACGCTCCTTGTTGGCGAAATCCAGCCCCAGCTTGGCGAACTCCAGCGCGTCGAAATAGTCCCCCCAGATCTGATTCAGGGGATCGTCGATGACGTAGGTGCCGTCGCCCCGGCGGTCGTAGAAATCGACGGCCATGCCGTAGCGGTAATAGGTCCAGCGCAGGATCCCGCGGACGCGGGCCTGGACCGAGACGCCGGCTTCCATTTCCTCCTGTCTCTGCATGGGGAACCATTCTTCTGTTTTGTCGGGAGCACCGAAGTAGATGTACATGCGGCCCCGCTCCGTTTTCCAGCCCGGAGGGCCCTGGTGGAAGCGCGCGTTGGCATAGTCGATCCGGCGGTAGAACTCCTCCCGGAACTCGTTCATCTCCGTATCGGGATCGGGATCGCGCTTGTCCCAGAAATCCAGGATGAAGCGCTCCCTTTCCTGTTTGTCGGCCAGATGCTTGAAGATGTCGTGCTCGTCTTCGGTCATGATCAGCCGTGCATAATCATAGAATGCCTGGCTCTCCGGGTCGAGTTTGACGTTCACACCGGAGCAGGACAGACCGGCCAGCACGGCGATCACGACCGCCGGATACCAAATATGTCGGATATTCATTTTTTGCATTGTTCTATCAAAGCCTCCAGTTTGTCCCTCTCGTCGGGGGGGAGGGTTTGCTGAAATTTTTCCTTGTACACGGAAAAGTGATCCAAGGCCTTCGACTTCTCATCCAGGTTCAGGTAGACGAGGGCCAGGTTGTAGCGGGCATCCCTGAATTCGGGATTGAGCTCGAGGGCTCTCTCCATGGCCACGGCGGCCCCTTCCAGATCGCCCAGCTGCCGGAACACGATCCCCAGGCCGTTCCAGGGAGAGGCATAATCGGGGTTCAGGCGCGCCGCGGCCTGGAAGGACGCCGCGGCCTGTTTCAGGGGGGCCGCATCCTTGAGGAAAATGGCCTGTGAGAGGTAGGCGATCCCCAGGTTGTTGTGCGCCACAGCATAATCCGGGTCGAGCTCCAGGGACCTGGTGAATGCCAGCAGCGCCTTATCGAACTCCCGGGTATGGGTGTGGGCCACGCCCAGGTAGTTCCAGATCTCAGGATCGTAGTCCATCTGGCGCATGCTCCTGTCCTTGAAGACGCGGATGACCTCTGCGTACTGCCGGGCATTGATCAGGAGATTGACATACGAAGTGAAGACCTCGTAGCTGTCCGGGAGCTCCTTGAGTCCCACTCTCAAGACCTGCAGGGCCTCGGGCATGCGCTCCGAACCCTTGTAGACGATGGCCAGGTTGGAATAGGCGATATCGATGTCCTGCCTTTCCGTCAGGACCTCCTGGAGCATCCGCACGGCGCCCCGGGTGTCGCCTCCCCGGTAAACGGCCATGGCCTCCTGGGACTTGGTGTGAAGCGGGAGCAGGGTCTTTATGTCCTGGCTGGGTCCGAATTCCCTCTCTCTGCCGCCGGGTGAGGAGGGGGCGGTGATGTAGCCCAGCGTACGGAGCTTGGCCAGGGTCTCGTGGTCCGGGGTTTGGCGGGCCTTGCCACTGTCCGCGTGCGACCGGCGATTGATCAGCCTTTCCAGCTGGGGCCGGTGCTGCCGCAGCGTTTTGGGAGATATGAGATCCCGGGCCTCGTTGAAATCGGCCTCCAGGTCGTACAGCTCGGGCATGGGAGATTCGATGAACTTCTCCTTCCCGTCTACGATGTAACCCCGCAGCGGCGCCCAGCCGCGGCTGTGATAGGGATAGAGGGATTCGAAGTAGATGGTCCGGGTCTTGAGTTTTTTCCCCTCGAGGGCCGCCTTCAGTGAATCCCCCTGGAGGTGGCCGGGACGCCTGATATCCAGCCAGTCGCACACGGTGGGGAAGATGTCGCAGTGGCTTACGAAGGCGTCCTCCGTATGGGGCATGATGCCCGGCCCGGCGATCATCAAGGGAATCCAGAGCGAGGAGTTGTAGGCCAGATAACCATGGGTCTTTTCCCCGTGGTCTCCCAGGGACTCGCCGTGGTCTCCGGTCACGACGACCAGGGTGGACTTCAGGAGGCCCGTCTCCCGCACGTGACGGAAGAGCGGCTCCAGGGCCGCATCCACATAGGCCACCTCGCCGTCGTAGAGGCGGCCGGCGAACCGGGTGCGGAAAGGCTCGGGGGGCTCATAGGGATCGTGCGGGTCATAGCAGTGGACCCACAGGAACCAGGGACCGGGCTGCGCCCGCAGCCAGGTCAATGCTCCTTCCACCACGTCCTCCGCCTTTCGCTCCACGCTGGCGAGCCGCTCCGCTCCCAGGCTCCTGTAATCGTCATCATAACGGTCGAATCCCTGGGCCAGGCCGAAGCGGCTGTCCAATGGGTAGGCGCCCACAAAGGCGGCGGTGGCATACCCCCGCTCCTTCAGTAGTTCGGCCAGGGTCAGCTGGTCATCGTGCAGGACAAACGTGCCGTTGTCATGCACGCCGTGGTACAGCGGTAGGGTGCCGGTCAGGATGCTGGTGTGTGACGGAAGTGTTGTGGGTGTGTGCGCAAACGCTCGGGAGAAGCGGACGCCGCGGCGGGCGAGGCCATCCAGCACCGGGGTCTGCACAAAACGGCCGTCGTAGCTGCTCAGGCGGTCAGCGCGCAGGGTGTCGATGGTCACCAGGAGGAGATTGCGGGGCGCTTCAGGGGTGCTTCTTCTGTTCCCGGCTCGGGAGAAGGCGATCAAACCCTCGGTCAGTACAAATATGCAGATCAAAATTCCTGCGCTACGCCGGATCCTATCCATTTCTACTCGACCTCGATCTTTATTCAACGGTCTCTACCTGCGGCATCGCTGTCGAAACCGGGCCGGAAAACCCGGATCAGGGCAAAACGCGCGTCAGCGTCTGAGATAATCGAGGAAACTCCGCACCTGACCGGCGCGTTCGGAATCGGAATCGATCTCCAGGTACTTCTCGAATTGTTTGATGGATTCTTCCTTGTTGCCCATGGTCAGATAGCACAGACCCAACTGGTAGATCCCGTCGAGATTGTCGGGCTGGATCTCCACCGTTCTCTGATAATAGCGCAGCGCCTCGCTGTAAATGCCGCTGTTGTACAGGCTGGTTCCGATGTTGTACAGCACGACGGCGTCCTTGATGCTCTCGAACTCCACCTTGTTGTACCATTCCAGGGCCGTCTCGTTCTCACCCTGGTTGACATAGCAGTTGCCGATGGCGATGTTGGCATCCTTGCTGTCCGGGTCCTTCTCCAGGATCTTCAGGTAATGCATTTTGGCCTGGTCATAGTCTTCCATCTCGAAATAGCAGTTCCCGATGTTCTTGTTGAGGATGTAGATATCAGGGTTTTCCTCCAGCATCTTGTTGTAGACCCCTATGGCCTCCTGGTACTGGCCCGCATTGAAGTGTTCGTTGCCTTTGGTGAGCTCGGCCTTCAGGTCGTCGGACACGACCATCCCCTCTACCTTGTTCATACGGATCTCGATGGCAGGCAGCCTTTTTCCCATCTCCTGGATGGAGACGCTGATCTTCTTGGGCATGAACCCGAACTTCTCGAAATCGAGGTTCCAACCCCCGCCGCGCAGCCAGGCGGCCGTAAATTTTCCATCCTTTTCCGACTTTATCTCAAAACCCGCTCCCGCCCGCAGAGAAAAGAGCTTGACGGTTACGCCTTCGATGGGGTTGCCGTCCTGGTCAAAAATAAAACCGGAGATCCGGCCCTTGCCCTTGTAGGTCTGCGCCGTGAGCGTTAGGCTCATCAGGAAGAACACGCATACAAAAACCATGAAGCCCGTCCTTTTCATCTCTTACCTCCAGAACTGATTCGCATGTTTTATGGCCCGCACTCGGGAACACATATCTCTTCATCAATTGTAACAAAAATAAGATTGGGCTTCAATCTTCCATTTTGGGGGTCAGGGCCTGACCCCCAATAAAAAAGCCCCTCCCGCCGGGGGCGGGAGGGGCTCTGAGCTTCTGCGCGTGTGTGTGCTGGTTCAGCTTAGAACTG
>CBFDBC010000182.1:0-7567 GCA_965602945.1 uncultured bacterium | reverse complement strand
CGGCCCGGATACGCCGCCGAAATCCTCCCTCCGGCCGGAACCCCCTACGATTCCGATTCCAGGATTTCTCTACCTGTGTATCCGGAACTCCTGGAGGAGGTGCCTCGGGTGCCTTCTCCCATCAGGACTTCCGACCGGCAAGAGTATGTCACAGCGGTCACGAAGGAAGGGCAATACATCCTGGCCCTGGTCACCGTTGCGAACGGAGAGCCGTACGTTTATGCGCAGCACGGCAAGGGGAAACAGCTGGCTGTGGATGCGGAGGATTTTCCCGCTCTGGCCTCGACGGGCCTCCACTCAGAGGAAGAACTGGATCGCGCCCTGACGATCACGGGCCGATCCCTCGCCGAGATCACCGCGCTGGGGCGCCCCGAACGGTCTTCCGGGGTTGGTTTCATGGCCCGGGACGAGGACATCATATCCGTCCTCAAGGGGGACAACCGCCTCGCGCAGGCCCTAGGGCTCACACACGCGGACCTCGCGCGGCCCATGTTCCACATGTGGAATCTGGTCCTGGAGCAGACCATGGCCTACCGTGCGCAGCAGCGGCCCTACGCGGACATTGACTACTTCCTCTACAATGGGAAAAAAGTCCATATTGAGGCGATGGAAGCCACCAAGGGCTGGCAGGAATCCATATTCGAGGATGAGATCTTCGGCGGGTATCACATCCACATCCGTAGAGACCTGAACCCAGATGAAACCGCATTTCTCAGCAGGAGATACGCACATCTGAGTCCCACTCAGAGGAGTGAGCTGGAGACCAAGCTCACGCGGTTCCACACAGGTGAGATGGAACCCTACTACATCATGCGCTACGGATTTTACGAGGGGCACACCGACTACCGCGTGGATCCTATCACGATCGCTTTCATCTTCGGGCTGAAGACCCTGGAGGAGCTCGAATCGGCTTTTCCCGGCCAACTGTACGAGGTCCTGACCTCGCATTTTATCCGCAAATAAGGGCCGATATATTTTCCCTACCGGTATCTGACCCAGGCCCTATTAGAATTTCTTGCTGATCCCGGCGAGGAAGGAATAATCGTCTTTCTCGATCCCGTCTCCCATGGGTTTCCCGTCGTGGCTGTTGATGAATGTCAGTTTCACGGCCCAGCTTTTGATGATGTTTGCCATGAGGCTGGCCTCGAGGTGCCACACGATGTGATCGAAATCCTCGAGGTTGAAATTCAGTTCCCACTTCTGGTTGAACTGTGCTTGTTCTGAAATGTCCCAGGTGAATTCATCGGACAGGGCCAACGCAGCGTAGGAATCCCGGTCGCCGGTATCGTAGAACTGCGTGGACACCAGGGACAATCCACCGGAGAGTGTGAGCTTCATTTGTTCCTGCGTCAGTATCTTGTACCCCACTCCCAAACCCGGCAGAAAGCGGTAGTCGTAGTTCTTGAAACGGTCCCTCACTCCCTGGATGCGGTAGTAGGAGAGAATCCTTTCGGAGTGGTGCCAGTTGATGGCGGTGCCCAGCTGATATGTCTCCTTGCTCGTTACCTTTTCTGTCTTCCCGAACAGGACGAGGCCGCTGTTGCGCCATTCGAGCTTTGGGGAAAAGTGATGGTCAGCCGTGAAATCGAACGAAAAATCGGTTGTGTCTGAATTGCCTTTGTTCAAAGATAGACCGAGGGAAACGTTGCCTGTCCACGTCGGAGCCTCTTCTTCCTCGTCCTGTCCCCCCAAAGGCACGACCGATACGAGGATAACCAATAAAATTCCGAAAATCTTGAGTCGACGAATCATCCGCACTCTCCAACCGATGCGTGTTTTTAGATTCGAATATTTACCACAGGAGAGGCTGCAGGTCAAAATTATGCTTTCACACGACCCGTCATTCGTACCTCAGGCTGTCGACCGGATCCGCATGGGCGGCCCTGGCTATCTTCAGGCAGACAGTCAGCAGAGCGATTACCACGACCGCGGCCCCGGAGGCGATGAACACCCACAGGGCGATGCCCGTCCTGTAGGCGTAGTTGTTGAGCATGCGATCCATCAGGTAGTAGGCTATGGGCCAGGCAATCAGGTTGGACACCGCCAGCAGCAGCAGGAAGTCCTTGGAGATCAGAACCATGATGTTGGCGATGGAGGCCCCGAGGACCTTGCGGATGCCGATCTCCTTGGTCCGCTGCTCCGCCGTGAACGAGGCCATTCCGAAGAGCCCGAGGCAGGAGATGAAGATGGCCAGCACCGTAAAATAGGAGTAGATCGATCCCCTTCGCTGGTCGCTGCGGTACTGGCCGTCGAAAACGTCGTCCAGGAAGCGGTACTCGAAAATGCTGTTGGGGGCGAATTCGCCCATCTTGTCTTCCAGAAAACGGAGAGTGCCGGAGACGCTGTCCGGCCTGATCTTGACGAAAACGAACTGGTGGGAGCCGTGCCGCTGGGACAGAGTGAAAACGACCGGGCCGATCGGGTTGTGGAGGGAAGCGGAGTGGAAATCCCGCACGATACCGATGATCTGCCCCTCATCTTCCCAGACTGAAAACCTCTTCCCGACCGGAGATCCCAGCTCCGTGATCCTGGCGGCGGTCTCGTTCAGAAGGTAGTTCTCCTGGTCGGTGGCATACTCCTCCGAAAAGCTCCGCCCCTGGACGATCTCCATCCCCAGGGTTTCGAAATAGTCGAAGTCCACGGAGGCATCCGTCATCGTGACATACTGCTCAGGGCCCCGGCCCTCCCAATACACCGGATTCATGTGGGAAATGTTCGTCGGGAACCTGCGGGCCGCCGTCACGTTGATGACACCGGGGTGCTGCCTGATCTCTTCCTTGAATGACCTGTAGTTCTGGCGCAGCTCCCTGCTCAGATTGATCGAAACCACATGCTCTCGATCCAGCCCGAGGTCTCTGTTCCTTATGTATTCGAGCTGCCTTTGGATGACGATCGTCCCGACGATCAGGATAATGGTGGCGGTGAACTGGCTGACGACCAGGACCTTGCGCAAGACGTAGCCCCGCGAACCTCCCTGATACTCCCCCTTGAGTGTTCTGGCCGGCCTGAAGGAGGAGAGCAGGAAGGCCGGATAACTGCCGGATACCAGGCCCGTGAAGAGGACGATCCCGGCCAGCATGAACAGGGTGGAGACATTGCCGGCGATGTCAAGGGTCAGCTGCTTGTCAGCCAGCATGTTGAAGGCCGGGAGGAGCAGGAAAACCAGGCCCAGCGCCAGCAGGAGCGCCACGGCTGCAAACAGGATCGACTCCCCGATGAACTGCCGGATGATGTTGGCCTTATCCGCACCCACGACCTTACGCAGGCCGATCTCCTTGGCCCGGGTGTTGGAGCGGGCCGTGGAGAGATTGATGAAATTGATGCAGGCGATGACCAGTATGGCGATGGCGATGGTCAGGAAGATATATATGTAGACGATGGGGTCCGTTCCCCTCAGGGCATACAGGTGGATCCGGGAAAGGGGCCGCACATGCAGGAAAACTTCCTGGTCGGTGCGTTTGTCATGCTCGTTGACGAACCCGGAGATCCTCCCGGCAAAATCCTGCCAGTCTACATTTTCTTGAAGGAGCAAATAGGTTCGGGCCTCCCATGACCAGCTTGTGAATTCCCTGTCCCCCATGAGCTTGATGGGAGACAGGAAATCGAACTGCAGGTGCGAGTTGGCCGGCACGTTTTTCAGGATTCCGGTTACGACCAATTCGAGGTTGCCGCTGACCAGCAGGGATTTGCCGATAGGGTCTTCGCTGCCGAAGAATTTGGCGGCCATACGCTCCGTGATCACGATGGATTCCCGGGCGGCGAAGACCGTGTCCGGGCTGCCCTCAAGGAGAGGGAAGGTGAACATCTTAAGGAAGTCGTCATCGACCAGGCCCCCGGACTCGTTGAAGATCCTGTCCCCGTACTTCGTCAGCCAGGTCCGCCCCGCGAAACGGGCGATCCTGACGATCTCGGGAAGATGCTCCCTCATGGTCGGAGCCAGCGCCAGGGGGTTGGAGAAATACTTGGTGCCCTCCAGCTCGGGGTTGGTGGTGTAGAGGTTTTCGAAATTTTCATGGAACCTGTCGAAGCTGAGCTCGTCCTGAACCCACAGGAGGATAAGGATGCAGCATGCCATCCCCACGGCCAGGCCCATGATGTTGATCAGGGAATAACCCTTGTGGTTCTTGATGTGCCTTAAGGTGATCTTGATGTAGTTTTTAAGCATGGCAGCTCCTATTACGGTCGAAAGCCTGGTGTAAGCCGCGAGAGCGTACAGGATCTGCCCCCAGTACCACAGCAGCGCCCGGAAGCGCCCCCCGGCCCGCACACGCTCGGCGAATTCCTCGCCGCAGTCGCCGGAAGCGGCGTGGTCTTGCTCGTAGTCCGTCAAGAAGGAGAGCAGCCCCCGGCCCAGTCGGGGCGGACAGGATTCAGTCTTTGGCATGTTGCTCAGTCGCTCAGGAAGTCGGGGATGCTTTCCCAGATGCTGTTCTGCAGGCTGTGTGAAGCCCGAAGGGCCGTTTCTCCCTCATGAGACAGGGCATAGTAGATGCGGGGCCGCCCTCCCCGAGCAGTTGAGGTCGTGCCCTGAGTTTTGGTCACATAATCCTTGCGCAGAAGCTGGTCCAGGGCATTGTACAGTGTTCCGTACATCAGCCGTTTCCCGGTCAGTTTCTCCGCCCGCTTCCGGATGGAAACCCCGTAGGCGTCCTCCTTGAGGGCTACGATCGCGGTCAGGATTATCTGTTCCAGAAGAGTCAGCTCTTTCATGTCGGCATGTCCTTTGTTCGGTTATACGTAATCTACACATACAGTAATACGTATATCACGTAAAAAAGGTTGCCGGCTTATACGAAAGAGACTGATAACCCAGGCGGGGATCTATTTGTCCACCGGATATCAGGGAATTCCTTTGTTTGAGGCCAACTATGAAGCAGACTAGTCCCGGAACCTTTTTATCAACTCGAGATACTCGTGTACCCTGTCTCTCATCTTTTCTCTCGGGACGATCTCGTTGATCCCGCCCTTCTCGAGATAGAAGTCAGGGTGATACCACGGTGGGGAGGTCCCGTCTTCGCCGCTAATTTTGGTCTTCAGGTAGCCTTCCACGACCCTGGTTCCTGCAAATCCGATCTCCGCACCGGGCTCTGCGATGTGGATATCACCCTGGCTTACATAACTGGATAATGAACCAGCCATGGTCGGATCGGCCAATATGGAGATGTAGGGAACCCTTATCCTGGTTAAGGCCATGTTCGTCTTGGCCATCTGCATCAGGGAAAATATCCCCTCCTGCATCCTTGCGCCGCCTGACAAGGAAACGGATACCAGGGGGCAGTCCCTCTGGTTGGCATAGCCGACCGCCCGCACGAATTTTTCGCCCACAACGGAACCCAAACTGCCTCCCCGAAAGCCTAACTCGGAGACGGCGACGACAACCTCCATACCCTTGATCTTGGCAGTACCGATCACGAGAGCTTCTTTGACTCCGGTTTTTTCCTGATCTCTCTCGATGTCTTCTCTGTATCTTTTAAACCTGCCGTCATCCGCCTGAAAGCTGAAGTCTATGGGATCCAGTGGGGCCAGGACTTCGTCCCGTTCTTGAAAGCTGCCCCTGTCGGCCAGGTATTTGATCCATTCATAGGCACTGGGATGGGACTTGCGGTTCATGCTCCCGCATTTGGGGCAGATCTTGAAGTTTTTCAAATATTTTGCGATGGGTGTTTTCTCATCACATTTTTTACATTCGTAGACCTTGGGTTGGGTTTCATCCCATGTCCATCCGGTTGCGTGTTCTCTCTGGTCGGCGGGTGCTCTTTTTTCTCTTGTGAATATCTTCTTCACACCCTCTACTAACCTTTGGGTAAACCTTCTCACCGCGGGAGGTATTGGTTCGGTCGAAAGTTCCTGCCATCTCCCGTGGCGCATGAATCTCTTGTATCTTTTATCGAGGAGGCTGTTGACTGACTCCTTGTTCAATTCGTCAAGGGCTGTTTTTATGAAATGACCGATGTTCCTGGCCGCGGATCCGGGATCCTCGTGCATGCCCCACTTGGGCTCTTCGATGATTCCATCTATGATCTTGAATCTGAGCATGTCTTGGGGAGTGGGTTTGAGGAGGTTGGCCATCTCTTTGATTCTTTTTTGCTGCTCTTCTCTCGGTTTCTGGTTGAGTCCTTTTATCAGGATCCGCGCACAGCCTTCGGGTGCGATCACAGAGTAGACCGAGTTCTCCAGCATGTAGGTCCTGTCCGTGACCTGCAGGGAAAGGGCGCCGCCGCTGCCTCCTTCGCCGATGATGATACTCACGGTGGGAACCCTGAGGCCTGCCAGGGTCCGGATGCAGTCTGATATTTTCCAGCACTGCAGGAGCTCAGCCGACTCCTTGAGGGGGTCGCCTCCTGGAGTATCGATCAGGGTGACCAGGGGTTTCTTGTATTTCTCGGCCAGCCGCATGATCTCGAGGGCATGGGAATAGCCTTTCGCCGAGATAGTGGAGAGGATCTTCCTTCCTTTCAGTGTGCTCCAATTCTGGCCTATGACGAAGAGAGGCTGTCCATCCAGCTCCGCGAACCCGGCAGTAATGTTCGGATCCTGGGGAAAACCCTCGGTGTATGGTTCAAACCTGTCGAAAATGACGGGGATGAGGTCCCGTGCCCTGGGTCTTTCTTTTTTCCTTACCAGGGTGTATTTATCGTAGGCATCCATCTCTTTCTCCGACACGTCCCACTCTGCCTCTTTCGCTCGCAATGACGCAGTATCCCTCTCCGCTTCTCATTTTACGAGTATTTCTTTGCTGTCAAGCCCGGCCTTTTGGGATTTGACGGAAACCTTCAGCAGCGCTTCTCGAGAATCATCTTTGACCCTTACGATATAGGTCGTCTTTTCACTCTCTTCGTGGCCCTCGATCTGCCCGAGCTTGACCGTAGTCTCTCCGTACAGGATCTCTACATTGTCTCCGGGTTCGACCGTCAGCAGCAACGGCTCGGAGATCCCCAGGCTCTGTGCCTGTTGGGTCGCGGTGGGGAGGAATCCGGTGTTTTCGACCGCGATGTTCACCTGAAAGATCCCGCCTTCTTTGTCGACCACTTCGGCCTCGCCCACACCAACCCGGGGAGCCAGGCCGGCCAGGTAGATGACGAAACCGTTGCCCATCTCACACTCTTTCTGGATCAGCTCGCCTTCCGGGGGGCTGGTTTTTCTCCTGCGCCACCCGCCGATCTCGACCTCGCCCAGGGTGGGGTGGTCGTACGGATGCCAGTCCACTAAGAGCTTGCCGTCGAGCTCCTCGTCGTTCCATTTCAGGCGTTCCTCTTCCGTGACGCTCCCGTCTTTGTCATAATCCGGCGGATTCCAGTGCTCGTCGCCCATGGAGAATATCCCGAACAGGATGTACATGGTGTCGATGGAGCTTCCCCAGGCATAATAGCCCTCGTCACAGTCTTCACAATCGGGATCCCTGTCCTCGAAGCTGAAATCCGTGGACCAGTTCATTCTCTCGGATTCGGGATACATTCCCTGCGGGGCGTTTTTGATCTTGCCCGATTTGTCGCGGTAGATCTGAGTCGATTTTTTATTGCCAGTTCCCGGGGGGAAGTTCCAGTCAAAGACCGAAGTGGCCAGATCC
>CBFDBC010000181.1:0-7615 GCA_965602945.1 uncultured bacterium | reverse complement strand
GGGAGTCTCCCGTGGGGCCAAACCAGCCCGATGAGTTCAAGAAATGGAGGCCCTATTCCTTTCACCAGTACAAACTGGAAAACGCCCACGCCCACGGTGCCAGAGGGATGCTCTATAACTACGGCCCCATTGCCAATCCCAACAACGCCTACAGGGAAGATTTCATCTACTCGCATGTCGGAGCGGTTGTGGTCGCGGATGTTTTCGCGGGGACCGGACGGAATCATGCCGATGTGGTCAAGGCGCTGCGCGCGGAACTCAAGCCGCAGTCCTTCGTGACCGGGAAGGTCGCGACCATCAAGAACATCACCAAGCATTTTCCCGACGGTGTCGGTTTCAACGTCATTGGGACCATCCCCGGCAGCGACCCCGTGCTAAAGGCTGAGGTGATCATTGTCGGTGGCCACCTCGATTTCATGGGCAAGTGCCCGGAATTCATGGCAGGCGCCAACGACAATGCCGCTGCGTGTGCGGTCATGCTCGGTGTCGCCGAAGCCATGATGACTTCCCCCTACAAGCCCAAACGGTCGGTGCAGTTCAACTTTTTCGGGGCCGAGGAGCAGGGAGTGGCGGGATCGGATTACTATGTCGAACATCCCATTTTCCCTCTAGAAAAAACCGTGGCCATGCTCAACATGGACGGGGTGGGAACAGGAAACATGCTTCGTGCCGGTTCGGGGGAGAACTATCCCAAGCTGTTCGAGTTCATCGACCGCGCCAACCAGCAGTATGTCCACAGAAACGTTCGGGCGTCCTCCAATTCGAACCTGGCCCGGCCGCGGCAGGATGCGGCCCATTTCCTGTGGAAGGGCGTGCCCACGATCTCCTTCGGCGCCGGTGGAGTCCGGATCCCCTACCCGACCTATCACAACACACGGGATGTTCCGGCCCTGATCACGCCTGAGATCATGGAATCGCTGGCTCAGATCCTGTTTGTCGCGATCAC
Organism: uncultured bacterium; assembly: GCA_965602945.1. Lineage (GTDB taxonomy): Bacteria > Acidobacteriota > Aminicenantia > Aminicenantales > Aminicenantaceae > JAUXEH01. The sequence goes on along the minus strand of CBFDBC010000181.1, from coordinate 6,669 downwards.
GGACATGGCGGACGAGGAGACCCTGGAGCTCAGATAAGGAACTGAAGGAACCGGCCGACACGTTTTCCGGAGACCAGGGTGCCGCCGGCGGCCGGGGAGTTTGACTTCCCGTGCACAATAGCTATAGAATCTATAGGATTTGTTTTCAAGGAAAATAAGCCAGATGAAAATATCCCAGGAGGAGACAGGATGACCAAAAAGACTTCCGGTATGCAGCGGCGATCGTTTCTCAAGATGGGCCTGGCGGGTGTCGCGGGCTTGAGTGCGGCCCAGGTGCTCGAGGGGAAGAACGGCGGCCCCGGCAAGCTCCAGGAGCAGGGGGAGCGCAAGATGATCCACCGCACGTTGGGGAAGACTGGATTCAAGCTGCCGGTCGTGAGCATGGGAGTCATGAACGCCGACAATCCGGCGTTGGTAGCGGCCGCGCTGGATGGCGGTATCGTGATGCTGGACACGGCCTGGGGATACCAGAGGGGACGCAACGAGACCATGATCGGCAAGGTCATCAAGGGCCGGCCGCGGGACTCCTACGTACTCGCCACCAAGGTCCCGGGCGATCGCGACCGCAAGACCGGTTTTCTCCTTCCGGAGACGTCGCCGGAAAATTTCAAGGCCAAGTTCGATGAAAGCCTGGAGCGCCTGGGCCTGGAGTACGTGGATATCCTCTACCTCCACAACCTAAGGCGGGGACAGGACGCCCAGTCCGAACCCATGATCAAGGCCCTGCAGGATGAGAAAAAACGGGGCCGGGCCAAGTATATCGGTGTGACCACTCACGCCGGCGAACCAGAAGTCATCCGGGCGGCCATCGAGGCCGATGTCTATGATGCTGTGCTGACCGCATACAACTTCCGCAAGGACTATCTCGAAGACCTGCGCAAGGCCGTGGCAGAGGCGGCCCAGGCTGGGCTGGGAGTCGTGGCCATGAAGACACAGGCCGGCGTGTTCTGGGACAAGGAGAAGACCGATCCCATCAACATGAAGGCCGCGCTCAAGTTCGCGCTCCAGGATACCAACCTGCACACGGCCATCCCCGGATTCACCACCTTCGACCAGATGCAGCTGGACCTGTCCGTCATGGAAGACCTGACGCTTACAGAGCAGGAGTACGCCGACCTCAGGCTGGAAGACAAGACCGGAGGCCTGTACTGCCAAGCCTGCGACCAGTGCCTCCCGCAGTGCCCCCGGCAGCTTCCGATCCCGGATGTGATGCGCAGCTACATGTACGCTTACGGCTACGGTAACCTGGAGAAGGCTCATTCGCTGATCACTTCCCTGAACCTGGGGGATGATCCCTGCGGGGCCTGCTCGAGCTGTAAGGTGACCTGCGCCAAACGCTTCGACGTCATGGGCCGGGTAGGGGATATCACGCGCCTCAAAAGTCTCCCCGCCGACTTTTTCGTATGAAATTGGGGCCTGTCCCCTTTTTTTCTATTTTATCGCTTGACAAGTCGAATTCGGCTGCAGTAAACTGATTGAGCGCTCGCTCAGTTGGATATGAAAGACACAGCCACCCCCGAAAAAATGAGGGATATCCCCTCTCATGTGAAAGATCCCGATCTCATCGGGCGGCGCCGGCGCCAGATCGTAGATGCCGCCGTCCGGCTGTTCATCGAGAAGGGCTTCCACAAGACCACCACACGGGAGATCGCCCGCGAATCCGGGATCTCCACCGGTCTGCTGTACGAATATGTGTCCACCAAGGAAGACGTGCTGTACCTCGTGTGTGACGCCATCCACGCCGAGGTCGAGGCGGCGGTGGCCGAGGCCGTCCAGAGGGTGTGCGGAGGACGCAATGTCCTGGCGGCCATGATCCGGGAGTATTTCTTGGTCTGTGACCGCATGAGCGACCACATCTTGCTGGTCTACCAGGAGACCAAGGCCCTTCCCGAGCAGTGGCGCGGCCGCGTCCTGGAAAACGAGGTCAAGCTGACCAACATCTTCGTCAGCGCCCTCGTTGGTTTGGTTCGATCCGGGGATCTGCCCCGGCTCCCCCACAAATCCATAGAGCTCATCGCACACAACATCACGGTGCTGGGCCACATGTGGACGTTCCGGCGCTGGTTCCTGTCGCGCCACTTCACCATCGAGGACTACATCAGGCGGCAGACGGATTTCATCCTGGGGAAATCCACCAAGAAGGAGACATCATGAGCCAAGAACCCGAAGCCTATCGCCCCAAGAACCATGTCCGGGCCGTCACGGCCACCTCATTGTTCGACGGGCACGACGCCGCCATCGGCATCATCCGCCGGATCCTGCAGAGCACGGGCGTCGAGGTCGTTCACCTGGGGCACAACCGTTCGGTTCGTGAGATCGTGGATGCGGCCATTGAAGAAGACGCCCAGGGCATCGCCGTCTCCTCCTACCAGGGCGGACATCTGGAGTACTTCAAGTACATGGTCGACCTCCTGAAGGAGCGGGGCGCATCCCGCATCCGTGTTTTCGGCGGCGGGGGAGGGGTCATCATCCCCGAGGAGATCAAGGAGCTCGAGGACTATGGGGTGACCAAGATCTACTCCCCGGAGGACGGCACCAGATGGGGGCTGCAGGGCATCGTCAATCACATGGTTGAGAGGATGGATTTCTGTACGGTGGCCGAGGAGGAGCCGGATTTCGTACAGCTGTCGCCTGAAAGCAAACGGCGGGTGGCCGGTGCGGTGACTGCAGTGGAACTGGCTAAGGCCGGGGAACACGGAGACCTCACCGAGCTGCTGACTAAGCTGGACCGGGACGTGCCGTCCCGGACCATCCCGGTAGTGGGCATCACCGGCACCGGAGGCGCCGGCAAGTCTTCGCTCACCGACGAACTGATCCAGCGGATCCTGCATGACATCCCCGAGGTCCCTGTGGCCATCGTCAGCTGTGATCCCTCGCGCCGCAAGACCGGGGGGGCCCTGATGGGGGACCGCATCCGTATGAATGCCATCAACCACCCGCGCGTATACATGCGTTCGCTGGCCACGCGCCAGTCCCAGACCGAGATCCCCGAGGCCCTGCCCGAGGTGCTGAGCGTATTGAAAGCCTCGGGTTTCGGACTCATCCTGGTTGAGACAGCCGGGATCGGTCAGGGGGACTCCCGCATCACCGACCTGGCCGACCTCTCTGTCTATGTCATGACCGGCGAGTACGGGGCCGCTTCTCAGCTGGAAAAGATCGACATGCTCGATTTCGCCGACCTGGTCGTGATCAACAAATTCGAGAAGCGGGGAAGCGAAGACGCGCTGCGGGATGTCCGCAAACAGGTGCAGCGGAACCGCGGGGACTTCGACACCGATCCCGCGTGCCTGCCCGTCTTCGGGACCATCGCCTCGAAGTTCAACGACGACGGCGTGACCGCCCTTTATCAGGCGCTGCTGGCGGCGGTGACCGAAAAGACCGGCGTCCCCTTCGACAGTCACACGCCGCCGTGCGACAACAGGACCTCCACGTCAACGACGATCATCATCCCGCCCGAGCGCATACGCTACTTGGCGGAGATCGCCAGTGCCGTACGCTCCTACCACGAACACACCGGGGATCAGGCCGACGCGGTCCGCACCCGCTGGCACCTCTCCGAAACGCTCAAACGCCTGAGCGGGCAGGATCATCAAGATGGCGATCCGGGAGGGCGGGATTCAGGAGGGAGTGGATCGGAGGGCCTCGAACGCCTCAAGCAGGAGGTCGCCCTGGCGGATGAAAGGATCAGGGAAGAGACACGGCGAGTCCTGGAGGAATGGGAGGAGATCCGGGAGAAATACAGCCGGGCCGAGTTGTGCTACGAGGTCCGTGGCTGCGACATCAAACGTCCGCTCTCCACTGAGTCCCTATCTCATCAGAAGATCCCGAAGATCGTTCTCCCGCGGTTCCAGGACCCGGGAGAGATCTTCCGCTGGATGCGCGAAGAGAATGCCCCCGGGTATTTCCCCTTCACGGCCGGGGTCTTTCCCTTAAAGAGAGTGGGAGAAGATCCCACCCGCATGTTTGCCGGCGAGGGCGATCCGGCCCGCACCAACCGCCGGTTCAAGCTGCTGTCCGCCAATTACGACGCCAAGCGCCTGTCCACGGCCTTCGATTCCGTGACCCTCTACGGGTGTGATCCGGAGGAGCGTCCGGACATCTACGGCAAGGTCGGCACCTCGGGTGTCAGCATCTGCACCCTGGACGACGTCAAGGTGCTCTACGACGGATTCGACCTGAGCGCACCCACCACCTCGGTGTCCATGACCATAAACGGACCCGCACCCATGATCCTGGCCATGTTCTTCAACACCGCCATCGACCAGCAGGTGGACCGGTTCACCACCGAACACGGGAAGCCGCCCACCGAGGAGCAGTACCGGACCATCCAGGCCGATGTGCTCTCAAAGGTCCGGGGCACGGTCCAGGCCGACATCCTCAAGGAAGACCAGGGCCAGAACACGTGCATCTTCTCCACGGATTTCGCTCTCCGTATGATGGGGGACATCCAGGAGTATTTTGTCGGGAACGATGTGCGCAATTTCTATTCCGTGTCCATCTCCGGCTACCACATCGCCGAGGCCGGCGCCAATCCCATCACCCAACTGGCCTTGACCCTGTCCAACGGATTCACATATGTGGAGTACTACCTCTCCCGCGGCATGCCGCTCGACAGCTTCGGACCCAACTTGTCCTTCTTCTTCTCCAACGGCATGGACCCGGAATACACCGTTATCGGCCGGGTGGCCCGCCGCATCTGGTCCATTGCCATGCGCGACCTTTACCAGGCCTCGCTCCGCTCCCAGATGCTCAAGTATCACATCCAGACCTCGGGCCGTTCGCTCCACAGCCAGGATATCCAGTTCAACGACATCCGCACCACCCTGCAGGCCTTGTGCGCGGTCTACGACAACTGCAACAGCCTTCACACCAATGCCTATGACGAGGCCATCACCACACCCAGCGATGAATCCGTGCGCCGGGCCCTGGCCATCCAGCTCATCATCAACCGCGAGTGGGGGCTCGCCAAGAACGAGAACCCGCTGCAGGGCAGCTTCGTCGTCGAGGAGCTGACCCGGCTGGTGGAGGAGGCCGTGCTCCTCGAGTTTGACCGCATTTCGGAACGGGGAGGGGTCCTGGGCGCCATGGAGACAGGCTACCAGCGCAGCCGCATCCAGGAGGAGTCCCTGCACTATGAGCTGCTCAAACACACGGGTGAGCTGCCGGTTGTCGGCGTCAACACCTTCCGGGATCCTGAGGCCGTCGATCTGGATGCCGTCGATTCCGGGACATGCATCCCGCTAGCCCGGGCCACGAAGGAGGAGAAGGCATCCCAGCTGCGGCGCCTGGCCGAGTTCCGGAAGAGGAACGAAAAACAGGCCCCGGCCGCCATGGAGAGACTGCAGCAGGTGGCCCTTTCCGGCGAAAACATCTTCGCCGAACTCTTGAACACCGTACGTTTCTGCTCACTCGGCCAGATCACGCGGGCCCTCTACGAGGTGGGCGGCCAGTACCGCCGCAACATGTGAGGGTTTGGAGACCCAATGACCAAGATCTTAAGGCAGAATCGATGAAAAGAAAGCACGCGGCCAACCTGACGGTTTCCCTCATCGCGGCGGCCCTGCTGCTCGTGCTCGTGACCTATGTCGTCCAAAAACTCAGGACAGAGGTCTTTGTTTTCGAGGGCCTGTCCGGTCCTTCCGTGCCGACCGTGGTTCCCCCGCCTGATCCGGATCCTTTGTCTGCGTACACGAAGGGCTCTTCCAGCCGGATGGCCATACTTTTAACCGATACCGAAAGTTCGTGGCTCGGCCTCGCGCACGGGCTTAAGTCACTCGGTGTACCCATCTCTGTAACGACGGATCACCGGCGGGCCCTTGAGCATCGGGTCGTCCTGGTCTATCCCATGATATCCGGCAGGGTCCTGGAGCCTTCGGCTTTGAAGGCCCTGGCCGCGTTCCCCAGAGGAGGGGGCACCCTGCTCGGTGTGAACGTTTTCGGGGGTGGCCTGAACGAGGTGTTCGGGTTCGAGGATGCGATCTCCTCCCGCGAACGGTATGAGATCAGGTTCGACACCACACAGCCCCTGGCCTCCGGCCTCGATGATCCCAATGAAAAAGTCCTGCGGATCTATTCGGAGGGAGGTCGTGAAGATGGCATCCCACCGGCCGAGACAGATCCCACATCAGACCAGGACAGGCTGCCGTTGGGAACCCTGGGTTACACGGCCCCGAGAAACAAGCCTCTGGCAGTGTTCGAGGATGGGACGGCCGCTATCACGCAGAAGCCCTACGCGGCCGGCGCTGCCTACGCCTTCGGGATCGACCTGGGCTTCCTGATCCTGAAGGGGTACAACTACCGCGAGGTGGGGATAGCGCGCAGTTATGTCAACGAGTACGAGCCCACCCTGGACATCCTGCTCGGGGTCCTTAAAAAGATCTATCTCGAGGCCGAACCGGATGCGGTCACGCTGGCGCCGGTCCCCTCAGGCAGGCCCCTGGCGGTCATGATCACGCATGATGTGGATTACCCCAAATCCCTGCTCAACTCGCTCCGTTATGCGGAGTATGAAAAAAGCCAGGGCATCCGGGCCACTTACTTCATTCAGACGAAGTACATCCGTGACTGGAACGATGCCATCTTTTTCAACGATGCGTCCGTGGAGGTGCTGAGGGAACTGGAGGCCTTGGGCATGGAGGTGGGCAGCCACACCGTATCCCATGCCGAACT
>CBFDBC010000180.1:0-7905 GCA_965602945.1 uncultured bacterium | reverse complement strand
ACCAAACTTAAAATGGCGGCAGGAGCGGTCGCAACCGAGATGGCTCCCATCACCAAAGCAAAAGGTAAATATGTTTTTTGAAATCCCGTCACATCAGATAAAGGGATCAGTAAGGGCAGGAAGGTGATGACAAGGAGAAATACAACGATAAATGCCCCGAAAGCCTGCAGGATGGTGATCCAAACGACGCTTTTTTTCATACTTTTTAATGGTTCCAGCTGCAGTGCACCGCCAATGGAAAAGGCGATAATGGCTAAGGCGATATCCGTAATTAAACCCAGTTGACCGTGAATCAGAGCTTTAGAAAACAACTTAAGAACGGAGGGCCCAAAAAGAACACCGGATATCAAATACCCGATGAGCCGAGGCGCACCCAGCCAAACCGCTATCCTACCTGCTGCCTGACTCAATAAAAACAGCAGTCCGGAATATACCAAAATGTTGAAGTGCTGAGGCCATTGAAAGACCACAAAGTGTTCCATTTTGTGCTCTTATTGTAATCCTTGTTAAGGCTACCTATCAAGCTATTATGTGAGAGACGCTGGTGCAGATATGAACTCAGATTGCATAAAGATCAAAACGACCCCTCAAATGCCGGCTCTGTGTCAATAATCTCACTAATTCACTCCAAAAATAAGTTCATACTGGTAAATCAGGCGGTGATTGTCCAAGAGTTTTTCAGAGAAGAATTGAGAAGTTGGGGATAGAGCGCTGTTTTTTATAAATAATTCAGAATCCTGGATTATTCACGGGTCGAGATTGGTGCAGCGACAAGGAAGTGGCGTATGAGCTGTAGTGAACTACAGCGATTGGGCCACGACGAAGTCGATGTGCTGAGATCGGCGCGCCCGAAGGGTAAGAATTGTCGATATTATAATAAAATCATTCCTTTGCATTAAGGAATGGATCGGCAATTCTTATGAATAATTCAGACGATCAGGTTGTCGATGAGCCGTACATCACCGACAAATACCGCGAGGGCGATGAGGTCTCCCTGCCGCACGGTTTCTCTTGGGAGCAGTTCCTCGGGGTCCACAATCGCCACGTAGTCGATCTTTGCCAGGGATTCGGCCTGGATCTCCTCCCTGATAGCGTGGATAAGCCGGGCCGCGTTACGCTCGCCGCCGACGATCCTGGCGCGAGCCAGCTCCAGGCTCCTGTGAAGACATAGGGCCGCTTTTCTCTGGGTCTCATCGAGGTACGCATTCCGAGAGCTGAGGGCCAGGCCGTCAGCGTCCCGGACGATGGGACACACCTCGATCCTGACATTCAGATCGAGGTCTCTCACCATCCTGCGGATGATGACGGACTGCTGAGCATCTTTCTGTCCGAAGAAGGCCACATCCGGCTCCAAGATGTGGAACAGCTTGAGGACGATGGTGCAGACGCCCCTGAAAAAGATGGGCCGGCTCTTCCCGCACAACCTGTCCTGCAGGTCATGAACCTCAACATAGGTCCGGTAGCCTTCCGGATACAGGGATCCCGGCGGGGGCATGAAGACCGCATCCACTCCATCCGCGCGCAGGAGCCCCAGGTCCCGCTCCCTGTCCCGGGGATAGTCTGCGAAATCTTCGTGGGGCGCGAACTGGGCCGGATTGACGAAGATACTGGCCACTGTGTAGTCCATGTTCCTCACAGAGGCCCTTACCAGGCTGAGGTGGCCTTCATGCAGGAAACCCATCGTGGGCACGAATCCCACGCTCGAGCCCCTGGACTTAACCTCACGTACATGGTCCCGGGCTTGGGCCTTCGACTCAAGGATCCGCATGTCTCTCAACCGTTCTTGATCTCGTCCAGGTCCACACCGCTGCCCAGATGGTAGGACTGCTCCGCACCGGGAAACTCTCCTGTGGAGATGTCCCGGATGTACTCCTGCACCGCTTCGCGCATCTGATCGTGGAGTTGGGCATAACGTTTCACGAACTTGGGGAGATAGCCATTGGAGTACCCGGCCAGGTCATGGAAGACCAGGATCTGCCCGTCGCAGTGCGGCCCGGCACCGATACCGATGGTGGGGACCTCCAGCCTTTCGGTGACCACTCGCGCCAGTTCCAGGGGGATGCACTCAAGCACCACGGCGAACACGCCCGCCTTCTGCAGGTTCTCCGCGTCCTTGACGATCGCCCGTGCTTCCTTATTCTCTTTGCCCTTGACCTTGAACCGGCCGAGATGATAGAGCGACTGGGGCGTCAGCCCAACGTGTCCCATGACCGGGATCTCGGCTTCCACCAGGGCCTCGATCAGCTTGAGCCGCTTGCGGGAGGCTCCTTCGATCTTGACCGCCTTGGCCCCGGCCTCCTTGAGGAAGCGCGAGGCATTGCGGATCGATTCCTCCTGGGAAAGATGGAAGGAAAAATAGGGCATGTCACCCACCACCAGGGCCCGCTGGGCACCCCGGGACACGGCCCGTGTGTGATGGAGCATCTCGTCCATTGTCACGGGAATGGTGTTAGGATATCCGAGCACGACCATGCCCAGGGAGTCGCCCACCAGGATCAGGTCGATCCCCGCCAGATCTACGATCTTGGCCGTCGGGCAATCATAGGCCGTGAGAGCCGTGATTTTCTCGCCCTTCTCTTTCTTGTGCAGAAGCAGGGGTATGGTGACTTCAGTCTGTGTTTTTTTTTGTTCCGGCATGACCATCCTTTCTCCCCATCCCGCCTCTTTCACACGCATCGGGATTGAGGTAAAGTCTTATGTCTTTTTCAGCCCCTTGCCCGATCGGCTCAAGGGGACATAGAATAAAGTGCTCTTTTTCATGTGTTGGATCTTGTCTATCAGATCCATGATGTCTTCGTCCTGGTTGAAATTCAGCTCATCGGCCTTGACCACCAGCAGCGGCGTCGCCTTGTAGTTAAAGAAGAAATAATCGAAAGCCTCGACGACATCCTCGAGGTACTTTTCCGCGATGCTCTTATCCAGAGACGATCCCTCCTGTTCGATCCGGTGGAGGAGAGTGGCCAGCGAGATCTGCAGATAGATGGTCAGGTCAGGACGTGAGATCTTCTCCGCAAAGATGCTGTGTATCTTCTCGTACACGATCAGTTCTTCGTCCGCCAACGTCTGGTATGCAAAGATCTTGTCTTTTTCGAACAGGTAATCGCAGACGATCCTCTCATGGAACAGGTTTCTCTGAAGCAGGGCTGCCTGCTGGTGATACCGGTTGACCAGGAAGACCAGCTGCGTCAGGAAGGCCGAACCCTCTTTCTCTTCGTAGAATTCCTTGAGGTAAGGGTTGTCGGAGCGGTCGTACACGGCCCGGCCGGACAGTTTTCGCGCCAGGATCTCGGTCAGTTTGGTCTTACCTGACTTGAATACACCCTCAATGGCGATATGGCTGAAGGTCAGGTTGTCGGCGTCCGGCATTTTGCTACCGGATTACAATAGCGAATAAATGGTGAGAAGTCAACGCCTGGCGGACGTCCCCCAGTCTCGGGCTTAATCTTTGCTGTTTTTAGGTTTTCCGGTTTTCCGGATCTCCCCGACCTCTTCCTTCACAGGCATGATGGCCCAGGCTATGATGTAGAACAGGAACATGGGGAAAAAGGCCGTCAGCATCCCGACGGCCACAAACAACAGCCGTATCAGTGTGGCATCGATGTCCAGATAATCCGCAAGACCCGCGCACACGCCGCCGACCATCTTGCTGCTCTGGAGCCGGTATATCTGTTTGGACATATATCTCTCCTCTGTCTATTATAGTTCTACGTACGAGGGAAAACAAAGGTTCCCGTTAATCGAGTTCTTCCAACTCCGATGGCTTGCAATCTCGTCCGGATATAACGGATACTGGGGAAATCACAACCAGGAGGCCTGCGATGATGCAGTCGGTACTGATAGACGGGCGCTGGCGGCCCGCCGAATCTCCGGTCGATTCGTTCCGGGCTTTGGATCCTTCGACCGGCGAGGCCTGTGGGGACGAGTACCCTGTATCCGGTTTCATGGATATCGCGCGGGCCCTGGATGCCGGCCGCAAAGCGGCGCAGGCCATGCGTTCGATCGAACCGGAACGGATCGCCGGTTTCCTCACCGCATACGCCGGCCTGATCGAAAGAAACAGCGCAGAGCTGGCCGCCGCTGCGTCCAGGGAAACCGCCCTGCCTGTGGCTCCACGCCTCCGTGAGATAGAGCTGCCCCGTACCAGCGATCAACTTAGGCAGGCCGCGGTTGCGGCCCGGGACCGCTCTTGGTGTATGGCTGTCATCGACACGGCTCTCAACATCCGATCCCGGTTCGGCCCCCTGGGCGGGCCGATATTCATCCTGGGACCCAACAACTTTCCTCTGGCCTTCAATCCTGTCTCCGGCGGGGACTTCGCCTCGGCCTTCGCATCCGGAAGCCCTGTCATCGCCAAGGCCCATCCCGGCCATCCGGGGACCACTCGGCTCCTCGCAGAACTGGCGGTCGAGGCCCTGCGGCAGTCCGGTCTGCCTCTCTCCCTGATCCAGCTCGTCTACCACATGCGGCCCGAAGACGGCCTCAAGCTGGTCTCTCACCCCGGCATCGGCGCCACCGCGTTCACGGGAAGCCGCAGATCGGGCCTTCGGCTCAAGCAGGAGGCCGATGGGGCCGGAAAGCCGATCTATCTCGAGATGTCCGGGATCAATCCCGTCATCCTGCTGCCGGGAGCACTGGAAGAGCGAGGCCCGGAGATCGCCGCCGAGCTGGGCGATTCCTGCACCCTGGGAGTGGGCCAGTTCTGCACTAATCCGGGGCTGGTGATCCTGCAACAGAACCGGGACGGGGAACGGTTCCTTATGGAGCTGGAACGGTACCTCGCGGGTCTCCCGAGCGGGAATCTGCTGGGTCCTCAGGCCCTCGAGGATTGGTCCGGGGCACAGGATATACTGAGAGCACACGGGGCGGAAGAGGTGACCGCCGGGACAGCCCCGAAATCATCCGGGTACGCTGCCGCCAACACACTTTTCAAGGTTTCGGGTGACACGTTCCTCAAAAACAGCCCCGCCCTCCAGACAGAAGCCTTCGGTCCCTCGACACTCGCCGTCCTGGTCCGTGACGAAGAACAGATGGAGATCGTGGTCGAAGCCCTGGAGGGGAACTTGACAGGGTCGATCTACACTCACAGCCGGGATCGAGACGATCGCGTGTATGCGCGGTTGGAGCCTCTGCTTCGGGACCGGGTGGGCCGGCTGCTCAACGACAAGATGCCCACGGGCGTGGCGGTGGCGCCGGCCATGCACCATGGGGGACCCTTCCCTGCCGCGGGGCACCCGGGATTTACGTCTGTAGGGATCCCGCGATCCATGCTCCGTTTCTGCGCGCTGCAGTGCTATGACGGCGTCCGCAATGACCGTCTCCCGCCCGAACTCCGGGACGAGAACCCAACTGGGGAAATGTGGCGGGTCATCGACGGGACCTGGACCCCGGCGGACGCGACGAAGTCGATGGTATGAGATCGGCCCGCCCGAAGGGTAAGAATTCAGGACCTGGGTTATTCACGGGTCGAGATTGATGCAGCGACAAGGAAATGGTGCATGAGGCGTAGTTATCTACGCCGATTGGGCCATGACGAAGTTGATGTAGTGAGATCGGCCCGCCCGAAGGGTAAAGGCTGTCGATAGAATGTTACCTGGATCTTTTGTCAGGAATGAAGACAGCCTTTATGAATAACTCAGGGTGCTGGGTTATTTGTAGAGGCAGAGATAGGCCGCGTCGCCGGCTATCCGCAGTTGGAATTTCTGATCGGCCTCGACACGAAAACTGGCGCCGGCCGCAAATGTCTCCCACTCGTCAGTTCCGGGGAGCCGGACTGACATGGATCCGCTTATGACCTGCATGATCTCGATTGTGGAGGTGCCGAACTCGTAGTCACCTGCCGCCATGACACCGATCGTGGCCGGGCCTTCACCTGTCTCGAATGCCAGGGATTTTACATTTCCATCGAAATAATCACTAACTTTGAACAAGACGTTCTCCTTTATGCCTCAACCGCCCGCGACCAGGTGGATGACCTTGACATCCGCCCCGGCCGGGATCGGGAATGAGGCATAGTCGTCCCTTTTGACGAGACGATCATCAACCTTGATCACCAGCATCCGGAATGTATAGTTCATGACCTCCAGGACGCGCTGGACGGTCATCCCCTCCTCCCAGCGCACAATGCGGCCGTTGACCGTAATGTTTTGAGCTTCGGACTGATTCACTGTCGGTCACGCAAAAAGAGCAGCGGATATCGAATTCCCTTGGGGCTTCACACGAGAAAAGGCTTGACCGTCTCTATGAGTTCAGGCAGGTCCATTCCAATGCCCTGCAGGTGCTCGACGGTGGGGACTCCGTTGCTTGTCCACCCGCGCCGCTTGTACACGGCATCCAGCAGTTTTTCATACAGGTCCTCACGGTACCTTCTGGTGATGGACAGCTTCTCTTCCGTGGTCTTGCCCTCCGGATCCACTCCGATGATCTCCTTCATCTGCTTGTCGTAACGCTCCTGCCGGGATTCATACTCCTCTGCGGTCACGGGCCCGGCCGCCCGGTAGGGCTGGGCGTCGTGCTCCCTGCGGCCGTAACCCCGGCGCAGGTTGAATACCCTCTGGAAGTTATACACCCGCTCTGACTGCCGGACAAGTTCATGCTTGTCGATCGTCTTCCCGGTCACGGAATTGTAGACCGTCACATAGTTATCCACGTGTTCCGGCACCTTAGCCGGCTCGTCCTGCTCCGCGTTGTTCTCGGGTTCCACGTCGTTCCAGGGCAGCTTGCACAGGCCCATCAGGCCGAACCAGGTGCGGAACATGGGGAAATAGTGGAGGGCCTCCGCCTTGTCCTCGAACGTGGGGATCTGCTTATTGACCATGTCCATGAAGATCAGCCAGGCCTCGTCATGCTGGGGTCCCTTGTTGGTCATGGCGTAGCCGCCCTGCTGGGCCAGGGATTCCTTGGACACGTACTGGGAATACTCCAGTCCCTTGTTCTCCATCCCGATGTCCTGGAGGAACTGGGCGTTGGCATCATACTCGAGCGCAAAGATCCGTTTCATCTCGCGCACGCCCTTCCCCACGGTGACGCCGAAGCCTTCGCCCCTGGCCATCTGGTGGATGAGTTCCAGGGCGGCGGCGGCGTTGCCGAACCTCAGCTCGATCCCGCCCGTGATCTCGTCGTTTATGATTCCGTTCTCGTAGCACTCCATGGCGAAGGCCGTGGAGGTTCCGAAGGAGATGGTGTCGATCCCGTAAGTGTCGCAGTAGAAATTGAGTTCCAGGATGGCATCCACGTCAAAGATACCGCAGTTGGCGCCCACACCGGCTGCCGTTTCATACTCGGGCCCTTCCACATCCACCACCTGACCGGCATAGGGGCCGGTGCTCGGTTTGAAGCCCTCGGCAATCTTGCAGCAGGACATCATGCAGCCCAGCCAGCAGCCATCGGGCATGTTTTGAGTGAAGCGTTCCTTCAGGTGGTGGGAGTCGATCTTACCGGCTTCATCGTGCGCCCCGTATTTGAAGTTATGCACCGGCAGGAGGTCGTAATCGTTCATGATCTCCATGAGATGGGCGGTGCCGACCTCTTTCATGTGGGCCTGCAGGTGGTCGAGCTCTTTCATCTCCCGGGCGATACGCCGGCCGCGTTCCTGGATGGCGGGAAGATCGACCACGTTGTTGAGGTTGGGGCCGACCCCCGATACCTTGGCCACCAGCGCCTTGATCCTCTTGTCGCGGAACACGGTCCCGATCCCTCCCCGTCCGGCCTGTTTGATCCGGACCTTCTTCCGCTTGACATCGTACCAGCTGAAATTCAGCATCCCGATCCGGGTAAAATCGGCGGCACTGCCGGCGGACACGACGGAGACATTGCGCTTGTCCGCGTCTTCATCCGCATACATCTCGGTCAGCTGCTCCGCCAGGATGTGGCTGTCCGGGGCCTCGTCCGGGGCTTCCTCGATCCGGA
>CBFDBC010000179.1:0-8074 GCA_965602945.1 uncultured bacterium | reverse complement strand
GAAGCTGGGCATCGAATACGACATCCAGTGCAAACACTACAGCGAGCTCGTGTCCGACAAGATCAAGTCCGGGGAGTTCGAGTTCACCCATCCCGTTAATAAGAAGGTCACCTGGCACGACTCCTGCCACATCGGCCGGGTTTCCGGAATCTACGAGGAACCGCGGGAGGTGATCAAGGCCGTGCCCGGAGTGGAGTTCGAAGATATGGCGCACAACCGCGATGAGGGTCACTGCTGCGGCAGCGTCCTGACCCTGATCAAGGAACCCCCCGTAGCCGCGGACATCGGGAAATCCCGCCTGGACGAGGCCGTGGACATCAATGCCGAAGAGGTCATGTCGCTCTGTCCCTGCTGCCAGTTCCAGCTGCGGGTCTCACAGAAGAAAAAAAACGTGCCGGTCAAGGTCACCGATCTGGCCACGTTCGCCTGTCGGGGACTGGGCAAGGAGTTCAAGGATCCCCATCCCGAGGTCCAGCGTCAGTGGGCCGTTTTTGAAGCCATGATCGCTCTCATGACACCCAAGGGTTTTGCCGAGCTCATGAGCACCATGTGGCCCGAGATGCTGGACGCCATGCCGCTGGGCATGGGCAAGATGATGCGGGCCATCGGCAAGATGGGATTTGTGGGGGATGGCATGTTCGCCCTGATGAAGCCCGTGTTCCCCATCCTCTTTCCCAGGCTGCTGCCCGGCATGATGCCCAAGGTCATGCCCACCATGCTGGCCAGGGTGGCGGAGCGGATCCCCATGCCGGATTATATGGCGGAGCAGATGCCGGACATGATGCCCAAGGTCATGGGCAACCTCATGCCCCACATGATCCCGGATGTGGTGCCGCTAGCCGTCCCCAAGATGATCGATTTCCTGCGCGGCCGCGCCGCCTGACAAAAAAAAAGGGCTCCCGAGGGAGCCCTTTTTGATCAGGTCTTCCTGAGTTATTTCTTGCGGAGGTAAATGTCGCCGTTGAAGGTCTTGAAAGTGAACGCCGGACCGCCGCCGTTGATCGCACCGTAGATGGTCTTGTCGAACCGGATCCGGTATCTTGCCCGTTCCCTTCGTTCCCCCCGGACCTCTTCTTCCTCATCTTGTTCCTGGTCTTCTTCCTGCGCCTGAGGGGGCTGGGCCTTGATCTGGACTTCGAAGTCACTGTAGATATCTCCCTGTTCTGAACTCATCTTGACGTCAGCCTTTAAGGAGCCGGGCAGGGTTATATCCACATCACCGTTCCAGGTCGAGAACGACATGGGCTTGTCGGGCGTGATGCTCACGAAAGTGACCTTGAGCTCGCCGTTGAAGGTGTTGGCCACGACACTCCCCGTGATGTCGGTAAGGGTGATGGCCCCGTTGTGGTTGTTGACCTCGACCTCTCCGGTGATCTTTTCCACGGTGATATCGCCATTGTTGAAGCACCCTAACTTGAGCGTGGTCTTGAAGGGCACCTGTACGGTGATATCGACTGCGGTTTTCATGGACTGGGATCCGATGCTCATCACGTTGTCCTCTTCCGTTATGGACAGTCCCGAGGCCGAGGAGCGGATGAGGCGCATCCCTCTGGCCTTTTCATTAACCTCTTCTTCATTTTCCTGGAGCATAGAGCCGCGCACCCGGGCCTCCACGATGACCTCCTTGCCGGAGTATCCCGTGACCGTGATCCCGCCCCTGAAGGCGGTGACCTTGACCGTACCCGGTGCGGAGGGATCGCTGAACGGGACGGTCGCCCTGTCCACATTCCCTTCCTGCGCCAGCGCCATGATGCTGAATCCTATCAGCAGGCTGAAACCGAGTATGAGGCTGATTCGGCTGTGTTTTTTCATCAAAATTCTCCTTTCTGTAAATTAGCGTTTATGGATCAGGATATCCCCGTTCAGGGTATCCATGGTCATCTCGGGTCCGCCGTTGCCGGTCTGGACGCCCACGAAGCGGTTGCCCTTGTACACGTACTTGCCGCCCTTCCGCTCTCCCTGCGGGGAAGCCTTCAGGGGCATGTATTTCACCGGGAAATCGGAGAGCATGTCTCCGTGGAAGGTCTTGAGCTGGAAGTCGGCCGACAGGTCGTCGATGAAGTACACATCCAGGTCGCCGTTCACGGTCTTGAAGGAGCAGTTTTCGTTGGGATTGCGTGTGAAAACCACCTTGACCGCGCCGTTGACCGTGTGGGCCTGGCCGCTGCCGGCGATCTCCGTGATCGTGACCTTGCCGTTGACGTTACGGACATCGAAATCTCCCTCGATGCCGGTCACGACAATATCCCCCTCGGTCACGGTCTTGAGTGACAGGTCCGTGCGCCGGGGGACCTTGATGTCGAAGTCGTAGTGGACCTGATAGCCGGGATTGCGCCAGTCATTCCACCCGTCTTCATCCCTGTCCCGGAAGGGGCCGTTCACATACATGTCGATCGTCCGGCCTTCTGTGCCGACGTCCAGCGTCACCTCCCGTTGGGCCTGCTCCAGGATCTCCTGGCTGCGTGCCTTGATCGTCTTGTGGATCGTGAGCTTTACGTCACTGCCGCCGTATCCTTCGACCGTGATCGATCCGAAGATGTTGTCCACCAGGATCTCTCCGGTTCCGCTGGGACCGGCAAAGGCCAGGGTTTTCTGAATATCTTCTGTCTTCTGGACCTTATATTCCTCATATTCCTCGGCTGCGGCAGGCAGAAAGACCAGCCCGGCCAGGAGCAACAGGCAGATGGTTTTTTTCATCGGTTTGACTCCTTTATAAAAGCTTTTCCAGACCCTGGCGGGCCCTCAGCTTGACCTCCGGATCCAGCCGCTCGCTGTCGATCAGGGCCTTCAGGGCCTCGGCTGCCCGGAGCTCCCGCATGTTGACGAGCAGGTCGATGAGTGCCACCTGGACGAGCGGGGACGTCTGCTTTGCCAGGGAAGCACTCACGCGCTGCCTCACGGTGGGGTGGTTGTGAAAGAGGTAGAGTGAGTCCACGACGGCTACGCGCACGTTGATGCTGGGGTCGCTGTCCAGGGTTTGGAGCAGGCTGTCCAGCAGCCTTTCACCGGGCTGTTCCATGCGGGAACTGAGGCTTACCCCGCGCAGCCGTTCGCTGGCCGATCCGTTATCCAGGAGAGACATGGCGAGTGTGGCCTGCATGGCTTGCACTTCCTGTTTGAGGGGATCGATATCCGCGGCCGAGTAAGGCGCCGGCTTGAGCCAGAAGCCCGCCGTCAGGCCGATCACCAGGAGCAGCAGGGCCGTCCCGAACTGGAGGGCCGGGCGCCGCGGCCACCAGCTTTCCAGCCAGCGGCTGAAGGCTCGGGCCAGGCCGGTTGTCGTTTTCTCCTGTTCCATCCCCTGCTTGTAGCCCTCGAGCATGGTGTAAAACCGCGAGCGCAGGCCTTCGCTGGGATGTTCTTCCGGCAGGACTCCGAGCTTGGTCCAAACATCGCTCAAGCCCTCGAGCTCTCCCCGGCAGGCGGAGCAGTCCGTGAGATGGGCCTGGACCATCAGGGCGTCCTTGTCCTCGAGATCCCCGATCAGATAATCGGGAAACATGTCTTTCATATTGCGGCAACTCATAAAACCGCCTCCCCTGAGAGATCGCAGTAGATCTTTCGTAGATCCTTGATGGCCCTGTGTACGTGGGCCTTGACCGTTCCGATATGACAATCGAGCAGTTCGGCGATCTCCCTGTATTTGAGGTTCTGGAACCGGCTGAGGATCAGAATCTCCCGCTTTTTTAACGGCAGCCGGGACAGGGCTTCCTGGACCAGCGCGATGTCGTGCGCCTGTTCGACACTCTCCGCGGGCGTCAGGTCGCGGCTGGTCGCTTCATCCCACTGTTCGTCCAGCGGCAGCTCGTCCTTTTTCTTGCGCAGGTAATCGATGTGTGTGTTGCGGGCGATCTGGTACATCCAGAGAGGGAACTTGCTGGTGCCCCTGTAGGTGGCCCTGTATTTCAGGATCCGGCAGAAAACCTCCTGGACCAGGTCCTCGCTCACGTTCCGGTTCCCGGTCAAACGCAGAAGGAAGTTGAAGAGCCGGACATGATGGCGTTCGAACAGGACGGCCAGCTTTTCCACCCGGCCGTCTCTGACCTCTTCCATCAACTCGTTGTCTGTCACAGGTTGGTCCTCCGTTGCCCTCATTTATCTGAGGTTCACTACTATAGACTTGTCTTTAAAAAAAAGGTTACATCATGTGGGGGAAAATTGCACGCCGCGACCACTGCGGCGGTGTTGAATTGACTTGCCGGGAGGGCGGTGTTATAAGGATTATACTTTTCGGACAAAGTGAGACAAGGACGTATCATGGCGGGATTGACCTATAAGAAATCCGGGGTGGATATCGACAAGGCCGATGATTTTATTCGCAGGATCCGGCCGCTGCTTTCAGGGACGGGCCGACCGGAGGTGCTCGGCAAGGTCGGGGGATTCAGCGGGCTGTTCCAGCCGCGCATGGGCCGCATGCGGGAACCGGTACTGGTCGCGTCCACCGACGGCGTGGGCACCAAACTGCTGCTGGCGGAATCACTCGGGAAGTTCGACACGGTAGGCATCGACCTGGTCGCCATGTGTGTCAACGACGTGCTGGTCACCGGTGCAGAGCCCTTGTTTTTCCTCGATTACATCGCCTGCGGCCGCCTGGATAACGATAAGATGGTTGCCGTGATGAAGGGCATCACCCGCGGCTGCCGGGAGTCCGGCTGCGCCCTCCTGGGAGGGGAAACGGCGGAACTACCGGGGATGTACACCGGTGGCGAGTTCGACCTGGCCGGCTTCTGTGTAGGGATGGCAGACCGTCCCAGGCTTATCGATGGTTCGGGCTGCCTTCCCGGTGATGTGCTTATCGGCCTGGCTTCCAGCGGGCTGCACAGCAACGGCTTCTCCCTGGCACGCAAGGTCTTCTCACTCCAGGAGCTCAAGGCGGACAAGGGCCGCACCCTGCTGAGGCCGACACGGATCTATGTCAGGCCCGTCCTCGAACTGCTCAAAAAATCCCGCGTCAAGGCCATGGTTCATATCACGGGCGGAGGCTTCACCGACAACATCCCTCGTGTGCTGCCCGGGGATCTGGGCGCCGTCATTCACTCGGGGGCCTGGCGGGTGCCGCCGATCTTCCGTTTGATACAAGAGCGGGGGCGGGTGGATGAGAAGGAGATGTTCCGAACCTTCAACATGGGAGTGGGATTCATCCTGGTCGTAGGCCGAAGAGCCGCGGCTCGAATCCTGGAGAGGCTTCAGGAGCTGGGGCAGAAAGCCTGGGTCATCGGGGAGCTGACGGCCGGGGAACCCGGCGTTCTTATCTCACCCTGAACCGGGAAGCTCCCATGAGCGCTCTCCCGACTCCTCCGGCTGGTTTCCGCTTCCGCGAAGTGCATCCTTCCCTCTTCATAGGAACCATGAGTGACCGTTATGCGGGATGGATCGGCCAGGTCTACACTCGCGAGAAGTACGCCGCCCGCATCTCCCGCCGCACCAAAAAACTGCGCAGCGCACAGTTCGTAGAAGAAGTTCTGCCCGTGGAGAGTGTGGCCGAGTATTTCACGCACTTCCCTGTGCTCGAGATTGACTTCACGTTCTACCGCCCCCTCCTGGATCGGAAGGGGAATCCCACCCAGAATTATCACGTGCTGCGCTCCTACCGACAGCACATGACGGAAGATGACATGGTGTTCCTGAAGGTGCCTCAGGCCGTGTGCGCGCGCAAGGTCCGGAAAGGCGGCGCCTATGTCCCGAATCCGGACTACCTGGATGCCGGACTCTACACCGACGGATTCTTTGCTCCGGCCTGTGAGATCCTGGGGGAGGCCCTGCACGGGCTGATCTTCGAGCAGGAATACCAGCGCCGGGATGAGCAGACTCCCCCTGAAGTGATGGCGGAAGAATGGGACCGGTTTTTTGATAACGTTCCTCACGATCCCCGCCGTCATCTCGAGATCCGCACCGGGCGCCTGCTCTCTCAGGCCCTTTTCGATGTGCTTGGAAAACATGGCGTCGGCCAGGTCCTCTCGCACTGGACCTGGCTCCCCTCGCTGCGCGCCCAATGGGAAAATTCGGGAGGAGGGCTGCCGAGCGAGGACGGCTCGCAGGTCGTCCGTCTCGTCACTCCCCGGGGGAAGACCTATGAGGAGACCTACTCCGCCGCCCACCCGTTCGATGCCATGGTCGAGGGCATGCTTCACGACGGCACGGTAGAAGAAACGGTGGAGATCATCCGCGGAGTGGTCCAGCGGGGAAGCCGGCTCTATCTTTTCATCAACAACCGGGCCGGCGGCAATGCCCCGCTCATCGCCCAGAGGATCGCCCGAAAATTTATGCCCGAGACGGACTGATCACTCTGCCTCAGTCCCGCCTGACATACGCCTCCCACTCGAACAATTCCGGATCCCACTGGTAGTCGGCGAGCGCCGCGGCGGTAGCAGGAGAGACCGCCTGGAGAAAGGACCCGATCGATTCCTGCCGGTCCCCGCCGATCTTGACCATGGATATCACCTCGACCGATACTCGGGTGCCCTTGAAACGGCCGCGGGTATCGGCAGCGAACAGGAAATCCAGCATCCGGGTGTTGGGATCCAGGAATGCTACCGGCTGGGCGCCGTGTTCCAGAAAGGCCTTTCGCCACAGGCCCAGGGAGTAGCCGTAGTGCGTGCAGTTCAGGCTGACCAGAACCGGCGCCCCGGGGTCGGGGAGGCCCCGCAGGGCTTCGTCTGCATAAGCTGAGATGAGCATCCCTGTCTCATCGGAGTCGTATCCCCGTTCGATGTATGGGATCAGGTCCGGACAAGCCTGATGGAATATTCTCTCCGGGAGGAATCCCTTCCGGACCAGCATGTGTTCGTGCCGGCCTTCCTCGACCGTGGTCTGGGTTCCCAGGATTATGACTCTCGATTCGGGATGTTCCCTGAGCCCCTGCGCGATCATGTCCACGCCCGTGTCCACGATCCCCCTGACCTGCACCCCGGATCCACGGGAAAATTCCGTGTCAGGGAAGAGAACGGACAGCGTGTTGCAGCCGATGAGGATCAGGTCCGGTTCATATCTCCGCTCGATGCTCTGGAGTGCACTGTCGAACACACGGACCTTTTCTGACCGGAGCTTGAGGCTGTTGTATCCTCCCGCGTCTGAGAAGAGTGCGTTGAAGAATACCAGTCGGACCCTGTGAAAGCTCTTGAGCGCGGACAGCCGCTCGGCGGCGTCGGCGACGATGGACAGTCCCCCCAGACCCGAGTCTGTGACCGCGATGGTCACGTCATTTTTCTTGAACAGGGCCCCGATCTCGTCCTGGCGGGCAAATGTCTGATTTTCCATGCAGGCCGAGCCCAGAGATGCCAGAAAAAAAACACAGAGCAGGGTTTTGGGGATTTCAAACCTCATCTTGTTTTGAACGGGCCTTTCCGGATCTGTTTTCGATCCGTCGGACTGGCGAATATACCACCCGCTCAGGGGGATGTCAATTTTGTGTGCAACGTTGTAATTTATTCAGGGTTTAAGTTAATGAGAGACACGTAAGGAGGGGGAACATGGCGAATATCTCAAAGCTCGTTTGGGGCATGGCGGGCACGGCAGTCCTGTTTAGCCTGGCATGGGGTGGGATGCAGACTGAGGGGGAGCTTCCCCCGCTTTCCCAGATCGAGGAGTTTTACTCGGACTACAATTTCATATGTTCCCTGACAACGATCGGAGAGCGGACCAGCCTGGCCGCCGGCTTGAAAACATACACGCTGCCGAAAGATATTGACAGCCCGCGGCTCCGGGAGGTCTTCGAGCGGATGATCCGCGTGTCTCAGCGTGTTCACGTGGTCGATCTGGAGATGCTGGCTCCCCGGGATAGGTCCTGGGATCCCATGAAACAGCTCTTTCGCTCGGAGTTCTTCGACGTCGTGAGCATGCGGAACACCAAAGACGGTGTGGCCGTGACGATCGCGACACACGTCATCGAACCTCAGGAGGTTCTTCGCTTCATACAGGACTACGAGGATCCTCCCGAGGGGTGGAGATATCCCTCCCAGGATGAGCTGTTGAACCGGCTGGCCCGGGTGAACATCCGCACTCGGGAGATCCATCTCTGGCAGGTCAAAAGCGGCCGCTGGATGAAGCTGGACAGCCACTTCACCTTCCTTGACCT
>CBFDBC010000178.1:0-8098 GCA_965602945.1 uncultured bacterium | reverse complement strand
TATCCTCCAAGCTTGATAATAACTACAAAGCCGATTTAAAAGATGGCATTAGTGTAGTAAATATATTAAGATATGTGAATGTAAAGGAATCCAATGCCAACTGACAGCAAATCATTCTTCGACCTCCACTCCGAGCTGTGCAAGACGCTCTCTCACCCGAAGCGGCAGGAGATCCTGGACTCTCTGCGTCACGGTGAGATGACGGTCAATGATATCGTCATCAGGACCGGCATCTCCCAGCCCAACCTTTCGCAGCACCTCAGCATCCTGCGCAACAAGGGCGTCGTGGCCACACGGCATGAAGGGGTCAAGGTCTTTTATTCCATCTCACATCCCAAGATCATTCAGGCATTCGATCTCATTAGTGAGGTCATGCGGGAGATCTTGGAAGATCAGAATTCTGCCATAAACACCGTTTCCCCCCAACTCTAATCCCAAATCCGGACTGGGAGGAAGAACGCCTCCTGGCCGTCAGGCCTTGGTCTTGTCTTTCCGGCGGACGAAGATTATCGTGTACATGGCCGGCACAACCACCAGCGTCAGGATGGTGGCGAAGGAAAGGCCGAAGATGATGGTCATGGCCAGCGGGTTCCAGAACGCCTGGTTGTCCCCCCCCATGTAGATCTGCGGATCGAGCCGCGAGAACAGGGTTCCGAAGTTGATGTTCAGCCCGATGGCCAGGGGCACGAGGCCCAGGATGGTGGACATGGCCGTGAGCATGACCGGTGTCAGACGCGTGGCCCCCGCTTCGATCACGGCCTCCATCTTGTCCATACCCGAGGCGATACGGTTGTCGATGTAGTCGACGATGATGATGCCGTTCTTGACCACCACGCCCGCCACCGCGATTATCCCAAATCCGGTCATCATGACCGATATGTCGATCTCGAACACCAAGAATCCCAGGAGCACTCCGATGAAGGAGAAGAAGAACTGGGAGATGATGATGAGCGGCTTGGCCATGGAATTGAACTGCGCCACCAGGATGACGAAGATCAGGGCCAGGGCGATGAATATGGCCGTCACCATAAACTGGCCCGTCTCCGCCTGCATGTCCTGTTCCCCTGTGAACTGGATGGCGTATCCCTCGGGCAGCGGGAACTTGGGCATGGCCTGTCCGATGCGCGCTATGATCTCGTTGGCATTGTAGCCGGAGAGCACGTTGGACGTGATTGTGATGACCCGCTGGTTGTCGATGCGCTGGACGCCGCCGTAGCTGGTCTCGTACCGGACATGGGCCACGGCCGAGAGCGGGATCTTGTTGGGCGGGGAATTGGGCTGCCGGGAGGGCACGGTGATCTCCTGGCTGAGCAGGACGCTGAGGTCTTCGCGGAATTTCCTGGCCAGGCGCAGCTGGATGGGGTATTCCTCGTCGCCCTCCTTGAACTCCGAGATCTCCATGCCGTAGATGGCGGTGCGCAGGCCCATGCCGATCTGGGCCGTGCTCATCCCCAGCTGGTTGGCCTTCTCGCGGTCGAGCTCGAGCACCAGCTCGGGTTTGTTGACCTCCATGCTGGACTTGAGCTTCTCGATGCCGCGGATGTTGAGCGACTCCAGGAATTCCACGAAGCCTTCGGACACGGCGACCAGCTGGTCGAGGTCATCCCCGGATACCTCGATGTTGATGGGCATGCCGGTCGGCACTCCCATGGCCTCCCGGTCGATGCGGATCTGAGCCCCCGGGATGCCCTTGACCTCAGATCTCAGCTTATCCAGGTAGGTCCGTGTGCGCGGCCCGGTCCGGAATTTATACTCCACGAACGTGATCGTGACCTTGGCCAGCTTGTCCTGCGCAAAGCGTTCGAACATGTCCGCGCCGGCGTTCTGCGCCACATTGGAGACCACCGACTCCACATCCGGGTTGTCCCGCCCCAGCACATCGAACACCTTCGATTCCACCTGCCGGCAGACGTCGTTCGTCACGTCGATGTGCGTGCCTTCGGGCAGCGTGATGTAGACCATGAGCGAGTTGGGATCCCCGCTGGGGAAGAACACGACCCGGGGGGGCTTGATCCCCATGAGGAAGAACGTGAAGAACAGCAGGAGGATGATGGACGTGACCACGAGATACGGCCGTCTCCCCTTGAGGGAAAAGGCCAGGGTCCTGCGGTAGGCGCTGATGAACTTGGGGAGCACGCAGCACTGGAACTTGTCCACCAGGAAATGCAGGATGTATTTGGATACGTAGTAGAGGATCAGGCCGAAGGCCAGCAGGTTGGCGAGGAGCGGATTGCCCGCGGCATAAAAGAGCACGATCAGCACCAGGGCGACCAGACTGAAGATAGCGGCTTTTCTCGAGGGGAGGCGGAACAGCTTTTTTGTCTCCTCCGGTTCCGGCCGCTTCATGAAGGAGACCGCGAACACCGGGTTCATGGTGTAGGCCACCAGGATGGAGGCCGTCAGCGTGATGATGATGGTGATGGGCAGGAAGGACATGAACTTGCCCGGGATACCCGGGACGAAGATCAGCGGGAGAAAGGGCGCGATGGTGGTGAGTGTCCCGGTGAAGACCGCCAGGGCCACCTCGCCCACTCCGCGCCTGGTGGCGTCTTCGATGGAGAGGCCGGGGGTTTGAGTGAAGTGGCGGTACACATTTTCCACGATGACGATGGAGTTGTCCACCACGATCCCCAGCACCATGATGAAGGACATGAGCACCACCATGTTCATGGTGAATCCCACGATCGGGATCAGGATGAAGGCGATCACCATGGAGAGCGGGATGGAGATGCCCACGAACAGGGCATTGGTCTCACCCATGAAGAACATGAGCACGAACACCACCACGAAGAATCCCAGGATCACCGTGTTGAACAGGTCGTTGACGGAGTTGCGGGTCTGTGTGCTGGAATCCCCGGTCAGCGTGACGAGGAGGTTGCTAGGTGCCGTCCGCCTGAATTCCTGGATGATGCCTCGGATCTTCTCCACGGCCACGATCAGGTTCTTGCCGCTCTTCTTGATGACGCTGAGGGTCACGACATTTTCGCCGTTCAGGCGGGCATAGCTCTCCCGCTCCTTGTAGCCGTCCTTGACCTCTGCGATGTCCCTCAGGTAGATGCCTTCCTGGAGCAGAAGATCGGCCACCTGCTGAACACTTTTGAATTCACCCACGACTCTGAGGTTGCGTTTCATGCCGTCGGTGTCGATCTGGCCGGCGGAGATGGTCAGGTTCTCGGAGGCCACCGCCCCCTGGATGGAGTTGAAGGACAGCCCGGCCGCCTGCATCTTGTAGAGGTCCACGTTGATCTGGATCTCGCGGTCGAGGGCCCCAGCGATGTCGGCCCGTGTGATCTCTTCCAGGGCCTCGATCTCGTCCTGCAGCTGTTCGGCCAGGGACTTGAGCTTGACCAGCCCGATATCACCGGAAAGGTTGATAAAAAGGACCGGGATCTCGGACAGGTCGATGCGGGTGACCTGAGGTTCCTGGAACAGGTCCGAGGGGAGCTCCGAGCGGGCATCGTCCACGGCCTGCCTCACATCCAGGTAGGCCTGCATCTCGTCCGCCGACAGCTCGAACTCGATGAAGATCGAGGAGTAGTCCTGGATGGAGTTGCTGGCGATCTGCTTGACCCCGTTGATCCCCTTGAGCTGTTTTTCGATGGGCTGCGTGATCAGGCTCTCCACATCTGCTGGAGCCGTGCCGGGATGGATGGTCCCGACCATGAAATAGGGGAAGACGATCTCGGGGAAACGCTCTTTGGGCGTGGCATCGTACTGCATGATGCCGAAGATGACCAGAATCATGGTGAAAATGTAGACCGTGGTCCGGTTGGAGATCGCCAGGTTGGTGGGTTTGAACTCTTTAAACTTCATGGCGTCCTTCTTTTCCTAACTTTACTTTCCCTTGGGTGGAGGAGGGCTACTCTTCGCGGTTGATGGAGACGGGCTGGCCGTCTGCCAGGTTCTGAAAACCGAAGGTCACGACGAACTCCCCGGCGCCCAATCCCTCATTGATCTCGAGCTGTTCACCGTAATTTTTGCCGGGGACCACGGTGCGCCGATGGGCGATCCATCCGCCGTCCCGCTCTTCCGCCACGAACAGGAAGGATTCGGTGCCGGTCTCCTGGACCACGTTCTGGGGAACGGTGAGGGCCTCGGGATTGGAGTAGTCGTTTATGGTGATCACGGCCAGCATGTTGGGCGTCAGGCCCTTTTCCCGGGCCGGAATGCGGATCTCGACATCAAAAGTCCGGTTGTTGGGATCGATCACCTGGGAGACGGCGTCGATGGTCAGCTCCATCTCGCGGGCCGCGACCGGGATCCGGACCAAGACCGTGTCCCCCTTTTTGATACGGGAGATGTAGTTCTCGGAGAGAGAGGCCTTGAGTTTGAGCCGGGACAGCTGCACGATGCGGATGGTCCCGAACCCGGCGGCCGCCATCTCCCCTTCCTTGATCAGCACGTCGTCGACGGTGCCGCTTATAGGCGCCTGGATCTTGGTGAGCTTGTACTGTTCTTGGAGAGTCTCGAGTTTCCGCTCCAGGCCTTCCTTGTTGTTCTTGGCCGTGAGGTAATCGAGCTCGCTCCCGATGTTCTTCTTCCACAACCGGTCCTGGCGTTCATAGATGGTGGTGGCCAGCTCCAGGCCGTGTTCCAGCTCTGCGATGCCGCTCTCCACTATGGCGCCGTCCAGCTCCGCCAGCAGCTGGCCCTGGCGCACGGAGTCCCCCTGCCGCACGTGGATCTTCTTGACGACACCGCTGCTCTGGGCCGGGATCAGGATGTTGTTGTCGGATTCCATCGTGCCCTGCGCCTGGATGAAATGCTGGAAGAGAGTCGGCCGGACCTCTATTCCCCGTACATAGGCCAGGGTCTCCTGGGGAGCCTCACCGCCTTCTTGAGCGATCTCCGCCTTGAGCTGTTCGATCTGGGCGGTCAGGGCCTCGCGCTGGGCTTCCAGCCGGGCCAGCTGGCTCTGTGTGTCACCCGGGGGCGCACATGAGGCGGCGAGCATTACGATCAATACCGGTATAAGTATCTTTGTTTTATTCATGGTCCTATCCTTCTGAAATGGTGACTTCATAGCCGCTGTGGAGCCTGTCCAGTTTGTTTTTAGCGTTCAACAGCGCAGCCATGGCCTGGATGTAGCTGGATTGAGTGCCCAGGTAGCGGTCGTTGGCCTGGGTGAGGTCGGTGCTGGAGGCCAGCCCTTCCTGGTATTTGATCAGGGTCTTGTCATAGACCTTCCGGGCAAGCTCCATGTTGTCGCGCACATTGACGTAGTTCTCGAAGGCCGCGGACAGGTCGTTCTTAGCCTGGGCCTCTTCCAGGAGCAACCCCTGGGACACCTGCTGGACCGTCTTCCGGGCCTGGTCCAGGGCGATCGAGGCCTGCTGTACGCGCGCCTTCTGGGAGCCGCTCTTGAAGAGTGGGATGTTCAGGGAAAGGCCGATGGCCTGGGACCTGTACCATTTGTTCTCGAAGTCGAAGAAGTTCCATCTGTTGCGTTGTGCGGCCCAGGCCAGGGAATAGAAGGCGGCGACCGTGGGCCAGTACTGGGCCTGCTCGTTCTTGAGGCCCATCCTGGCCAGCTCTTCCTGTGTCTGGATCAGGCGGTAGTCGATGTTTTTTTCCAGATAGAAGCTGCCGGCCAGCGCCTCTTCGATGTCCTGGGCTGAGATGATGTCTTCCAGCCCGTCGCTGAGCCGGACTTCTTCGCTGAGGTCGATCCCCATCTGAAATTTGAGCAGCTGAAAGGCCGTCTCCGTCTGCTTCTCCAGGTTCTGGAGGCTGTTCTTGAGGGCCGTGACCGAGATCTGGATGACATCGGCATCCGTCTCTTCCACGAAGCCTTCCTTGTAGAATTCCCGGATCTCGTACAGGGTCTTCTCCAGGTTCCCGATGTTGCTCTGGATGATCTTCTGGCTCTCCTGGGAGACCAGGATCAGGTAGTACGTCTGGGATACGGTCTCCACCACATCCAGCCGGGTCCGCTCCAGTCCCTCGGTGGCCAGCTGCTCGAAGATGCGTGAGGTCTGAAGGCCCACCAGATAGCTGCCGTTGAACAGGAGCTGTTGGACCTGGAGGCCGAGGTTGGCGTTGTGCTGCGTGCCGAACTGGATCTCGATGAATTCGGTGGGGTCCCCGAAGAAGTCCGGGATGAGCATGGTGGGCAGCTCCACGTTGTTGGTGTAGCCGATCGTGGAGCTGATCTGGGGCAGGCCGAGGCCGATGGTCTCCCGGATCTTCTTCCGGGCGGCCAGCAGGTCCAGGTGCGATTTCTGCGCGTCGTAGTTGTACTGCAATGCATAGTCTCGTGCCTCACTCAGGCTGTAGGCCGTGGGCTCCTGGGGCAGAACCGGCTGCGGGACCAGCAGGCACAGGAACAGGGCCCATGCGCCCCTTTCCCACAGCGGCCGCTTCTTTTCAGGTCTCTCTCTTTTTTTACTCTTCAACATTGGACTCCCTCTAGCTTTGGTTGCCGGATCCCCTTTTGAATAAAAGGGCTGGAAGAAAGTTTTAATCTATCTCAAGATGCCGCGTGATCCTTTCCATCCTTCCTTCATTACCTATCCCATAAGCTTGATATAATAACATATACGTATAAATTTGTTTACGGGTTCCTGACCTTTTCTCTCCCTGGCATTGATTAGAAATCATACCATTCGGATTCAAATAATTTGATTTCTAACCAAAAGTGTAGCATAATAGGTCTCGTTGGTCAATCGCAAGGATGCTTTTCTAAAATCGAAATAATGAATCTGTCAGATAAACTGAAACGTCAGCCCGGTGATTTTCCCCAGCGAGGAAAATCACCTTATTCCTCGGCTCGCTCTCCTCTTCGAGGATCCATGCCCGCTCGCCTCCGGATGGCTTCCTCATCAGCTTATCTGACGGATCTAATAATCAACACGGTTTTCAAAATGCCGGCATAGAATATTCAGGATCTACTCATGAAGAAAAAAAGACTTATAGATATTATAAGCGGGATCCCCGCCCTCATGCATGCGCTCTTCCACGACATCGAAATCGTCGAGCTGGATATCCCGGTCAACCGGACCCAGCGCAAGGTCCTGATTGTGATCGACCGGCTGCCGGCTATGACCATGACCCAGATCAGCCAGCTGTCCGGGCTGGAAAAAGGCTCGTTCACGGCCGTGGCCGACAAGCTGATCGCCATGGGGCTCGTGAAGAGGGAAAGGGATCCCGGGGACCGCCGCAAGATCCTGCTGAGGCCGACCCGGGAAGGAGCCGCCATCACGCGCATGCTCATCCAGAACGCAGAGGCTCACTTAGAGAAGAAGCTCTCGAAGCTGGACAGTAACGAACGCGGGGAACTGATGGATGCTTTCGTCGTCCTCTCCCGGTACGCGGAAAAACTCAAAACATAGGGCAGCGGCGCCTGCGCGGTCCCTAGCGGATCGGGATAACTCGCTCGCGGAACCAGCGGCGGTAACGCTGCATCTTTGCGCGCTGATCCTCCGGGGCCCTGCGGCTGCAGGACACGAGTTCGGCGCTGCCTTCAGGCGCTCCCCAACGGATTTCGATGCAGTCATTGGGATTGTACCCCATTTCCAAGTCTTCCAGGCGATCGATCACCTCCGCCATTGTAAGGACCTGCTCCCTTCCGTCTGAACGGGCATAGGAGATGCTGTATTCCGCGGTCCACTGGTGGTGCAGTGCCTCGAGTTCCGACCGGACCTGAGCCGCGGTCTTCCCGGCTGGAATCCGGAAGGCCTTCGGATACCTGGATACTTTGTCCGGGAAATCGAGCAGCACGTCGAAGGAGATGAGCATCCGCATGTCGCGGGCCGGCGTAGAATAGTCTTCCCAGGGGCCTACCGTCTGGAAGATGGCGGCCCCGGACGGCATGGGCATCACCGAATATCCCTCCTGTTCCATGTAGGCCTCGCCGTTGCGGACGGCCAGGGCACGGGCCTCCAGCCGGTCGAAAACGGCCTTGTGCAGCTCGCGGAAGGCGGTCTCAGGGTCCAGGGGATCGGGATTTATGAGCCGGTCCATGCGGTCATAGAATATTTGTGGGGATAACTCCTGCTGCTCGAGCGAAAAGTCGCCGTATTCGGGATGTTCCGCAATCGCGGCGTTGTCGAGCAGCCGAAGCGCTCCGTCTTCCAGAGCCAGGGGGCGGAAGGCCTTG
>CBFDBC010000177.1:0-8100 GCA_965602945.1 uncultured bacterium | reverse complement strand
AGATGCGGGTGGTCGCCCCGATCGAGACCGTGAGCTCGATCTTTTTTCCGTCGGCTTCGATATTCTCATCCTTGATGAGCATGCGGATACGATCGAAGACCTTGGCCGTCTGCTGGCGATCCAGGTTGATAGCCAGGATCACGAACTCCTCTCCGCCATAACGGGCCACCACGTCACCGGATCGAAGATTTTTGGTCAGAAGAGCGGCAACTTGCTTGAGCGCGATGTCACCCGCCTCGTGCCCGTGCATGTCGTTCACGTTCTTGAATTTATCGATATCCAACAGGGCCGTCGTCAGTTCCAGGTTCCGGCGCTTGGCGTTTTCGAAGATCTTGTTCCCCAGGTCGAAGAAGAAACGGCGGTTGTAGAGCTGGGTCAGGAAGTCGTGGTTCGACAGCTTCTGGAAGGCATCGATATGCTCCAGCATCTCGATGTTCTGTTTCACGCGCAGGTAGAGCTCCTCGACCATGAAGGGCTTGGTGATGAAGTCGTTGGCTCCCTGTTTCAGGAATTGGATCGAGACCAGGCTGGAACCGTAGGCGGAAATCCCGATGATGGCCAGCCGGCGGTTGGAGTATTCCTTGCGGACCTGGGTGATCAGCTCGAACCCGTCCATGCGGGGCATCTTGTAATCCGTGATGAGCAGCATGGTGTCCGGATTTCGCTTCAGCAGGCTCAGGGCTTCCTCTCCGTTGGAAGCCTCCAGGACGATCAATTTCTGGGTCTCTAGGACCCGTACGATCTGGGAACGCAAGATCCGGGAGTCATCCGCGACCAACACCTTGATGGACTGGTTTTTATGAATCCGCTCGACCGTGGTGACGATTGAGTCCAGGGCCTGATCGTCTTTTTTGACCACATAATCCAGGACGCTTCTGGCGATCATGCGCTCCCGCACCTCATCGTTGAATTCGGACGCATACACGATAACGGAGATGTCCTTGGTTTTGAGAAGGTCCAGGATCTCCTCCTCCTGGATCCCGGGGAGGCCCAGATTGAGGATCGCCAGGAAATACCCGTTTTTCTTTATCTTCTGCCGCGCGGCCTTCATGGAGTCGGCGACGTCGCATTCGAAATCCATTCGAGCTTTGAGGACAGCCTTGAGGGTGCCGGCCGAGTGGGCGTCGTCTTCGATCACCAGTATGTTTTTCATGTATTCTCCTCTGCCTGCCTGACTTTTTTATAATCCACAGGACCCCGAATGTCAATTGCAGAGGAGCGGGAAGGGGATTGAGCCGATGGGAAAAAAGTTGTATGGTGGTACAGAAAAGGGATGAAAGTCTTCCGAACCGCGACCCGGAATTATACCCTGTATGGTGCACTCTTCGGTTCCCTGTTTCCCCTGGCCGGCACCCTGATAGATACTTTTTTGGCCAATGGTTATATCGACCTCAGGGGCCTGCTCGACAAGCAGTTGAGCAATCCTCTGCTCTGGATCCTGGACAGCGCCCCCGTGTGGCTCGGCCTGGTGGCACGGGCCGCGGGCCGAAGGCAGGACCGCCTGCGGGAGATAATAACCGACATGGACCGCATCATCTCCGAGCGCACGCGGGAGCTGGAACAGGCCGTGGTAGACGCCAGACAGGCCAGCCAGGCCAAGAGCGAATTCCTGGCGAACATGAGCCATGAGATCCGGACTCCCATGAACGGGATCATGGGCATGACCGAGCTGGCCATGGACACCGAGCTCACGCCGGACCAGCGGGAATATCTGGACATGGTCCAATCTTCCTCCGAATCGCTGCTCACGATCATCAACGACATACTGGATTTCTCAAAGGTCGAGGCTGGCAAGCTCGATCTGGAGCCTATCGATTTCAAGCTGAGGGACAGCCTGGGAGAAACCATCAAGACGCTTGCAGTGCGCGCCTACCAGAAGAATCTGGAGCTCATATACTGGATCGCAGCCGAGGTCCCGGACGCCCTGGTGGGAGACCCCGGCCGCCTGCGGCAGATCCTGATCAACCTCATAGGCAACTCCATCAAGTTCACCGAACACGGAGAGGTGATCCTGCGCGTGACTCTCGAGAAAGAGGACGATGAAGAGGTGACCCTCAAATTCACGGTCAGGGACACCGGAGTCGGCATCCCAAAAGATAAACAGGGTCTGATATTCGAGGCGTTTTCTCAGGCCGACGGCTCCACGACCCGCAGGTACGGGGGGACCGGCCTGGGCCTGTCCATATCCTACCGGTTGGTGCAGATGATGGGTGGGGAGATCTGGCTGGAAAGCCCGGCGGCCGTATCAGAGGACACGGAAGGAGGCCCCGGGAGCACGTTCTATTTCACCGCCCGCTTCAAACGGCGCCCCGCTGCCGAGGCACCCCCTCAGTACGACCCGCAGCGCCTGCGCGGGATCCGGGTGCTGGCGGTAGACGACAACGCGACGAACCGGCGCCTGCTGCATGACCTTCTGGAAAACTGGGGCATGGAAACAGAACTGGCCGAAGGCGCGGATTCGGCTATGAGGGCCCTGGAAGAGGCCGAGGAAGCCGGACGCCCCTATTCTCTGATCCTTTTGGATGCGCAGATGCCGGGAGAAGACGGGTTCATGCTGGCCGAGCGGATCAAGGAGAAGCCGGAGTACGCCCGCACGGCCATGATCATGCTCACATCGGCGGGGCAGCGAGGCGATGCCACCCGCTGCCAGGAGATCGGGGTCAGCGCTTATCTGACAAAACCCATCAGTGCCTGGGAACTCTTCCGGGCCATCCTCACCATAATGGGCACCGCAGCTCCTGAAGAAAGACCACCCGGCTCGATCCTGACCCATCACAGCATACAGGAGAGCCTGCATCCCCTCGAGGTCCTGGTGGCCGAGGACAACGCGGTCAACCAGAGGCTCATCAAGCGCATGCTGGAAAAGATGGGACATGCGGCAGAGGTGGTATCAACCGGAAGGGCCGCCATCGAGGCCTGGGAGGAGAAACGGTTTGACCTGATTCTCATGGATCTCAAGATGCCCGAGTTGAACGGATTCGAGGCCACGGCCGTGATCCGGGAAAAGGAGAAAAGCACGGGAACCCGAACACCCATCATCGCATTCAGCGCCCATGCCCAACAAGAGGTCGAGGAGGAGTGCGGGGAGGCGGACATGGACGGATTCCTGTCACGGCCCCTCAAGCTGGCCGAGCTCGTGGCCACCATCGAGATGGTGGGGGAAAAGGCCCGGGCACAGAGACCGGAGGAAGACTCAGTCAAATCCTGACAGTTTCAACTTTTGGCCCCTTTTAAGTGACGCTGGAAAACTTTTTGGGCTTCGAGTAGTATATTAATAATATCGATACTGATAAGCTCGAAATTTGGGTTCGTGCGGGGAGAACAGTGAAAAACAACTGCATATCTTTCAAGAAAGTCCCGGTTCTTTTAGCGCTCCTGCTCTTTGTCACGCTGCCGCTGCTGCCGGTCGAGCAGGTCTCGACCTGGGAGTGGAAGGATGTTGACAGGGTCGTCGCGGTGGGAGACATCCACGGCGAGGCAGGACAGCTGAAAGAGATTCTCCTTAGTACTGAGCTGGTGGATGAAAGCATGTCCTGGACCGGAGGCACAACGCATCTGGTGCTCTGTGGAGACCTTCTCGGTCGAGGAGAACAGGAAAAACAGGTCCTGGATCTTGCCATGAAACTCGAGATCGAAGCCCTCAAGGCAGGAGGGCACGTTCATGTGCTTTTGGGAAATCACGATATGATGAATCTTGTGCGGGATCTGCGCTATGTGCGAGAAAGGAATTATGAGGATTTCGCGGCGCAGGAAAGTGAGGCAGACCGGCAGTCCGCCTGGGAGGGTTTCCGCGCCGCCCATGCTGGACGCGCACGTGAGCAGCAGTTGAAAGAAGCGTTTGACGACCGGTATCCACCCGGGTATTTCGCCAGGCTGTCTGCCGTGTCGGCCCAGGGAGTCTATGGCTCCTGGCTTTTACAGCGGCCAGCCATTATCAAACTCGATGATACTGTGTATGTGCACGGCGGGCTGACCTTAGAAAAGGCACAGCTTAAACTGGAAGGCATAAACAGGGAAGTCCAATCGAGTATCAGGGAATTCCTGGAACTACAGAAAAAGATTGCGGAGTTGATGACATTTCCCCCTGATTACGCGGAAACCTCCGCCCTGGTCGACCTCATAAACTCGGGAAAGTTGAGAGGACAAATCCCTGATGAGTACGGCCCCGTAGCCGAGCGACTCCGGGAATTGACGGACATACTTTTTGATGTTCAAGGCCCGCTCTGGCACAGAGAGAATGCCCTGGAGCATGAAGCTCTTCTTATACACAATAAAATTGATGATGTGTTAAAGGAGATCGAGGCCGAATACATCGTTATCGCACACACTCCGACCGAGGACAAAGGAATCACGTCCCGGTACCATGACAGGATTTTAAGAGTTGACGTTGCGATGGTGTACCATGTAAAAGATGGGAATCCCTGGGCGCTTATTATCGACAAGGAAGGAATAAGGGCGCTCCCATCACGAAATCCTGCAGCTCAGGGCCCACCCAGAAAGGAGCCTCCCGAAGGCCAGGGGAGATCGTCCATTCTCGAGCAGCTTCCCAACCGAGATCTCGAGGATTATTTAAAAAAAGCAAAGATCATCGGAGTTTCCTCTGTTATCCAGACAAAGAGGGGCAGCAAAGTTGTGATGTATGATGTCGAACATGATAACCTGGAGCAGAGAGCGGTATTCAACACAATCGATGAGATGCGGGACAGGAATAATCCTCAGGCCCGGCTGGAGACCTACAAACATGTGGTCGCCGCCTACCGGATAAGCCGCATGCTGGAGCTGAAGATCGTTCCCCCTGTCGTTATTCGCAAGATCGACAGGCAGGTGGGATCGCTTATACTCTTTCCTGAAACCGCTAGGAGCAAGGAATGGCTGATAACCGCCGGGCTGATGGAAGACCTTAAGAAAGAATTGGCGCAGGAATTGGCGGATGCACGGGGAATCTTTGCTCTGTTCGATATCGATATGGCATTACACGAGGACTTAGCCAAGATGCTGCTCCCTAGGGAAAGGCGTATCCTCCTTGGAGACCTGGGCATCGGCTTTTCGTTCTCGCCTGATATTCACCAAGATTTCCTTCCGGGTTCAGACAAGGAATGGCGGATCGATCGCCCTCTCAGTCCCTATCTGGAGCTCAAGCTCCAGGAGCTGGAGCGAAAAGAGCTGCGCAGCCAGCTCAAGGGTCTTCTTTCGAACGAGCAGATCGACGCCCTCCTTAGCAGGCGCGATAGGCTCCTGGAACTCAGTGCAAGATTGGGCAACTGAACAGCTTGTTTTATCTGGCTCTCTTGTGAGATTCAGCCCGCATTATTGACAATCCTTCCGCCTTAAATTAGTGTGGATAAGCGATTCGGAGGGAGGCATGCGGCGAGTTTTCGTTCACATCGGTATCCTGTCACTAGCTCTGCTGGTCTGCACCATCCTGTTCCTGAGCTGCAGTGCAGAGAAGGGGAGGGGCGATTCCCCGATCACCATCGTGGCCCTGGGCGATTCCATCACAAAAGGAGTGCGTCAGGGAGTGAGTTCCGAACACACCTTCTCTTCCATACTCAATGAACTGCTGTTCGAAACCGGTGTCAGTGCCGAGGTGGTCAACCAGGGAGTGGCCCGGGAGCAGGCCGACATGGCCCTTGCGCGGCTTGAGCAAAATGTCCTGACCCTGGGACCGGATTATGTGGTCATCATGTACGGCACGAACGATGCCTATATCGATGAAGGCAACGAAGATCCACGACTTCCCCTGGAAGAGTATGCACAAAACCTGAGTGAACTGGTCAAAAAATGCCGGGAGGCGGGTGCAGAGCCTCTGCTCCTGACCTCTCCCCCCATGGGAAAGCGAAGCCCGGCCGGGAAATATCAGCCCTATGTGTCACAGGGCCTGAATTTCAGGCTGGCAGACTATGCCGAAGCCTGCCGCAAAGTAGCGCTGGCGGAGGATGTTCCTGTTGTGGATCTCTTCGGAGAGTGGTCCGCACAGGCCCGGAAAGGTACGGACATCGACCGCTGGATGACGGACGGCGTGCATCCCAACGCGGAGGGCCACGGCCTGATCGCCAAAAGCCTGTACTATGTCCTGGCGGAATCGATCGGCAGCATCGAGGGCGCGGGCGGCATCGAACCGCCCGCATACACGATTCCGACACTGGACCTTGCCGATCAGACGCACCGCCAGGTCGTGGTGGACCGCGAGAAGGATCAGTACCTGGGGCATCCCACGACCGTGCTCCTGGAAGACGGGAAGACCATGATCGCCGTGTATCCAAAGGGACACGGCAGGGGAGCGGTGGTGATGAAGCGGAGCCTGGACGCGGGCCTTACCTGGAGCGGCCGCCTGCCCACGCCCGAGAACTGGGCCACGAGCCAGGAGGTTCCCACCCTTCACCGCGTTGTGGATCCTCAGGGGGTGAAGCGGCTGATCATGTTCTCGGGGCTCTATCCCATCCGCATGGCCGTATCCGAAGATGACGGCCTCACCTGGAGCCCGCTCAATCCCATCGGCGACTTTGGAGGGATCGTAGCCATGGGCTGTGTGGAGCGCCTCAAAAACGGCGACTACATGGCCATGTTCCACGATGACGGGCGTTTCATCCATAAAGACGGTGCGCGAACAGGTGTGTTCACACTCTACAAGATCCTCTCACGGGACGGCGGCCTCACCTGGTCCTCCCCCAAAGAGATCCTCAAAGGAAGCCGGGTGCATCTCTGCGAGCCCGGTATCGTGCGCTCTCCCGATGGGAACCAGCTCGCTGGCCTGCTCAGGGAGAACAGCAGGACACGGAATTCCTGGGTCATTTTTTCCGACGACGAAGGCATGACCTGGAGCGAGCCGCGAGAGCTGCCCGCATCCCTGACAGGCGACCGGCACACGGCACGCTACGCCCCTGACGGCCGGCTGTTCATATCCTTCCGAGATAGAACGCATCTTTCGCCGACGTGGGGCGACTGGGTAGCCTGGGTCGGGACCTACGAGGATATCGTGGAAGGGCGCGAAGGACAGTACCGCGTGCGCCTCATGGACAACACCCGCGGAGCGGACTGCGCCTATCCCGGTGTCGAGATGCTTCCGGAAGGTACGGCCGTGACTACAACCTATGGGCACTGGGCCGAGGGAGAGCAGCCATATGTAGTGAGTGTCCGTTTAAGGCTCCAAGAGCTGGACAGCATGGCCGCTGCAGGCGATGTGATGGCCGTAGAGAGGCGTTCGCCCTGAAAAGCGAGGCACTATTCGATTCGACTTTCAACCGGCGCTCAGAGCGCCTTAGAATCATTCATCTGAGCCTGACCATGTGAGCGGAGCAGGACAAGGAGAAACATGATGCCAAAAAACATAAGCATGAAACGGATCATAATGGGCTTGGCGGCGCTCTGTGCGGGGCTCGCTTTTGTCCTGACTGCAGCGCAGGCTCAGGGGCCCACGAATGACTGGGAGAATCCCCAGGTCATCGGGAGCAACAAGGAAGCGGCGCACGCCACCATGATGGGGTACCCGGATAAGGCTTCGGCTATCGAGGGGAAACGGAAGTCTTCGCCATTTTACCGCAGCCTAAACGGCCGGTGGCGGTTCAACTGGGTGGAAAAGCCGGTCCAGCGTCCCGAGGATTTCTATAAAACCGATTTCGACGACAGCCAGTGGGATCAGATCGAGGTGCCTGCCAACTGGCAGCTCCAGGGATACGGCATCCCCATCTACCTCAACCACCCCTATCCCTTCGAGAAGAACCCGCCCTTTATCCAGCACAACTACAACCCGGTGGGGTCGTACCGGACAACGTTCCTGATCCCGGCTAAATGGAAGGGACGGGAGGTCTTTCTCCATTTCGCGGGAGTGGAATCGGCCTTCTATGTGTGGGTCAACGGGGCCAAGGTCGGATACAGCCAGGGGAGCCGACTTCCGGCCGAGTTCGACATCACCCACCACCTCAAGCCCGGAGAGGCGAACCTGCTGGCGGTCGAGGTCTACCGCTGGTCCGATGGCTCCTACCTGGAATGCCAGGACTTCTGGCGCCTGAGTGGAATATTCCGGGATGTCTTTTTGTACTCCACTCCCAAAGTCCACATCCGGGACTTCGAGGTCAAGACCGACCTCGATGAGAACTACCT
>CBFDBC010000176.1:0-8106 GCA_965602945.1 uncultured bacterium | reverse complement strand
TAGCGCAGGCCCAGATTGACGGCGAAACGGCCGAAGGTCATGGTGTCCTGCAGGTAGGCCGAGTAGCGGCGGAAGGCATAGTTGGCGATGTAATCGCGAGTGACCCAGGCTTCCCACTCCTCGCCTGTGGGGAGGAGCTCGCTCGGGCCCCAGTAGTTGAGGTGCATGTTGGCCTCGTAGCGGTCGGTGGTGTCGGTCACGGCGTTCTGGTAGTCCACGCCGAACTTGAACTCGTGGGCCGCGCCGGCAAGATTCTCCAGGAAGTAGTTGCCGCTCAGGTTGAAGTTGAGCGAGTCCCGGTTCGTGAAATAGTGGTCCGGTGTCCCCGACATGTAGAGGCTGGGATAACGCTCCCAGACCAGGTACTCGCCGGAGCCGTCAGCCGTGTGGGGCTTGAGGGGATCCAGCTCGAACCCGCCGTCGGTGTACATGACCTTGGCGTCGAGGTAGAGGTTGCTGCCTACGGACTGTTCGATCTCGCCCTTGTAGATGTAGCCGGGGCCTCCCTGGTTCCAGGAGGAACCGGCGTCCTGCTGGGTGGCTCCCAGCCAGGTCCGCCCCCACTTCTGCTTGTTGTCGTAGGAGATGAAGGCGTTGGCGCGGGTCGTGGGTGTGATCTGAAAATCGAGCCGGCCGTAACCCGAGGCCAGCCAGGTCTTGTCCGAGGTGCCGGCCAGGGTGAGCTTGTCGATGTCCTGGACGCCCCATGAGCCGTAGAACCAGGCGCGGTCACGGGCGATGGGGCCCCCGAAGTTGGCGCCGTAGAGATAGAGCCGGTTGATGCCGCCGGCGGAGTACCCTATGTCCTTCAGGTCCTGAGACACATTGTCCGACTGCCAGGCGTTGCGGATCAGGTCCAGGTAAAAGGTCCCCGAGTGGTTGTTCCCGCCCCGCTTGGTCACCAGGTTGATCTGGACGCCGCCCGTCTGGGCCTTGACGTCGTTGTTGCCATAGTTGATGGTGACCTCTTCGTAGCTGGCCATGTTGAGGTAGGCCGGGGCCGCGCCCAGGGCCGAGTTGTCGGTGATGTTGGCCCCATCCACGTTCCAGGTGTTGTCCGTGTCCTTGGATCCCTGCCCCCAGTAGTTTGACTGCTGGCCGCCTTCGTTGCCGCCGACGTCCATGCGGTCCACCAGCATGCCGGGGATCATCTCCATGATCACCCACGGATTGCGCGCCGTGGGCAGCTGCATGAGCATCTCCTTGGTGATATTGACGCCGACCTGAGTCCGTTTGGTGTCTATGGTGGGCGCCTGTCCGACGACAGTGATCTCCTCGCTGAGCTCCGCTACTTCCATGATAATGTCCAGATCCAGGTCCTTCCCGTATGATACGACCAGCATCTCGTGGTTATAGGTGGAGAAACCATCTAGTTCGAATTTGAGATTGTAGTCGCCGGCCACAGGAAGGTTCAGAAAACGGAAATTACCAGCCGCGGTCGAAACCACGGTCATGGGTGCGATCTTGGCTCCATTCAGGGTGACGGACACCCCAGGTAGAGGGGCGCCCTCCGCGTCCTTTACCGAACCGGTGATCGAGCCAAAATCCTGAGCGGAGGCAAACGATCCCAGCAGGAAGAGCATACTGACAAAAGTGATGATATAGAAGTTGGTCTTTCTCACTGTTACCTCCAAAATAAAAGGATCATTTCTTCCAACCCTGGAGTGAGCGCTCTCACTCCACCCAATTGAATTGTTTCTTTCCTGTTCCTTCCTATTCTCACCTCCTTTCGCTTTACAGCGAGATGGTATTTGTGTTCGTAAGAGAAAGCCACGCCCTGCGGACAGGGCGTGGGATGCGGTGGAGGGATACTTGAAATTGCGTTTCTCATTACCGCTCTTAAAGCAAGATGCATGCCAGGATGGGCCCACCCCTGATGGAATGGGCTTGGCAGCACCATGAAAATGTCTAATTATTAGACAGGTACGGGATGTCCCTGTTTATATTCACATCTATCTTGTTTATTAACAATGTTTTATCGACATTATTCTCATTTTTGTCTAATTATTTGACAACCGCCCCGTATTCGTGCGGTTCGAGGAGGGACCATCCAGCCCTTAAAGCCTTGAGTGCGGACTCTGGGCCGAGTGTTGCGCAGGCCTGTCATATGGGGTGCCGGCTGGAAGCGCAGGAGGATCCGGCCGAAGCAGGAGTCCCGGCTGGCATAGAATTTGCAGGAATCAGGGGTGAAAACAGCGATGAGGATTTTGACGATGCAGACAGGGCATTCTCCGGGCACATCCTCATCCCCCGGCGGTTTCGAGACTACTACCGGGGGATCCTCTCCCGGGAGGCCCTGGACCGGGACCGGAGATGAAAGGACTTACAGATGGGGTCATCCCGAGCCGGCGGGCCGTGCTAGTGAAGCCGGCCGCCGGAGACGCCTCCAGGTATTGAAGAGACAACTCTGGGATGGCCCCTATTTTCTTGTGATCCCGTACTTGGCGATCTTGTTGTCCAGGGTCTGGCGCGTGATCCCCAGGATCCGTGCCGCATCGCTCTTGTGCCACCCGGTGTGCCGCAGCACCCGGGTGATGTGGTCCTGTTCGACCAGGTCGAGCGCTTCCAGGGGCGAGGGGATGGTCTTCCCTCCCTTGCGGATGGCCAGGGGCAGGTCTTCGGGCTGAATGCTCTCTCCGTCGCCCATGACGATGGCCCGATCGATACTGTTCTTGAGCTCCCGAACATTACCGGGCCAGGCATAGCCGGAGAGGAGTTCGGCGGCCTTGCGGGAGATCGTCTTGACCCGGTCGGCGATGAAGTATTCGGCCAGACGCAGGACGTCCTCCACGCGCTCCCTCAGTGCAGGTATGTAGATGGATACCACATGCAGGCGGTAGAAGAGGTCATCCCGGAACTTCCCCTGGTTGACTGACTCCTGCAGGTTCTGGTTGGTGGCGGCGATTACGCGGACATCCACGGACACGACATCGGTGCTTCCCACCTTCTGGAGCTCTTTCTCCTCCAGGACACGCAGCACCTTGGCCTGTGTGTCGAAGCTCATGTCCCCGATCTCATCCAGGAAGATGCTGCCGCCGTGGGCGGCCTCGAATTTCCCGCGCCGGGTCTTGATCGCACCCGTGAAGGCGCCTTTCTCGTGGCCGAAGAGCTCGCTCTCGATCAATTCCCTGGGGATGGCAGCACAGTTGACGGCGACAAAGGGGGCTTCTGCCCGGGGTGAGAGCGAGTGGATGGCCCGGGCGACCAGCTCCTTCCCGGTTCCGGTTTCCCCTTCGATCAGGACCGTGACCTCTGTTGGGGCCACCTTGCGCATGGTGCTGAAAACCGTCTTCAAGCCCTCGGAATCGCCGATGATCTGGAAATGGGGCTTCACAGCCTCCTGGAGGCGGACGTTCTCCTGGATGACATGCCGGTGGAGGGATGCGTTGCCCAGGGCGATCCCCGCCTGACGGCACATGGCCATCAGGAACATGAGGTCATCCTTGCAGAAGATCCCCTCGGAAGCCCGGTTGTCCAGGTAGACGACACCCAGTACCCTGTCCCTGAAGAGAAGGGGTGCGCAGACAGCGGAGCGGATGTTGTACTGCCTGACGCTCTGGGCCTCCTCGAGGTCTGCGTCCTCCAGGGCGTTGTAGGTCAGGAGCGACACGCCCTCCTTGAAGACCTTGTGGACGATGGTCTTGCTGATCCCGAGCTCCCTGGGGATTTGGGCGCTGGTTTTGTCGCGCACCAGCTCATAAGTGAGGTCTCCGGTATTCTCCTCGGCCAGGGCGATGAAGCCGCGCTCGGCATCGAGGATCTCGAAGGCCGCGTCCATGAACTCTTCCAGGAGCTGCCGGGGAGCCTCCAGGCGGGAGCTCATGGTCTGGCCGAACTCGTAGAGCAGCATGAGCCGCTGGTGGTCCTTCTGCAGGGTGGACAGCTCCTTTTCCTCCAGATCTTCCAGGCGGAACAGTGCCGTCTCTTTGGCGTCCAGGGCCGCCACCTCCACCCCTTCGCCCGCCAGGCCTTCATCGGCCAGGGACTGCCCGAAGGAGGACGTGCCGGGATCCGCCAGCTTGAAGACCATGATGGAGCGCCCAAGTGTGATGCGGTCTCCATCCTTGAGAGGCTGCCGGGAGATTATCTTGCCGTTGACCTTAAGGGGCTGTCGTCCTCCCAGATTCTGAATCTCATACCCTCCGTCTTCGAGGGCCGTAAGGCGGGCATGCTCGCGTGAGACGAAGCGGTCAGGGACGACTATATCGCTGGCAGGGCTCCTCCCGATGGTCAAGACCGGCTTCGTGAGCTCACAGCTCTTGGCCTGAGCATCTTCCATGATCAGCACCAGGTGGGGCACGTGTTCCTCCTTCTCAAGCCTGCCCGCGGACCTCCTCCAGGACCTTCAGTTTGGCTTCGATCAAGTCCTCGTGATGGAGGCGGAAAAGGCGGGCCAGTTTATGGACGAAGTGATCCTCGTAGCGGTTGAGCTCCTTGTCCGCGTAAATGATCCTCCAGGAGAGTTCGACGATCCGGATCTTTTCGGACAGCGAATAGTTTTCGTTGATCAGGCTGGTGAATTCATAGAGATCGACGCTCTTCTCCCGCCTGGAGTGGGCGACCTCCATGAGGGCTTCAACGGCCTCCTCAGGTATCCGGAATTCTTCCTGGAGGAGAGCGGAGAGCGTGGCCTTTTCCAACGAACAGAACTCATCGTCGGACCTGGCCACTTCCAGGAGCACGACACAGGTAGCGATTCTGATACGTTCGAGGGTGTCGGAGGCGGAGCTCTCCTGGTCCGAAGTATCGTTTTCAGCCAGTTTTAAAATGCGATTTTTTAGATTAAACATTCGGTTCTACCCAAGACTCATAGTAGACGGCATCCGGGCTGGAGTCAAGGCTGTCCGTGCACAGGAAGGCCAGGAACAAAAAATACTATAATATTTTTGAAATACACTTGACATATGTGGGTCATGCCCGCTATTATGATAGTGGCTCTTCTTGGCCGGCTGGGTAGAGCCCCCACCTTTTTGGTTCCCATCATCAACCCCCCTTTTGCTGACATCAGCCGGCACCTTCCCCCCTCCTAAATAACACCAATTCAAGAGGTAAAACGCTTTCGCCCCAGGGGAGGCCCCCGGTATATCCGTGTAATCAAGGAAAGGGAGCTGGGAACGGGAAAGCGCTGTTGTGGGTATGGAATGGGTATTTTTTATACCCATTATCAAAGGTTGCGCAAGAAGGTGGCCAGATTGACGTCCTGGTTGGTCAGATCCAGCTTTT
Source organism: uncultured bacterium (assembly GCA_965602945.1). Classification (GTDB taxonomy): domain Bacteria; phylum Acidobacteriota; class Aminicenantia; order Aminicenantales; family Aminicenantaceae; genus JAUXEH01. The sequence continues at coordinate 2,883 of CBFDBC010000176.1, read as the reverse complement.
TGCGTATGTTTTTTCGGTGGCGCTCCACAGTGGTCGGGGAGATATTCAAAATCTCCGCGATATCTTTGGAAGCAAGTCCCCCCTTGATCATGCTGCAGATCTCTACCTCACGAGGAGTCAGGTTGATGGCCTTCTCTGTGATCCGGGACCCGTAAGAGGAGGCCAGCCCGTCCAGGTTGCGCCGGAACACATCCAACAGCGGCTTGGGATCGGCTGCCTGCCCCAACTCATCCAGGATGGGGAGGAGCACGCGCTGGACATTGAGCGTGATGTCTTCCTTGATCTTCTGCTTCTCGATCTCGCCCTGGGCGATGATCTCTCCCAGGGCGATGTTCTTTTGCTCCAGGGCCTTCTTCTGATCGCGCATCTCGGCTTGAGAGCGGAGCAGCGCTTCCTCGGAGACCTTGCGCTCTGTGATGTCCTTGGTCACGACCACGAATCCGCTGACCTCCCCTTTAGTGTCCTTGATAACGCTCGCTGAGGTTTCGGCATCGAACGGTGTGCCATCCCTGCGCAGGACCTGGTATTCAATGTTTTGCACAGTTCCCAGACGGATGGTTTCTTCGATGTTACGCATGGCTCGCGCCTGGTCCTTTTCGGCAACCAGATTAAAGGAATTCCTTTGCGTCATTTCCTTTTTGGTGCGGAATCGGAACTGCTCGAGGGCGGCGCGGTTGCACTCGATGAAACTCCCATGAATATCGACCACGGTAATGGAATCCGGGGAGGAATCCAGGATGGATCGGAGTGTCTCCTCGCTGGTCTTGAGAGCGGCCTCGGCCTTGATGCGCTCCTCGATCTCCAGCTGCTTGCGTTCGTTGGCGATGGTCAGCTCCGCGGTGCGGTCCTCGACCCGTTCTTCCAGCTCGTCATGGGCCCGCTTGAGGGTCTCCTCAGCCTGCTTGCGCTCTGTGATGTCGGTGACGATCCCCAGGATGGCGCTCTCGTTCTCGTAGGAAAACAGGCGGGTGGAAACCAGGCCGTTCAGGCGCGTCCCGGATTTGGTCATAAAAGTGTATTCCTGAGGAGGCATCTCTTCATCCTGCATCCGGCGGACAAAGTTCTGCTGGACCAGCGGAAGAGACTCGGGCGCGAATATTGAAAGATAATCAAAATCAGGCGCATAGAACTCTCCCTGAGTGTACCCTGTGAGCTGTTCGCACATCCTGTTGGCATAGACGACGCGACCCTTCTGGTTGATGAAGATCATATTGGGCGACTGTTCGGCCAGGGCCCGGAACTTCTGTTCGCTCTCCCGGAGCGCTCGTTCTGTCGTCTTCTGTTCGGTGATGTCCTGATTGATGACGATAAACCCGGTGACTTCATCGCCATGCAGATAGGGAGTGACGTAAGAGGCAAACCATCTATAGGACCAGTCCTCGAGGACCATAGATATTTCGACGCGTGTCGCCCTCCCGGTGCTGGCCACATCTGCCAAGACCTTCCGGATATGTGCGTGATCCTTTGTGGGCATGTGATCCTCGATGCTGGTTCTTGTCATCTCATCCAGGGGCCTGTCGGCGAAGGACCTGTTCACGTAGAGGATCTGTCCTTCAAGATCGATCCCGAGGATCTGGAGGGGAACTCGTTCGAATAGCTTTTGCCATGTGGCCCCATAATCCAGGTCTAAGCTGTCCCTGTCCGTCATGCTACCTCTCCTTGGCACTCAGTCATCGACTGCACCGTTTCTCACATTCTAGCCTTTTTGCGGCCGGATGGAAATAAGGTCCGTCCCCAAAATATTATTCATAGCGGAGGGAATCGATGGGATTGGCGGAGGCGGCCCGGACGGCCTGAAAGGAGACGGTGACGAGGGCGACGGCCAGGGCCAGGAGAGCGGAAAGGGCGAATGTGAACGCGGTGATCTGGATGCGGTAGGCGAAGTTCGTGAGCCAATTCTGCATGCTGAAATAGGCCAGCGGCCAGGCGATGAGGTTGGCCAGCAGGACCCAGCGGGTAAAGTCCTTGGACAGGAGTGCTACGACCTGTGCGATGGAGGCGCCCATCACCTTGCGCACGCCGATCTCCTTGGTCCGGATCTCGGCGGAGTAGGCCGAAAGACCGAACAGGCCCAGGCAGGAGATGAAGATGGCGAGCAGGGAAAAGACCTTGAACACGTCGCTCATACGGATCTCTCCTGCATAGAGGCGGGTGAGCTCATTATCCACAAAGGAGTAGAGAAAAAGGTTCTGAGGGGCGACATCCCCCAGCTTGGTCTCCATGAACTTGATGACATCCTGAGTGCGGCCGCCCTGGAACTTGATCAGCAGGTAGCTCCCCCACTCGACACGGTAGTCCATAACCAGGGGCTCGACTTTATTGTGGAGGGAAGCGAAGTTGAAGTCTTTGACGACACCCACGATCTCAGCATCGACCCCTCGGAAGTTGGTGGCCATGGTCCCCACCGGATTCTCCAGGTTGAGGGCGGCCACGGCCGCCTCGTTCAGGATAAAAGCGGGGCTCTGGCGTGTCATGCCCTGGAAGCTGCGACCGGCCAGGACCGTGATGTTCATCGTCTCGATGTAGTCCTCGTCCACCCGGAGGTAGCGCATGCTGGGGAGCTGCTGGTCGTCTGAGACTCCCTGGGGGCGGAGGTTCTCCACACTCAGCCTCTCCCCCGGAAGGTTGGAGGCCAGTGCGACGTGACTGATTGCCGAATGTCCCAGGAGTTCGGCCTTGAGCGTAGCGGTACTGGTGACAGCATTCCGGCGCATATCGCCATAGAGTTTGACGGCCAGCAGGCGTTCCTTGTTGAATCCCAGGTCCCGGTTCTGGAAATAGGAAACCTGGCGATAGATGGTGATGGTGCTGAAGATCATGAATATCGAGACCACGAACTGGAACACCACCAGCCCCCGGCGCACATTCGAGGCAGCGGAACGG
>CBFDBC010000175.1:0-8162 GCA_965602945.1 uncultured bacterium | reverse complement strand
CGGGATCCGGAGCATGGGGATCCTCATCACGGAGGGCGTGCGGGGCGAGGGAGGCATACTGCTGAACTCCACGGGAGACCGCTTCATGGAGGCCTATTCTCCCACGCTCAAGGACCTGGCCCCCCGGGATATCGTGGCCCGCGCCATCGTTACGGAGATCCGGGCGGGGCGAGGCATCAGAGGGGACGGCGCGGTGGATGACTTCGTCCATCTCGATGCCTCCCACCTGGGCCGCGAAAAGATCGAGAGCAAGCTGCCGGACATCGCCGAATTCGTGCGAACCTACCTGGACATCGATCCCGTCGAAAAGCCCATGCCCGTGCAGCCCACGGCGCATTATGCCATGGGCGGCATCCCCACGGACCTGGATGGCCGGGTAATAGTCGATGACAAAGGCACTCTGGTCCGGGGCCTGTATGCCGCCGGCGAATGCGCCTGCGTCTCGGTGCACGGCGCCAACCGGCTGGGTACGAACAGCCTGGTGGACCTGGTCGTCTTCGGACGCCGGGCGGGACAACACCTTGCGGGTTTCGTGGCTCAGGCTGACCTGCCGGAACTCCCGGCCGGCGCGGCGGATCACACGGCGGCCCGTCTCGCCGGGCTCAAGGACGGAAAGTCGGGCCCACCGCCTGAGCACCTGCGGGAGCGGATGCAGGATGTGATGACCTCAAAGGTGGGGATCTACCGCAACGGGACGGATATGGGTTCGGCCGTTGAAGTGCTGAGAGGACTGCGCGAGGCCTTCCAAGACGTACGCTGTCCTGACAGCAGCACGGCCTTCAACACGGGCCTGCTCGAGGTCCTGGAGCTGGGACACCTCCTGGACAATGCCTACATCACGGCTGTGTGCGCCCTGAACCGGCAGGAGAGCCGCGGGGCCCATGCCCGGGAGGACTTTCCGGAACGGGACGATGCCAACTGGCTCAAGCATACGCTGGCCCGGCTGGAGGGGGATGCCGTAAGCATCGACTACAAACCGGTCGACATCTCCCGCTGGGAGCCCAAACCCCGGAAATACTGAAAAAAAGGCAGGAAAGACCTCGATGAAGATCACACTGGAGATCCAACGGTACAACCCGGAGACCGACGACCGGCCCCGCCTGCAGAGCTTCGAGGTGGAGGCCGAACCCGAGGACCGTCTGCTTTCGGTACTCCTGCGCATCAAATGGGAACAGGATCCCGGGCTGGGCCTGAGGAAGAGCTGTGCCCACGGTGTGTGTGGATCGGATGCCATGGTGGTCAACGGCCGGGAGCGGCTGGCCTGCAAGACGCTGATCAAAGACATCGCATCCGAGGCCGGGGATCCCATCCGCGTCGAACCGCTGCGCACTCTCCCTGTCCAGAGAGACCTGATGGTGGATCAGTCGCGCTTCTTCGAAAACCACATCCATGTGAAGCCTTTTTTCATCAACCCGGAACCGCCGCCCGAAAAGGAAAGGATGCAGAGTCCGGAGGAGAGGGAGCTGATCGAAGACGGGACCAGCTGCATCCTGTGCGGAGCCTGCTATTCGGCCTGCCCGGTGGTCCGGGAGACCAATCCCGCGTTCCTGGGGCCCGCGGCCGTTGTCCAGGCTTCGCGTTTCCTGGACGACAGCCGGGACCGGGGATTTGAGGAACGGCTTCCCAGGCTGGATTATGCCGACGGCATCTGGCCCTGTGAGAACCACTTCGAGTGTACGAGGGTCTGCCCGCGCTCCATCAAGGTCACCAAGCTGATCAACCTGGCCAAACGCAGGATCACGCGGCACAAGGCCTAGTATCAGCTGACCGCAAGGCCGGGGATCACCCCTTCATCACACCCAGAGGAACGGCCCGCGCCACCATCCTGCCGATGCCGGTCTCGTGGGACACGCGGACCACCTCGTCGACGCTTTTGTAGACCTCGGAAGCCTCTTCCGCCACACCCTTCCAGCTGGCCGACTTGAGCGCGATCCCCCGGTGCTCCAGGTCTCTTTTGACCTGCTCTCCCCTGAACCGCTTGCGGGCCTCGTGCCGTGACATCATACGGCCGGCCCCGTGAGCGGTCGAGCTGAAGCTCAGTTCCTCAGATTCCGCGGTCCCGGCCAGGATGTAGGAAGCCGTGCCCATGCTCCCGGGGATGAATACCGGCTGGCCCACACCGCGGTAGGCATCCGGGATCTCTTCCCGGCCGGGCCCGAAGCTGCGGGTGGCGCCTTTGCGGTGGATGCAGACCTCCCTCATGCGCCCCCTGATCCTGTGCCGCTCGAACTTTGCCACGTTGTGACACACGTCATAGACCTGGTCCATGCCCTGCGCACTGCCCAGCACCCTGTGGAACACCTGCCTGACCCGGTGGGCGATCATCTGGCGGTTGGCAAAGGCGAAGTTGACGGCCGAGCTCATGCATTTGTAGTACTGCTCACCCAACCTCGACCGGATGGGGGCATTGATCAGCTGCCGGTCAGGAAGGTCCTTGATCCCGAAATGGTTTTCCATGGCGCGGATGTAATCCGAGGCCACCTGATGGCCCAGGCCCCGGCTGCCGCAGTGGATCATGACCAGGATCTGGCCCTTGTCGTGGATCCCGAATCTCGCAGACACCTCCCGGTCAAAGATCTCGTCCACCTTCTGGATCTCCAGGAAGTGATTGCCGGATCCCAGGGTCCCCAGCTGGGGGATCCCCCGCTCGATGGCCCGGGAGGACAGGCAGTCGGGATCGGCGCCGGGCAGGCGCCCGGACTCCTCGGTATACTCCAGGTCTTCCCGGCTCCCGAATCCCTGGCTCACGGCCCACTCCGCACCCCGCTCACAGACTTCCTTGAGTGCCCGGGTGCTGAGCCTCGTGCTGCCGCCCTTGCCTACGCCGGCCGGGACCTCTTCAAAGATCGCATCCAACAGCTGATTGCGGAACGGTGCGATGTCCTCCTCGTGATACTCGGTCTTGAGCAGGCGGACCCCGCAGTTGATGTCATAGCCCACGCCGCCGGGGGAGATGACGCCCTCGTCCAAGTCAAAGGCGGCCACCCCGCCGATGGGGAAGCCATACCCCTGGTGGGCATCGGGCATGACATAGGCCGCGCGCTGGATGCCGGGCAGGCAGGCCACGTTGCCGGCCTGCCGGAGGGTCTGGTCCCTGCGAACCCCTTCCATGAGCCGGCGCGAACTGTAGATGATAGCCGCGACCTTCATGTCGCCCTGGCGTGGGATCTCCCAGGTGAATTCGTTGATCTTCTTTAGTTCCACTCGGGGGCCTCACATGTCGACCACGACCTGGACCAGGGCGGCGTCGCCGGCCTCGATCTTCATGTCGTTGTAGGTGACGGCCTTGACATCGCCGAAGATCTCATACCGACCGGTGCCCGCCTCATCCCCCACGAATACGGCTTCCAGTTCGTAACCCTCCCGGCCGCGGCTGATCCGGACCTCCGCGGCCCTGTGCAGCAGGAACTGCCTGGTATCCAGCAGGTAGAGGATCTCCTCCAGGAAGGCCATCAGGAGCTGCTCGAGGTCGTTCCCTTCGACCCGGACCGCCTCTCTCCGGACTGTCACCACCCGCGCAGGATCCCACATCAAGGATGCCACGGCCAGCGCGGCATTGGCAAAGGCCTCCTCCAGCGTGGCGCCGAAGGCCTGAAACTTGGCATCGGCCGTGTGCTCCAGATACCGGAACCTTTCGTTGTCTGTCATGTTAATAAAAGAAGCCGGCAATGGAGCCGCCGCAGGAGGGACAATTTCCCTCCTCGAGCCGGTCGCCGGTGATGGAGAATCCCCTGCGGCCGATCACGATGCGGCCGCAGCTCGGGCAGGCCGTGTCCTCGGCCTCCCCCCACACGTTCCCGATATAAATATATCTCAGTCCCTGGGCCTTTCCGATGTCATGGGCCCTGCGCAGCGTCTCCACGGGCGTGGCCGTGGATTCCAGATACTGGAAATCCGGATGGAAACGGCTGATGTGCCAGGGGATGTCGCGGTCGACATCCGCGATGAAGGCGGCGATCTCGGTGAGTTCCCGTTCCGAATCGTTCTGTCCGGGGATCACGAGTGTCGTCACCTCCACCCAGATCCCGCACTCCCGCAGGAGGCGGATGGTTTCCAGGACCGGCGCGAGCCGCGCGCCGCACATCCTGCGGTAAAAATCCTCCTGGAAAGACTTGAGGTCGACGTTGCAGGCGTGCAGGTAAGGACGGATGGTGTCCACCGCTGCGCGCGTCATGTACCCGTTGGTGACGAACACGTTGTAGAGCCCCGCCTCAAGGGCCAACCGGGCTGTGTCGTAGGCGTATTCGAAATAGATGGTTGGCTCCGTGTAGGTGAAAGAGATGCTCCGGCACCCCTGCCCGAGGGCGGCGGCCACGATGTCGGGCGGGTCCATCCTGCGGCCGGAAAGATCCGGTTCCCGGCCCTTCGAACCCTGAGAGATCTGCCAGTTCTGGCAGAACGAACAGCGGAAATTGCAGCCGGTGGTGGCCACCGACAGGGACTTTGTTCCAGGGAGGAAGTGGAAGAGAGGTTTTTTCTCGATGGGATCGACATGGGCGGCTATGACTTCCCCGTAAACCAGCGTGTATAGCCTGCCTTCCTGGTTGCGGCGCACGCCGCAGACACCAAAATCTCCGGAGTCGATACGGCAGCGATGATGGCAAAGGCCGCAGGCCACACCGCCTCCTTCCACCGTGTCGTAGAGCATGGCTTCCTTCTGCACGGGTCTCACCTCTCGAAGATCTCGATCCGGTTCCCGTCCGGGTCCTTAACGAAATGGACAAAGCGATCTTTGTAGGGAGCCTCGATCACCTCGACTCCCCGCTCGGCCAGCCTGCTGCAGAACCGTTTTTTGTCCTCCACCCAGAGGCCGAAATGATTGTACCCGGCCTGCTCGTCGGTACGGGTTGAAAGCTCCACGCCCTGTGGTGCAAACACCTCGAGGGTGATATCTCCCATGTGCAGCTTGGTCATGCGGCACTCAGCGGGGAGACCGAAGAGACTCCGCACCAGCTCGAGCGGGATCGTCCGGCTCTCGCCCTCCGTAAATCCCATTTCCCCGGTGTAGAAACGGATCAGGTCCGCGGGATTATTGCTGATCAAACCCAGATGGCATCCGTCCATTGAACTCTCCTCGTCCCCAGCCCAGCGATCGGTCCTCTCCGGAGGCCGGACCCGGAGCACTATTGCGAGTACTATTATATCGGATTATCCAGGAGGAAAGAAGCCGGGTCTTTAGGGGAAGCGGGCGGGTTTAAACTAAAATAACCAGGGCTAGGGGCCGGGGGGGGCATCGAACCCGGCCGCAGCGGGGCAGAGCTGCGTGAGGGGACATTCCGGGCAGCGCGGCTTGCGGGCCGGGCACAGGGAGCGGCCGTGGTTCACGAGCAGGTAGTTGAGATCCAGCCAGGCCTCCCCGGGAACGATCTTGAGGAGGTCTCGCTCGATCCTGTCCGGGTTTTTTTCCCGGCTCAAACCCAGCCGGCCGGACAGGCGCTTGACATGTGTGTCCACGGCGATGCCCTCGGCCTTGAGGAAACCGCTGGAGAGGACGATGTTGGCGGTCTTGCGCGCTACACCCGGCAGTGTGATCAGGTCCTCCATGGTGTCGGGTACACAGCCTCCAAAATGATCGACGATCCGCCGGGCGGATCCGACTATGCTGCGGGTCTTGTTCCGGTAGAAACCGGTGGGCCGGATCTGCTTCTCCAGCTCGGCGGGATCGGCCGCCGCGAAGTCAGCGGCGGTGGGATACTTCGCGAAAAGGCCCGGGGTGATCTCGTTGACCTTCTTATCTGTACACTGCGCCGAGAGGATCGTGGCGACCAGGATCTCCAGGGGATTGGAATGGGTGAGGGCCGTGCGGCTGTCGGGATAGGTCTCGCGCAGGATGCGGATGATCCCGTCGATGCGTTCGCCCGCCTTTTTCATCTATTTTTTCAGCTCGCTGTGAAGCCGTATGGTCCGCATCAGGTCCGTGCGGCATATGATGCCCACGATCCGGTCGTCCTCCATCACAGGCACCTGAGGGATCTCCTTGGAGGTGAGGATCCTGAGCACCTGGTTGCCATCCGTTTCTGGTGTCACGGGAACGAGCTTGTCCCGGGGCGTCATCACCCGGCTTACAGACGTGACGGCCCAGGAATCCCGGGACAACGCCTTGACGTCCTCGAGACAGACGATGCCGGCCTGATCGGCACCGTCGGTGACCACGAAGACCCTGTCGCGCTTCTTGAGGATGAAGTCGTCGACCAGTTCCTGCACGCTCATGATCCCGGGTACGGTCTCATAATCCGGATCCATCAGATCCTCCGCCTTCTTGTCTTTCAGGACGCCTTCGAACATGACCTGGGCGTAGCTCCGGGCCGAGGCACTGTTCAGGAACCAGCCTATGAAGATGAGCCAAAATCCCTGGAGGAAGCCCTGCATGATCTGGAATATCCCCAGGAAAATGAACAGCATGGCAAATCCCTGACCCACACGAGAGGCGATGCGTGTGGCCCTCTGGAGATCTCCGGTGAGCTTCCAGATGAGGGAGCGCAGCACACGGCCCCCGTCCATGGGGAAGCCGGGAAGCAGGTTGAACACGGCCAGGGCGATGTTTATCATGCACAGGTAAAAGGCGGCGGCGGACAGGGGTCGGCTCACGCCGTGCAGCCCGAAAGACGTCAGCAGGAAGGCCACGGACAGGATCACGGAGGCAAAAGGGCCGGCCAGGGCCATGGTGAATTCCTTGATTGGCTCCTTGGGCTCCCCGCTGATCTCGGCCATGCCCCCCAGGATGAACAGGGTGATCCGGCGGACCTTCTCCCCCTGCTGGATCGCGACCAGGGAGTGCGCGAGCTCGTGGAAGAGGACCGAGGCGAACAGCAGCAGGCAGGTCAGGGTACCCAGGGTCCACATCTGCAGAGTGGACCACTCGGGGAACCTCTCGGGATAATACGTAGTCGAGAGTACCCAGGTGAACAGGATGAAGATCAGGAACCAGCTGGAGTCGACATAGATGTCGATCTTGAACAGCCGGCCGATCTTCCAGCTGTGCCGCATATCTCGTACCTCCCGATCCTAAGAACAGGGATTTCCGATCCCAGTGATCCTAGAATTCCTTGAACTGGTCTTTGGGCGTTCCGCACACCGGGCAGTTATCGGGCGCATCGCCCTCCATGGTGAACCCGCACACACCGCACACGTGGATGGGTGTATGCTCGATATCCTGTCCCGCCTCCACGGGGGCCAGCGCCTGCTTGTACATCTCGGCATGGACCTTCTCCGCGGCCAGGGCCCAGGTGGTCGAGGTCTCGGCGCCCCTCTCGCCCTGCTGCTGGGCGGTCTGGATGTAGACCGGGTACATCTCCTCTACTTCGAAGGTCTCTCCCTCGATGGCGGCCTTGACGTTATCCGTGGTGCTGCCGATTCCACCCAGGTTGCGCAGGTGATTGGTCGCATGTTTGACTTCGGCAAAGGCGTTGGCCCTGAAGGTCCGGGCGATGTTGGGGAGGTTCTCCTTCTCCGCCTTATCGGCGAAGGCCGTGTACCTCATGTGAGCCTGGCTCTCGCCGGCAAAAGCGTCCTTCAGATTGTTTTCCGTCATTTTTTTCATGTTATCCCTCCTATTGGATTTGTATCATTTTTTCAATGGCCCCCCTCGCACGCCGGCTGACGTCCGGGGCGACCTTGACTTCGGTTTCCATGTTCTCCAGGGAATGGAGCACCTTGAGGAGCGTGATCTTCTTCATGTTGGCGCACAGGGCCAGCTCCTTGGCCGGGTAAAACCGTTTTCCGGGGTTCTCTTTCTGTAAACGGTAGATGATGCCGGACTCGGTCCCGATGATGATCTCGCTTTGACGGGTGACACGGGCCTCGGTGACCATCTTTCCGGTCGAGAGGACCCGGTCGGCGAGATCGATGACCTCGGGCCGGCACTCCGGATGCACCCAGGCTTCCGCCTCGGGATGACGCTCTTTTTTCTCCCGCACATCCCTGGCGTGGATGTTGTTGTGCACATAGCAGTAACCGTCCCAGGGGATGATGGTCTTCCGGGTGTGGCGGGCCACATAGGCGGCCAGGTTCTTGTCCGGAGCGAACAGAACCTCCTCCGCATCCAGCGATTCCACTACACGCAGGGCATTGGACGAGGTGCAGCATATGTCGCATTCGGCCTTGACCGCTGCGGTGGTGTTCACGTAACACACAACCGGACGCCCCGGATAATCCTTTTTCCA
>CBFDBC010000174.1:0-8336 GCA_965602945.1 uncultured bacterium | reverse complement strand
GATGAGCTCGATCGCAAGGGGCTCATGATGTACGGCCAGATGACGGCCGGATCCTGGATCTATATCGGCACGCAGGGCATCCTGCAGGGCACCTACGAGACCCTGGCTTCGGTGGCGGTCAAGCACTTCCGCGGTTCGCTCAGGGGCACGCTGACCCTGACCGCGGGCCTGGGCGGCATGGGCGGGGCCCAGCCCCTGGCCGTCACCATGAACGAGGGTGTGGCCATCGTGGTCGAGGTCGACCCGGAGCGCATCCAGCGCCGGCTCGACACCAAGTATGTGGACACCATGGTGACCGACCTGGACGAGGCCCTCAAACTGGCAGCTGGGGCCCGCGACAAGGGCGAGGCCTTGTCCATCGCCCTATTGGGGAATGCGGCGGATGTGCTGCCCGAATTCGTGCGGCGCGGTATCGTGCCGGATGTCGTGACCGACCAAACCTCGGCCCACGATGAGCTCAACGGATATGTGCCGGCCGGGATGCCCTACGAAGACGCCTTAAAACTCAGGGAAGACGATCCTGATGAATATATCAAGCGTTCCTACGCTTCCATGGCCGTTCATGTCAGGGCCATGCTCGAGCTGCAGGAATGCGGTGCCAAGACCTTCGACTACGGCAACAACCTGCGCGGCCAGGCCCTGAAGGCCGGGGTGGAGAACGCCTTCGACTTCCCGGGATTTGTGCCGGCCTACATACGGCCCTTATTCTGCGAGGGCAAGGGACCGTTCCGGTGGGCGGCCCTCTCCGGAGATCCCGACGACATATATGTGACGGACGAGGCCGTGTTGGAGCTTTTTCCCGAGGACGAGGCCCTGGCCCGCTGGATCCGCAAGGCCCGGAAACAGGTGGCCTTTCAGGGACTGCCGTCGCGCATCTGCTGGTTGGGATACGGGGAGCGCGCCAAATTCGGCCTGCGGATCAATGATCTTGTCAAACAGGGGAAGATCTCGGCTCCGATCGTGATCGGGCGGGACCACCTGGATACGGGCTCCGTGGCGTCGCCTTACAGGGAAACCGAGGGCATGCGAGACGGTTCGGACGCCATCGCCGACTGGCCTATCCTGAACGCCCTGCTCAACGCAGTGAACGGCGCCTCCTGGGTGTCGGTGCATCATGGCGGGGGAGTGGGCATCGGGCTCTCCATCCACGCCGGCATGGTGATCGTGGCCGACGGGCAGGACTCGACAGCCGAGAAGCTCGAGCGCGTGCTGACCGGGGATCCCGGGAGCGGCGTGGCCCGCCATGCCGACGCCGGCTACCCGGAGGCCATCGACTGCGCCCGCCGCAAAGGTGTCAGCGTGCCGATGTTGAAATAAATAGAACGGGACTGTCCCCTTTTTTTGTCCAGCTTCGTTGACCCGGATTCTCCGCACCGTCACCCTCAGTTTATCCTGCCGGCATTTTATGGATTTTCCATCCCTGGTGCTCACCTCTTAACCTCTTGATGTCCTGCCCCAAATCCTCAAAATGCTCTCCCAATTTCACTCAGCTGGCATCGATGTTGCATAGACAGGAAGGTAAAGGAGGTTAAAATGATCAGATCTAAAAGAATCGCTTCAGCCGCCGCCCTCATCCTGGTGCTCACATTGATGGCCCAGGTGCCTGTCTATGCTGCGGGCAACACGGAGATCTGCAACAAGGCCCTGCTCAAATGCGGTGTCGACGCCACCATTGCCGGCCTTTTAAGCGGAGGAACCGCCATGCTGCTCATGCTCATGGGCTGCCTTATCGGCTACGATTTCTGTCTCAAGTATTACTTTCCTATTGAGAGATGAAGGAGCCAAAAATGAAAAAACACACACTCAAGAAATCCTTTTTCACCCTCATTGTCACATCACTACTGCTAATGGCAGCAGTTGTGCCGTCTGTGCTTGCCGGGGAAGAATTTTTGGCGGGCGACTGCGAGTTCGCCTTCTTTCGCTGCGCCTCGGATGCGCTGTTTATCCCCGGCCAATACGACTACATCGTAAACTGCTACATTGGGTACGCATTCTGTAAAAAATACATCGAGGGCTAGTGATCGTGAGAATGTATGCTTAGGGCAAGCGTCACTTGATTACAGGATGAGAGAATGAGCGTTAAAGTTATAAAAAGACAATCCATCGAGCTGATGACGGCGGCCCTTCTGGCCGTCATGCCGGCCGCAGCGCTGTTTCCCGGTGCCACATTTGCCGCGGCTACCACAACCGCTCTTCATATAGAAAGCCGGCTCGAGGTCAGGCTTGAGGAGGTCTTGTCTATCGGCAGCCTCGATGACGACGCCCTTTTCATGTGGGCGGGAGTCGCCGCCGACGGCGATGGCTTTGTCTATGTCACCGACGCTATGGACTATTCTCTCAAGAAGTTCGATCCATCCGGGCGGCTGGTAAAGCGAACGGGGCGCAAAGGCCAGGGACCGGGCGAGTTTTTAGCTCCCCGGTTCCTGGCTGCCTCGTGCAGCTACCTCTTTGCCACCGATCAAACCCTCTCAGGGATCCAGATCTTCGATAGAAACCTCGGATTCGTGAGCCGTATCCCGTTCAACCGCCCGATCTCCGATATTGCCGCCATCTCCGAGAACACTTTGGCGGTCGTCCCTTTTTCAATGGGAGGCGCTGGGACCATCGTGCTGCTCGATGCACAGGGCCGGGTCTTGAAAGAGATCCTGTACGCCGAACCGGAGAGCAAGCTCAGCATCTTCAACGTCGCCGACCTGGAGATCGATCCATCAGGGGACATCCTGCTGGCCTACACATTCAGGGACAAGATCGAAAAATGGAGCCGCGCCGGCCAACGGATCTGGTCCATGCAGCTCCTCAACCTGAAGGATGTCAAGGAGAAAAAGATCGCCCAGTTCACGGTCCCCACTGACGTCATGTACAAGACCATCACATCAGACTCATCCGGCCGGATCTATGTCCTGAGCGGCAATCTCACCGATCACCCCAGCAGGGATGTCTTCGTCCTCGATCCGGACGGCGGTCATGTCGCCACTTTCGTTCTCCCCGAGCCCAGCCACTGCATCTACATCGATAGCCATGACTTTTTCTATTCTCGGGCCAATGAGGGTGTGACGGTAATAAAGTTTCGCCTGATCTTCTCAAGGCCTCAGAATTGAGTGCTCTTCTATTTCTTTTCCTGTCCGTTGTGATAATCTTGCCTCTAGATGTTCCTCAGGTCGAGTCTGTCCCGGATCCAACTCTTTTCTTCATTATCGACTTCAAAGATTTCATGTGCCCGGCCTGTCTCGACTCTCTGCTCAACCTCTGCCGCCTGCTGCCGACTCATATCCTGCGGGAGCGGGCGTGTGGCATCGTGGTACTGCCATACAGTCCAAAAGAGAGCAATATTCCTCTCAATAGCTCCGCGCGTTCCCGCTCCATCAAGATCATGGAACAAAAGATCCGCGGCTTCCGGAAGGCCAACCGCATTGTATTCCCGCTTCTCCTGGACCGTGACCACATCTTCAGATCGCTGGCCGGCAGCGGCACCACGGTAATCCTCTTTGCTCCCCATCAGGGATCTATCCTCAAGCTCACATTCCCTATCTCCGCCGCCGACACCGAGCACCTCCTCAAGCTCTGGCTTCCAGAAATGTAGGAGCCACAACGGGAGAATTGTTAAGCTCGTGTAAAGATTTGTTAAGAAATTGTCAAGATACTCCTCCTGGCCCCCCCAAGACTTGACACCTGCGGTTCCGCACTATTAAATTAGGATTGGCAGCAAAGCTTGAATGAATGTTAAACAAAGGGGAGTGTGATGCTGAAGAAAACACTGATCGCCCTGTTTCTGCTTTCGTTTGTTATCTCGGCCCAATCACTACCCCCGCAAAATGATCTCCATTGCCGCCCGCCCCTTTCTCTCACCAGGCCGTCAGCATGTGATCCCATAAACGACGAACTGCTCCACCAGCGTCTGTTTCGTCTCGAACAATCTGTATCCCGTACACAACGACGTCCACTGGTAAACGAATCCCTCTCGTCTCCCACGCTCTCCATCCAAGCCAAGGAGCCCCGGTGGCGGCCGCTCGGCCCCAACGGCGGCTTTGTCATCGGAATGGAAGTCAATCCCGAAGATCCCAACAAAATGTTCTGTCTGGCCGGTTTCTCCTACTCGGGCTACTGCCAGCTCTACGTCAGTTCCAATACCGGCCAGAAATGGAAAAGACAAGCCGTCCTGAACCGCATGTGTTATGACATCGAGATGGATCCCAAGGACCCGGCCGTACTCTATGTTCTTGCCTATTCTTCTCTTCTGAAATCCACGGATTCAGGGAAAACCTGGGAGGAGATCGAATTCGATACTCGTTTCCTGGCGTATGGCGGCAAGATATGCATCCATCCCACGAATCCCAAGATCATTTATCTCAGCGGCCGATGGTATCCTTCCGGCTACGGGAGCAGCAGGATCGTGGTCTTTAAGACCAAAAACGCGGGAAAGAACTGGGTAGTTCAGGAACCGGATACGAGCATCTCGAATGGGTATATCACGTGCCTGGCCATCGATCCCCTATCCCCTCAGATCCTCTACGCCGGGGGATACGCCAGGATCAGCGGACAATATACCTTCATGTTGTATAAGACCATAGACGGCGGCCAAAAATGGGCGTACATGGAGGCCGGTCTTCCCACCATACCGCAGTGCATCGCCATCGATCCCAACAACACGCACAGAGTATACGTCGCGACCACCTGGGGGGTGAGCAGGTCCTCTGACCAGGGGGATACCTGGCAGATATGCCGGGGTTCGGTCGCGGGGTACACCGTTGCAGTCAGCCCATTGATTCCGGACGAGATATATGCCGGATACAGCTCCTGCATGTATAAAAGCACAGACGGAGGTGCCAACTGGACCCGGCTCACCGGGGGCGTACACGGTGTAAGCACTCAGCTTTTCCAGCAGGATCATAAGCTTTTTTATCTCTCTTCGGCCGGGATATTCATGAGCCTCGACGGCGGCCTTTCCTGGCAGACGCGCCACAAGGGCATCCGGGCCGATAGCGTCCCGGTCATCTCCATGGCACCCGGTTCCCCACAGGTCATGTACACCGAGGCTGCGGGCAATGCCATGTTCAGCAGCACCAAATACGGGAATAAATGGAAAAGGCTCCCGTATTTCGAACGCTGCGGCGCTGTCATCAATATTTGTGTGAATCCCAGCGATGCCGATGACCTCTTCATCCTGGCCGACGGCTGAGAGGCGGACGAAGTCTACAGGTCTGTAGACGCAGGAAAAAACTGGGAGGAACTATCCAATGTCGATGCATCTCAGATGGTGGTCAGCTCCTCTGACACGGATCGCCTCTATGTGGCCGGAAAACGGTGGCTAGCTGCCCGAGCCGCTCCCGCTCTTCATAGAAGTTCGAACGGCGGCTATACCTGGACCACATATGCCATAACGAGCAAAAGTGGTCTCGCAGCCTCGATCGCCCTGGATCCGACCGATGAAGATGTCATTTATATCGGGGGCTACACCTACGATCCCTCCAGGAAGGGGGCCTTGTACAAGAGCATGAACGGCGGTATATCCTGGCAGACGCTGGCAGCCGATACGTTCGGGGGTTCCTATCATTCCGTGCAGCGTGTTGTCGTCGATCCCACGGCGAATAATATCCTTTATGCGCTGACCAACATTAAGGCTTTTAGGAGCGAAGATTTTGGTGTCACCTGGAAAGAAATCACACCGGCTAAAACCAACATGCTGGAAACGAATTCCATCCTGGTCGATCCTCTGGCCAGCCGGAAGCTCTATCTGGCTACAAGCGAGGGTGTATTTTACAGCGGCGACAGCGGCGGTTCCTGGCAGCCGATCAACAAGAACCTGACGATTCCCTATGCTATTAGCCTTGAACTCAATCCCTACAAAGGCTATCTGTATGTGGGCACCCTGGGCGGCGGGACCTTCCGGTGCAAAACCAAACACCTGAAATAAACTATGGGATTCAGAAAGAGCTTGAGAGGACGCCGCTTCAGCCTTCCGCCCATTCTTCTGTTTTGCCTCATCCTGTCGGCACTCGCCTACACCTGCAAACGCAACTGTCCCACTATCTCGGATCCCGTCACCAGTGTGGAATTCAGCGGGGCTGTCCGCCTATCCAGCCAGCCCATGTCCGGCGTCACTGTCTACCTCTCCTACAGCGCCTCATACTCAAAGACCACTGGATCGGACGGGAGATTTGTCTTCAACAACCTGACCGGAGGCGACTACATCCTAACCCCGGTCAAATTGGGCTACAGCTTCGAGCCCTCCAACTACACGGTGGGTGCAGAGAGCCGCACGGATCTCAATTTCACTGCCGGCCCTGCCAGGATCGGTACCGAGGAAGGCGATGTGGCCGCCGATTGTACGGCCGCGGATCAGAACGGCCAAGCCGTCTCACTCTACGATTATCACGGCCAGGTCGTGCTCATGGATTTTACCGCCGACTGGTGCAGCGGCTGCCGCCTGAAGGCCGAAACCGCCGAACAGCTCTACCAGTCCTTAAAAAACGATGGCTTTGTCTACATCCTGATCGTCACTGACGGCGATCCCAAGGTCTGGGCCGACACCTATGGATTGACCTTCCCAGTGCTGGATGACAACGACCATTCCATCTACTCTCTGTATCGCAGGACCGAGATCCCGTTCCCGCATGTGCTCGACCGCAACATCACCATACGCTATAGAAAGGAAGGCTGGGACAAGACCGAGGTCGAGGCTGTTATCGACAAGTACCTCTGATCAGAACCGCAGGTTGGCTTCCATCCTGAATCCCTCGAAGGGCGGGAAAAACCGGCAGACACCTCCCGAACATTTCACGCCACCCTTGGTTGCGCCGTAGGAGATCCGGATCACATGGGCGGAGAGGACCTTGATTTCCAACTGGAGGGCGAACCAGTCCTCCTTGTCCTTGAGGGCCAGGACCTGAGGATCTGTGGTCTTGTCGTACATGAAAGTCAGAATCCAGTATGGAGAGTAATGAAGTGAAAGGAAGGACCGGCTTTCGAAGTAGTCGAAGTGCCGCCCCGTGAAGTCTTTGTATTGGGTGTCGGCCTCGAGGCTGAAGCGGGAGGTTATGGGGTAACTGAGGTTCAGCTGGAAGTGCAGCGTATCCCCGTGTGTGTAGTAATGGACCAGGGATTCGGTGTCCTCGCTCCGATAGCCAACCAGGGCATCGAACCAGCCCGTTTTCTTGAATTTTTTCTCTACACCGCCGAATACATGCACGACATCTCGGGGGGCATCATCGCCCCTGTCGGAGAGGAACGTTGACCTTGCGTACAACATGAGTCGTTTATCTGGGAAGGAGTAATCGAAGCGGCCGGCCGCGCCCGTGACATCCCTTGCCGAGGTCACGAACTGGTTGGCGAGTATGGGGAGCTGTTCGCTCTCCAGCATGGGCGGCCGGTTGTATTTATGATCCAGGTCGAAGAAATCCTTGAATTGGAACAGCATGGTGAGGTTGCCCACAAAGATGCCGGACTCGAGATAGAGGCCGTGCCCATAGGCAAGCTCTGTGGAAAAGAGGGGATCTTTCTGCACCAGAGCGAACTCACCGTAGAGCCTGACCATATCGTTGATATCGGGGATTTCCAGGGCCAGGGATTCCAAGGTCACATAGTCTCGGCCGAACTCGGGCCCCCGGTCAAAGCTGAAATCCATGACATGGACGCTGAGGTCGGCATAGTCTTTGATTTTCCAGCCGAGCGTGCCTCCGATCAGCGTATCCTTGAGGTCTGACCGCTCCTGGTCGATCCAGCCGCCGTATGCAGCCGCATGGAACTGCCTGTATGAGAAGGAGGCTCTGCCCCCATCTATGGTCGTATCGAGGATGTATTCGAGCCCCTCCTTTTCGAACGTCTTGAGCACGCTGAGTGTGAGCCCACGCCCTATCGAATAGTAGAAGTCCCCGGCCCTCAACGAGAGATTCCCCTTGTTCCACGCTACGAAACGCTTGCCCAGGTCGAGTTCCGCCTTCCAGGGCGAAAAATCCAGGTCCAGGTCCACCCGGGCGCCTACCAGGAAGTCCCCGACGGTGAGATTGAGATCCAGCCAATTTATTATCTGGGTGCGGCGGCCTTCGCGGATGTCCTCGACATAGTCATCGTCCGCAAAGACCCGCGATAAGAAGGATTCATTCACTGAGAGAGAGACGCAGCCCGCCTCTTCTTTTTGTTCTTCCTGCAGGAGTTCGAGGATCCTGGCCTCCATGGTTATCTCATCACCCGGGCTGTATCCTTGATGCACGTACCGGATGCGGCCCTGCTTGTCGATCAATAGGGAGTAGGGGAGGATCACTCGAGGATTGTAGAGGGCGATGACCTTGGATTCCGTGTCCAGCAGTACGGAGAAATCGTATTTGTAGCGGCTCATGAAG
>CBFDBC010000173.1:0-8406 GCA_965602945.1 uncultured bacterium | reverse complement strand
TATACGCGGGGATCCCCTGCCAGTTCCGGCTCTGCTCCAGCCGGGCCTGGATCCTTCCCCAAGTCACTTCGCGGGGAGATGGATCCGAAATGTCGCCGGCATGGCCGACGATCTCGTGAAAGTCCTGCATCAGTTTCCGGCAGCCCTCACAGCCGTCCATGTGCTTTATCAGCTGCCCCCGACGCCTGGATTCCAGATTGCCGTCTATATGTTGACTGATCCATTTTCTTGCTGTTGAACAGCGCATGGTCTTCTCCTTCACACCAACCGTTTTTTCTGGAGACGCTGGCGTATCTTCATCCGGGCCTTGAAAAGCTGGGACTTGGACGTCCCCGTGGAACAGCCCAGGATCTGGGCGACCTCTTCGTGTTTGAAGCCCTGGATGTCATGCAGGACAAAGACACTCCTCAGCTTCGTTGACAGGTCCTGAAGTGCGTCCTCCATTGTCCTGTCGAACATCCGTTCATGATCGGGGGCTCGTTTGTCCTGCGCTATCCCCTCAACCACATCGAAGGGAACCATCTTTTGGGCAACGATCTTGTGGCTCCTCAGATAGCTCAGGCAAGTGTTGACCGCGATGCGGTAGGCCCACCCCACAAAGGCTTCGTCGTTGTCCAGTTCATGGATATGCAGGAAAATCTTTATGAACACATCCTGAAGGATGTCCTCTGCGGCCGCGGCATTGTACGTATAGCGGTAAGCCAGCCCGAAGAACGACGTCTTGAAGCGCCCGTAGAGAAGCTCCATGGCCTGGCTGTCCCCCTCACGGCTCCGCTTCACCCAATCCAGGGGAAAACTCGAAGACGAAAGCCGAGCCTGTGCTCTGTCAGACTCTTGTCGCTCGCTCATGTTCTCACCGGCGTTTTTCCGGCTTATTGTAACATAACCGGAAGGGCTAAGGCTTGCGGCGAGGGACTGGGCTTGGCACATGTTTGCTTCCTTCATGGGTATAGATGCGCCCCCCCCAGAAAGGGTTGCCGTTTTTGTGCCGCTTTATTTCATGATTTTCCCCACACGTCACTCTGTCAAAGCGGGTAAACAGGTAGAGCTCAATCTCGAACGTCTACCTGGTCCAGGCATAACCCAGTTTCACGAAGAACGTGCGGTCGAGCTGGGCCAGGTCCACATCCGTCATGCCAAGATAGTTGTCGGAGTAGCCAACGAACATCACAGTCTGGGGATTGAGCTTGTAGGAAAAGAGGAACTGTGTGAACAGGGTCTGGGTTTTTTCTGACACCGGGAAGACGTACATATCCGGGTCCCTCGACAGGTCCAGGTACTGCAGGATCAGGCGCACAAAGGACCGGGTCGTGAAGTTGTAGATGAAGCGGCCCTGGAGGAGGTTGGCCGTGTAGATCTTGTTTCCCTCCGCCGCCATTCGCTGAAAGGTCTGCTGCAGGTTGACCTCAATGTGCTTCCCCAGGCTGAAACCCAGGACAGGAGCCAGCACCAGCTGCCGCGCCTCCCGGGCGTTGGCATAATCCACGGCACCACCATAGACGCTCGCGGCGGTGAAACTCAGGCCGCCCATGGGTTTGATCTCCCCCACCAGGATGCCCTGGTTGAGGTCGTAGTCCTCGCCGGCGAAGTGTTCCCGAATCCGGCTGTAGGACAGAAGAACCGCGGACTGCAGTGGACCCTGGTATTGGCCCATGATCTCTACACTGCCGTCCGTCAACTTCCCCGAGTGGTCATATACCACCTCGGCATTGGCCGCAGCCATCAGTCTGGTGTACCAGCCGCCAGGCTCCCCCCAGAACATGCGGTGAAGTCCCGCGGTTCCCCTGCGGACATCCACCCGTGGGACATAGCCGTAGTCCGCCCGGAATCCGGGAGAAAAATCACGATAACCCAGGACGTATATCCAGTCCCGCCCGAAATGAGAGAGGCTGGCCTCAAAAGCATCACCTCCGAACCGGCCCCGCTGCTGGCCGTATTCGTCGGCCACCTGTTCAGAATATTCGGTCTCGGAGTGGAGATACTGAAAATTCAGCGTCTTGGTGCGGGAGAGGCGGAAAAAGCCGTCGACTCCGGCCCCATGGTTGTAATAATCCCCGCTCTGGCGGCCCGTGTACAGCACCCCCAGGGCGGATCCCTCCCCCACGTCCCGCCGGTACCGGAACACACCGCCGGGCACATTCTGGTCGAGCGAGGCCTGCTGGGAGCCCTGGTTGGAGGGGAACAGAAGGTTGTTGACCCGGTCGTAGGCGCCAAAAACTCCGATGGCATTCTTTCCGATCTTCCCGGTGAACTTCAACCCGCCGTCCGGATCGGCCACGGTACGCGTGAACACCGCTTCGACTGGAGTCAGGAAGAAATCCGCGGCCTCCAGGAAAAAGGGCCTCTTTTCCGGATAGCGCAGGGCGAACCGCGTGTTCACAGACAGCTGGGCCACGTCGGCCTCTACCTGGGAAAAGTCCGGGTTGATGGCGGCATTGAGGATCAGGTTGGGGGTCACGCCCCAGCGCATCGTCAGCCCGGGTTCCAGCATCTGTTCGTCTTTTTGCATGGACCCTTCCGGAAACTCGGGGCGCGTTTCCGTGCGGTTGGCGGTGAGGGTGGGAGCGAGCTCCAGGCCCCAGCCTGTCTTCATCCCCTGAAAACCGGTGACCTTGTTCATCTGGCAGAGGATACAGGCCTGATTGCGGTTCCGCTTGTGCGAGATCATGCGGTGGCGCACGCTGCGCGGATAGGTCCGTTCCACAGATAATCCCCAGGTCTGGACCCCATCTCCTGAGGGAAAGCGCAGCTGGTTGAAAGGGATGGCGATCTCCAGGGCCCAGCCCCACTCCGTTACGGCCCCGGCCGAAGCCCATATCGCATCCCAGGAGAAATCCTCGTAGCCTTCCAGCTCGCTGAAGTTGGCGTCAGCCTGGACTCCCAGGGGATTGACACGGAACTGGAAACCCCGCCGCTCGTCGTTGAAGGGATCGATCAGGATGCTCACGTGGTCGTCCTGTATGAACTTGTCCATCGCGTCCCGGTCCATGAGGTGGGCCCGGATCCTTTCCGGCTCCGGGTCATAGCAGCGCATGGCGATGTACAGGTGCCGGGTGCTGAAGGTGATCAGGAACTCCGTCTCCACCGGGGGAGGGATGTTGTCGCCGGGAAGCCACTCATAGGGGAGGTCGCCGGATGCGGCATCTGCCCATGCATGCTCATCCAAAACCCCGTCGATCTCGATCTCCGATGTGGCTGGGAAGACCGTGAAGCTTCGGGCCTGGTCCTCGGACGAAGCTCGGTCCTGTTCCCGGGCAGGGGATGCCGAATTCACGGGTAACACGAAAATAAGGAAAGCGGCAACAAACGCGGCGGTGCCGTAACGGAGGGATTTCATATGATGTGATCCTTTCATCTTGGCGGGAAGAAGCCGGTTCGATCGGGATGGCAGTCATTCATTACCCGGTATCTTCCTGTATACTAGTTACGTAAGAATCCCCAGTGGGTTGCCTCCCGCCCCGATTTGGAGTATAATACCTCATCGAACATCTGGTAGGAATCCGTCTTTGCGAACGATCTTCCCTTCAGAACAGTAACTTCCTCTGACATTCAACTCCTCATGTTAAATCATAAAAGAATAAGGCAAAAAAATGGATTTTAAACAATTAGAGCTCCGGCCCCGCCTTTTGCAGGCGATTGCGGACAGGGGCTATCATGAAATGACCGCCGTGCAGGAATTGACGCTGGCCGAGACCCTCAAGGGAAGGGACGTGACCGTCCAGTCCCAGACCGGTACCGGGAAGACCGCGGCGTTCCTGGTGACTCTGCTGGAGCACATGCTCCGCGACAACACACCGCGGAAAAAGATGGCCCTGGTCATCGTACCGACCCGGGAGCTGGTGGTCCAGATCGAGAAGGAGGCCCAGCTCTTGAACCGGCACACTGGCTTCAGGATCGGCAGCCTCTATGGCGGTGTGGGATATGCCACCCAGGAGACGCTGTTGAGAAAAGGCCTGGACATCGTCATCGGCACCCCGGGGCGACTGCTGGACTTCAGCTCGCAGGGCCGGTTGAAGCTAAAGGATGTCGGATATCTCGTCATCGACGAGGCGGACCGGCTTTTCGATATGGGATTCCTCCCCGACATCACCCGGCTGCTGGAGCGGATGCCCTCCCGCAACAACCGCCAGAACATGCTCTTCAGCGCCACGCTGAACCGAGCGGCCCGCAGGATCTCCGACGAGTATCTGAACCGCCCTGTCCCGATCACGGTGACCCCGGAGCAGATGACCGTTGACACCATCCAGCAGGAGCTGTACAAGGTGCAGAGCCACCTGAAGATGAACCTCATGCTGGGGATCCTCAAGGCTGAGGCCCCCCGGAACGCGTTGATCTTCACCAA
The DNA here is from genome assembly GCA_965602945.1 of uncultured bacterium. Taxonomy (GTDB): domain Bacteria; phylum Acidobacteriota; class Aminicenantia; order Aminicenantales; family Aminicenantaceae; genus JAUXEH01. Next base: position 4,064 of record CBFDBC010000173.1, on the reverse strand, counting down.
CACCCGGCAGGAGGCCTTTTATGTCTCCCGGAAACTGGAGATCAACGGGCACGGGAGCCGGCACCTGACGGGAGACCTGCCTCAGAGCAGGAGGCAGCAGATCATGAACGATTTCAAGGCGGGGAAATTCGCCATACTGGTGGCTACCGATGTCGCGGCCCGCGGGCTTCAGATCGACGGCCTTGAGATGGTCATCAACTACGACCTTCCTCTTGAATATGAGAACTATGTGCACCGGATCGGGCGGACCGCCCGGGCAGGCAACACCGGCAAGGCCGTGTCACTGGCCAGCGAAGGCACCATCCGGCAGATATGGGACATCGAGTCGTTCATCGGCATGAAGATCCCGGAGCGGCCTACGGAATTCGAGCTCTACGCCACTGACGAGAGCGAAGGGGCCAGAATCGATGGCGGGACCCGCCGGCACAGCTCCAGACAGCAGAGGAGCGGGCCACCTCCAAGACAGCGACGGGAAAAACATCAGAAAAAACCGCCCATCTCACAACCTGAGACATCGAACTAGCTTACGGCATCGAACCGGGTAGAACCCGGATTTCACCCCTTTTATGAACCTTCCCTGTTAACAAAACGGCGCGGTTCTGGTATAGAATCCTTGGACATGGATCTTTATCAAGGGGAGCCTTATGGCCAGAACAAAATTTTATTCCGCATTTTTTCTCTTGTGTGCACTCCTCTGCAGCGGAGGGGAGGCCTCGAAGAGCGAGCGACACATCCCGGCCGGAGAACGGCTCAGCCTGTCCGGCCTCCGGGAACCCGTGGAGATCATCAGGGACAGGTGGGGCATCTCCCACATTTATGCCCGGAACCAGTCCGATCTGTTTTTTGCTCAGGGATTCAATGTGGCCCGGGACCGGCTTTTCCAGCTTGAGATCTGGCGGCGCCAGGCCACCGGGACCCTGGCTGAGATCCTGGGGCCCCGGGCCCTGGCAAGGGACATCGGAGCCAGGCTGCTCAGGGCCCGCGTGGACATGGATACGGAGATGCGTCACTACCATCCAGACGGGGGGGAGATCATAACCTCGTTCGTCCGGGGAATAAACGCCTACATCGATCTTACGCGCAAAGATCCGAGCCTCCTGCCCCTGGAATTCCGCCTGCTGGACCTGATTCCCGGCCATTGGACGCCGGAGGTGGTGGTTTCCCGGCACAACGGCCTCTTCCGCAACGCATCCTCTGAGATCTCCCTTGCCAAAGCGGTGGCTGCCCTGGGCGCTGAAAAGGTCCGAGACCTCACGGACCTCCATCCGGGAAAGCCTGCCCTGATCCTGAAACCGGAACTGGACGCCTCCCTCTTGACAAGGGACATTCTCGCCCTGTACTCCGCCTCACGGGCATCGGTGCGGTTCACCGCTGAGGATATCCGAGAGGAGCCCGAACGCGCCCCTTCCGTACCGGGGATTCGATCGCTGCCGGATCCGCTCCCGGCAACCCTGCTTCCGGATTCCATGCCTGGGAGCAACAACTGGGTCGTCGGAGGGCGTCACACCCTGACAGGTGCCCCTTTCATGGCCAACGATCCCCACCGCCGGCAGCAGATCCCTTCGCTTCGGTACTGGGTCCACCTCAATGCTCCGGGTTGGGACGTCATCGGCGGAGGCGAGCCGGCCCTTCCCGGTATCTCGATCGGACACAACCGGTATGGAGCCTGGGGATTGACCATCTTCTCGGTAGATCAGGAAGACCTGTATGTCTATGATACCCATCCCGAAGATCCGGACCGCTACCTCTACCGGGACTCATGGGAGGACATGCGCATTTTCCACGAGCGCGTCGCCGTACGGGGAAAGTCACCTGTCTCTGTGGAGCTCAAATACACGAGGCATGGACCGGTCCTGCATCAGGACCAGGAAAACCACAAGGCCTATGCCTTGCGGGCCGCCTGGCTCGAGGTCGGATGCGCCCCTTACCTGGCAAGCCTGCGCATGGATCAGGCCCGGACCTGGGAGGAGTTCCGGGAAGCCTGCAGCTTCTCCCGCACGCCCTCGGAGAACATGGTTTGGGCAGACAGGGAAGGAAACATCGGCTGGCAGGCGGTCGGCATCGCTCCGCTCAGGCCTGCCTGGGACGGCCTGCTCCCGGTCCCGGGCGATGGTAGCTGCGAATGGGACGGCTATCTGCCCATCCGGGCCCTGCCCCATGTCTTCAACCCGGGCAAGGGATATCTTTCCACCGCCAACGAAGACAACCTCCCGCCCGGCTATCCCTATTCCGTGGGTTTCCAATGGGCGGCCCCCTTCCGCCAGGCCCGCGTCCAGGAAGTGTTAGGCTCAGGCCGGAAATTCACGCGGAGCGACATGATGCAGCTCCAACACGACGTGGTTTCCCTCCCGGCCCGAACGCTGGTCCCGCTTCTGCGGGGTTTGCGCGGAAGCGGCGCGGCCGTGCAGAAAGCTCTTGATTCCCTCGGCGAATGGGACTTCCGGATGGCCCAGGAATCCAGTGCTGCCGCCATTTACCAGAGCTGGCAGCGGCGGCTATCCGAACTCGTCCGGGCGGTCTCCATCGCCGGGCCGGGGCAGGAGTCCGCTCCCCGCCCGCCCCTGCCCAGGATGATCGCATGGCTGCTCTCTCCGGACGGGCGCTTCGGTGAAGATCCGCTGAAGGGACGCGATGCGTTGCTTCTGCGGGCCCTGGAGGAGGCGGTCGCGGATCTTACTTCACGCCTTGGTCCGGACCAGCAGGGATGGCGCTACGGCCAGGAGCGGTTCCATCACATCCGGATACGTCACCTGTTGAGTGATGCCGTACGCCCGGAACTCCGGGCTAGGCTGGACATCGGCCCCCGCCCGCGGGGGGGGAACGGAGATACCGTCAACCAGACCTCCGGCGGATACAACCAGACCTCCGGTGCGAGCTTCCGCATCATAGCCGATCTTTCGGACTGGGACCTCACGCTGGGCACCAATTCTCCGGGACAGTCCGGAGATCCTGGGTCTCCGCACTACCGGGACCTGTTCGAGATCTGGTCGCGGGACCGGTACTTCCCCGTCTTTTTCACACGGAAAAAGATATTAACGGTGGCCGAGTCGGTAACGATCCTCGGCCCGGAAACGCCGGCACCGGAAAAATGAGAGCGCCGCCTGGAGATCGACCCGCCTGGGGGACCGCCAGGCTTGCTTATTGGTATATAAATCTATAAGATGAGGAAGATGTCGGCCTCCAGGAAAGACCGGGATAAGCCTCAGGAACCCCTGGCCACGAGATACCGGAAGCTGCTCTGGGGCATCCGTCAGGATCAGGTCAAGCTCAACAAGCTGGTGGAGCTGACCACCGCCAACATCCAGAACGCCCTGGAGCTGGCCGGGAAAGAAAAAGACCGCCTGGAAGAGGCGGGAGACGCTGCCACCATCGACTGGACGGAAAAAGAGATCAGGTGTCTGCAGCATGAGCTCGGCACCCTGGAGCAGCTGACTGTCGAGCTGGACAGGTGCCGTAAGTCCTGGCCGACCCTGAAAAAGAAAAAGCCGGCAGCGGCCCCAACCCTCAGCAAGCCGGAGAAGACCCAGCCCACCATCCTGGTGATCGATGACGATAAGATAACCGCCAAATCCCTCGAGCATTTTCTGAGTCAGAAAGATCACAAGGTCATTGCCATCTCCAACGCCAAGGAAGGCCTGGACACCGCACTCACGGTCCTCCCCGACCTGATCCTTCTGGACATCATGATGCCCGGGATGAACGGCTACCAGTTCCTCACTCATTTGAAGGAAGAGAAGGCGGCGGAACACATCCCCGTCATCATCCTCAGCTCCCTGTCCCGAGAGTCGGATATCCTGGAAGGCCTGGATAAGGGGGCGGTGGACTACATCGTGAAGCCCTACTCCCCCCAGGTCCTGATGTCCAAGGTGACAAAGATCCTGTCCGCTGAAAAATGAGTATTTCCCTGATCATCGTAGGCTACAGCCTCGGCTTCCTGCTGATCTTCGCCCTCACTATCTTTCTCTTCATCATCACACGCCGGATCGTTCTCCGGTCACGTGACCGAACACGGGAAGCCCTGTCGGAAGAACTGGAGACGGACGTCCTGCTGGCCATGAGCGCGC
>CBFDBC010000172.1:0-8423 GCA_965602945.1 uncultured bacterium | reverse complement strand
CTCTCCTCTTCGAGGAACCATGCCCGCTCGCCTCCGGACGGCCTCCTTATCAGCTTGCCAGACTGATCCAAAAATCAACATGGTTTTGAAAGTGCTTTCCCCCCTGGAGGGCCTTGACGTGGAGCGCTAGAGTTGCGATGATATTCATGTCTGATTTCATTTTGGAGAAAACCCCGTGCCGGACGATGAACATAGAATCGATGAAAGGCTCATCGGGAAGATCAACGCATATCTGGAACAAAACAGGGATCCTGCCACCCCGGTAACGAACCTCCTGGATCCGGAGGAGCTGCGCTCCCGTCTGGACCTCACCTTGCCGGAAGAGGGATGCAGCCTGGATGACCTTTACCGGATCATCGATGAATACTTCGAACATGCCGTGCGCACCGGCCACACGCAGTATTTCAACCAGCTGTGGTCCGGATTCACGCTCCCGGGGTTTTTGGGAGAGGTGATCACCGGCCTGACCAACACCTCCATGTACACATATGAGGTGGCGCCGGTGGCCACACTCATGGAGGTGGAGCTGGTCCGCAGGATGGGCAGTCTGGCCGGATTCGAAGATCCCGAGGGCCTGTTCCTCAGCGGCGGCAGCAACGGCAATCTCCAGGCTATGATGATCGCCCGCAGCCGGGCCCTGCCGGAAGCAAAGCAGACTGGCTTAGGCCGGGGTGCGGGCCTGGCGGCCTTCGTCTCCGCGGAAGCCCATTATTCGTTTGAGAAGGCCGCCAACATCCTCGGTGTGGGGATGGAGAGGGTCATCAAGGTCGAGACCGATGAGGCAGGGCGAATGCTCCCAGAGGACCTGGAACTGAAGATCGAAGACAGCCGGGCCGCCGGCCTGCGGCCGTTCTTCGTGGGCGCCACGGCCGGCACCACGGTCAAAGGAGCCTACGATCCTTTTGAGCGGATTGCGCCTCTGGCGCGCCGGCACGGGCTCTGGTTCCATGTGGACGGTTCCCTGGGTGGAACCGCCCTCCTCAGCCCCCGCCACCGCCACCTGCTCGAAGGCCTGGAGCAGGCGGACTCGTTCGTGTGGAACGCCCACAAGCTTATGGGGCTGCCCCTGATCTGTTCCGTGTTCCTGGTCCGGGAAAAAGGGCGGCTTCTCGTTTCCAACTCGGTGGAAGGAGCCGACTATATCTTCCATGATGACGACGGCCATGCCACATCGGACCTGGGCCCGCTCTCACTCCAGTGCGGGCGCCGGGTCGATGCCCTGAAACTTTGGCTGAGCTGGAAATATTACGGGGATACGGGCTATGCCGAACGGGTGGACCGCTTCTTCAACTTGGCGGAGTATGCCGAGGGGATCGTGCACGGCACGCCATCACTGGAACTCATGGCCCCTCGATCTTCGGTCACGGTCTGTTTCCGCTACCGATCGGAGGACATAGAAGACCTGAATGCTTTCAATCTTCAACTGCGCCGGGAGTTGGCCCGCAGCGGCAAGAGCATGGTCAACTATGCGTACCTGGGTGAGGACATGGCCATGCGGTTGGTCATCGCCAACCATGAGCTCACACGTGAGGACGTGGATATATTCTTCCAAAATGTGCTGTCTGCGGCCGAGTCGCTCCTGAATCCTCTGTGAACGGGCGGATCAGGAGAATACCGTTCGCAGAGAGGGGTTGTGGTTCACCTCTTATCAAACCGCAGGTTCCACACCCGCCCCCCTGTCAGAAGGAAGCCGCTGATCCGGCCGTTCCCGTCTCTTTGGAACTCCAGCTTCCGGAAAAACCAGCGGCGCCCCGTGAAGGTGTCACCCTCCGTCCAGATCATCGGGATCTCGCCGTGCCGAAAGTGGCGCGCCACAAGCTTTCCGTCCCGGATTCCTATCGTGTACACCGTCTCGAGCTCCTCGCTGAAGTAGTTTCCTGTGAACGCCTTCATCAGTGCGTCGGTCATTGACGTGGACTGGATTCGTTTCCCCTGCATGGGACGGCCGCTGGACACCACGGTCACACGCTCAACGTAATTATCCTTATCCGGATGGAAGGTCAGCACCACGTCCGCGTCCTTGAGGAAGTAGCGGGCGATCGTTTCGGGAAATAATTCCGACCTGCCCTGCGCGGAGTGCACGGCAAACAGGCGGCCGCCCTCCTTCACGATCTCGAGCACCGTCCCATCGTCCAGGGCGTACCGCCCGGCATAGACCTCGTAGACCATGGGATCGACCTCCGCGGCCTCACGTTTCTTGGTGGGGGCGGCCTGATTCTTTTTCTCCGGGACCGGCCGCATGTCCGCTTCCAGGTACATCTCCGCGATCTGGAGCCCCAGGCGGTTTGGGCTTACGCTGCCCAGGTTGCTCAGTACGGCCACGGCCAGATCCTGGTCGGGGAAGATCCCCAGCCAGGTCCGGAAACCGGCGTCGGAACCGCCGTGGGATATCATGCGCACGCCCCTGTGGTTCCGGATCCCCAGCCCGAACGCGTAGGGGATCTTGCGGCCGCTGTTGAGCACGCCCAGCTCCTGCATCTGCTCGATGACCTCCGGCCCACCCACTTTCGGGTCCATGAAGTTTTGGGCCCACTTGAGGAGGTCCTCCGTCGTGGTGAACAGGCTGGTGGCCCCGACATTGGCGTAGCTCAGGACACTCTTGCGGAAGCCCTGCTCCTCGTTGGGGCCGTAGGAGTAGGCCCGGCCCGGGACGATGTGCTCGTGGTTGTCGTGGAAGTGTGTGTGGTCCATCCCCAGGGGCACGAAGATGTTCTCAGCTGTCCAGGCGCTGAAAGTCCGGCCGGTGGCCCGCCCTACGATCTCGCCCAGCAGAGTGTATCCGGTGTTACAGTACAGGTACCGTTCCCCGGGATCGAAATTGAGCTCCTTCTGGTTCTTGACCATGGTGAGGATGTGGTCCCGCGTAATGACATCGTCCAACCGCCAACCGGCCATGGCCAGGGCCTCCCACTGGTCGCGCAGGCCGCTGGTGTGGTGGATCAGGTGGCGGATGGTGATGACCCTGCCGAAATCCGGGACCTCGGGCAGATGCCGGCGGATATCGTCATCCAGGGAGAGGCGGCCCTGATGCGCCAGCAGGGTCACGGCAAAGGCCGTGAACTGTTTGGACACGGAAGCCACGTGGAAGACGGTGGCAGGGCTGATAAGTATGCCGTATTCAAGCTGGGCGGTTCCGTAGCCTCGGCTGAATACGAGGTCCCCGCCCTTGAGTACGGCTGCGGCCGCACCTGGAGAGTCCTCCCTATCCCATTCCTGGAAAAGCCCGTCGATCCGGGCTTCGAACGGATCAGGCGGAGAGGTTTGATCGGGGCCGCAGCAGGTGAAGCACACGGCCAGCACCAGTGCTGTGGAAACACAGAATAAGAATGTCTTGGATAGAGTGGTGATTGGCACTGTCGGTCTCCTTCTCGTTCTTTGGGCCGTTTTGTTGTCCCTCACTGTCCCCTAAGGTGACAAATCTATATAAAATCCGGTTCCCGAGTCAAGGGCACATCTCATGCCGCTTTTGAGGACAGTTGATTATTGGCGGGACTGGTGCTTTAATAGGCTCCTTATGGCAATGACAAAGATATTAGAAAAAGAGATACAAGTACGCGCCGTGGACACGGATTTCCAGGGGAAGATAAGGGTGGATATGTTCCTGAACGTCCTCATGGAGGCGGCCTCGGAGCACTCGGCTCAAATGGGCGTGTCCGTGCTGGAACTGTTCAAGCAGAATCTCACCTGGGTCCTGTCCCGCTGGCATATCCGGATCCTGCGCTATCCTGAGCGGTGGAATACCTTCCATGTGAACACCTGGCCGTCTCTGCGCCAGGGGATGTTCTCGTTGCGGGAGTTCGAGGTCTTCGATGAAAAAGGCCCCCTGGCCCAGGCCACGACCTCCTGGCTGGCACTGGATCTGACATCAAAAAGGCCGGTGCGGATGGAACAGTTCCTGCCGGACTTCGAGCTGGAATCGAGGAGGGCGCTGCAGGACGATTTCGAACCTCTGCCAAAACTTGACAAGCCCGGCCTGGAAAATGAATATCCGGTCTTCCGGAGCTACCTGGATGTCAACCGGCACGTCACCAGCACGGCCTATATCCTATGGGCTCTGGAGACGACGCCGGAAAACATTCTGCTCAAACTCAGGCCCTCGGAGATCGAGATCAACTACCGGGCTGAGACCTTCTACGGAGACCGGATCCTATCCCGTTCGCAGAGGCTGATAGAGTCCAAGAGGCCCACATTCCTGCACACGCTCCTTCGAGCCGGAGATGGCAAGGAGCTGGCCGCACTGCGGACCGTCTGGTCCGACCTCTAGTCCCCTTATTTACAGCTTGAACAGCGGTTCGGCGATGCCGTCCCGGCTCACCTTCCATGGGGACCAGACCAGGGCCAACGTTTCCACGCTGATGTCGGTCTTCCGGGGCCGGATCCTGATCTCCTGCAGGGCGATGTCTTCTGGCTCGAAATCTCCCTGCACCCTGGCCGCTTCGGACTGGAACTGCCGCTCCAGGTCTGCCAGGCGGGTTCGTATGACTTCGGCCTCCTGGACGGCCCGGGCGACGTCCTCTCTCTCCCGTGCGGTCCTGCCGAATCCCCGCATGGAGGTGGTCGCCCGGCCGACGGTCCCCGTGCTCAGGGTCTTGCGCCCGAACAAGGCGCCCAGCACAGTAGCCCCTACCGATATCGCAGCCTGCACCTTCTGCTGCCCGTACTGAGATTTCTCCCGGTCCACTCGCACCTGAGCCTTACGCAGGCGCTCCTCCAGGGCGGCCAGCTTGGGAGAGTATTGTTTCCTCAGCTTTTCGATGGCCAGATCACGTTTTTCGTGCTGCAGGTGATTCAGGCGGCCGCGGAAGTCTCCCTCCGTCTCGTCGTCCCGGGAAAACTGCTTGTAATCCGGGCACTCCCAGATACCCAGCGTGTGGTTCTGATACAGATGATCTGACAGCCTTATGCCCCAGCGGCTGAAGCTGGAGGCCTTGGTGGAGCTCGACGGGAGCGTCGCGAACCTGGCATCTGCGGGGCCGATGCGATCAAGGTCATTTTTATTCAGCGTTACGACATCGGCCTCCTCCCATGGCACGTCCTGGTCCACTCCCGAAAGGGGAGCGAGAAGGTTCATGGTTTTCCATTTATCGACATGCGCCCGCGTGTTCACGAAGTGCAGGCGGCCTGTTCCCAGCAGCGCGGGCCGGTAGATCAAAGTATCTGTGCCGGACAGGGACCCCTGCCGGGGGACGTAGAGCTGGGCCACCTGCGAAGGGATGCTGGGCTGCTTGCCCTGCTCATCATGCAGTTCCTTGCTCACCGGCCGGGAGGGAGGCTGGGTCATGCTTGAAGGGGGAGCAGGCACCTCTCCAGCCTTCTGGTCTTTCATCAGGGTCTTGATCTGGATCCGAGTCAGAGGCCCCCTCAGAAAGGACAGGACCCAGCGGGTCTGGAAAAGCTCGGGCCGGTCTTCGTGTACGTTGTGCATGAGGAAGACCCTTTGGCCCAGGCCGGACAGGATCGAGTCGATTTTTGACCGGTCGAATGCCGAACCAGAGGAATGCGATGCTCCCTCCAGGCCGTCCAGCACCCTTTGCTTGTCGCGATCGGTCTGCAGGCGCCCGATGAACCACGTGCCGGCATTGGCCAGCCCCTTGTAGTCCAGGTCCACCGGATTCTGTGTGGCCAGCACTACGCCCAGGCCGTAGGCACGGGCCTGTTTGAGCAGAGTCAGCATGGGTTTCTTGGATGGCGGAACCGCTGTGGGCGGGAAATATCCGAAGATCTCGTCCATATAGAGCAGCGCCCGCAGGGAGGTCGTGCCGGGCTGCATACGCATCCATGCGACCAGTTCGTTGAGGAGGAGGGTCACGAAAAACATACGTTCCGAATCGGAGAGGTGGGCGATCGAGAGGATGGAGATGCGGGGCTTTCCTTGAGCGGTGTACAGGAGGCTTCCGATATCCAGCGGCTGCCCCTCCATCCAGGTGGAAAAGCCCGGGGAAGCCAGGAGGTTGTTGAGGCTTATGGCCAGTTCGAACCGTTCTTTTGACGGGTAGAAGGACTCCAGGTCGAAGACACCGACCTGCTGGAAAGGAGGTGTCTGGATCTCCTTTATCATCGAGGCGAGATCCAGGCTGCGCCCTTCGTTCCACGCCGTGTTCAGGATGTTGGAGAGGAGTATGTGCTCACGGCTGCGGATCGGGTCGGCGGCGATGCCCAGGAGGGCCAGGAGTCCGGAAACGGTGGACTGTATGCGGTCGCGAAGGCCGTCCGGGTCTTCGGCCAGCTGGGCCGAAGGTGCGGCGAATGAACGCAGGACCCGAAGCTGTTTCCCGGCCGTTCCTCCCGGTGTGAAGATGCTGACTTCGGCCGCCTGCCTGAAACGTGCGATCCGTTCCGGGTCCTGGTCCCAGCCGGCCAGTCCCTTACGCCACGTCTCGGCCGTCTTGCGGGCGAAATCCGCCCCGGTCAGGCCTTTACGTACAGCGGCATCCGGGTCGATCCAGGGCAAGAAATCCGCCGGCTTGAGCTCCGGAAAAGTCAGCATCAGGTTGCCCATGTCGCCCTTGGGATCGATGACAAGGGCCGGGATGCCGTCAATGGCCGCCTCTTCGAGCAGCCCGATGCCCAGGCCGGTCTTCCCGCTCCCGGTCATGCCCACGCACACGGCGTGAGTGGTCAGGTCTTTGGAATCATACAGAAGCCATTCGTTCAATGCATGGCCTTTTTCCCGGTCGAAGACTTTCCCCAGATAAAAAGCCCCGAGTTTCTCATAATCCGACATGAGTGACTCTCCTTTCTTTATCCCGATGTTACGTTCTGAATGAGCGCTAATATATCACATTTGCATGGATGACGCATGTTTACATTTGGAGGTATCTTTTTTGCACTGGGGCTTCAGAATCGGGGACTCATAGGGTTGAGGCCGAAGTTTCAGATCACGAACTGGATGCCGCTACCGGTGCCCTGGTCGGCCGGCTCTTTGTCCAGAACCGGGCCGAGGTCTACAGCCGCTTCGAATCCGGCGCCATCATCATGCCGGTTCCCAAGTGATCGTAAAAAAAGGATAGATCCCTTTTTCCTCAGTATTTCGGTATCCAGAGATAGGCGACGACACCCGCATGGTCGGAGGGCCAGAGACCCGAGGGCGTGCGGTCTGCCAGCTCATCCCCGACCACGTCCATGACCGTCGTGCCGATGTCCTGCTTCCCATCTGTGTAGACGTCGCTGCGGACCCAGATGTGGTCGACCCTTTCGTACATGTCGACCGCCTCGTTCCTCAGGCCGTAGTCATGGCCGTAGGTGTTCCCAGCCTTGTTGTGAATCAACCCGGATCTTCCATCGAAGCGGCGCCAGGCATCGACGTACCCGTTGTTCCGGATGAAGTTGTAGGATACCTGTGTGTTAACGTCGTCGCCTTTGGGCATGCTGTTGAAGTCTCCCACCAGGATGACCTGATTGGTCTGCATCGAGAGAATGGTTAAAAGTTCCTGGGCCTGGGCCATCTGGAGAGGCAGCAGCTCCGGGACCGTTATAACCTCAAAATGGGTGTTGACGAAATGAAATGTCCGGTTGCGGATCTTGGCGTCCACCGCCACCCAGCCCCGGGGGACCGTGATGCCGGCGCTGGGGACGATCAGCTGGGCCTGATAACTCCCCTTGTACTTCGCCAGGATCTCGACATCTCCCCGGGCCAGGATCACGTCGTAGTCCGTGACCCGCACATCGCTTAGTTGGGAGACTGCCTCCGGGTTATACATGGGGAGTTCCAGGTCGATGTTCTTGACCTTGGCCGCCACTTGGTAGTCCAGGCCTTCGGCTGCCAGAGCTGCCCTGAGGATCTTGAGGTAGTTGAACAGTACCTGCGTGGCTGGTACCATGCCCCCCATGGCCGCGTCGCCCTCTTTCTGGAAACGGATCTTGTAGACCTCCTGGAGCCCGATCAAGTGGGGCTTGTGCATCTTGATCTCTTTTGCCAGTGCCACTGCCCGTTCCGGGAAATTGGTGGACATCATCTGGGCAAAGGCCTGGGCCGCCAGGATGGGCACTTCGTTGGGATCCTGGGCCCCCAGGATGATGTCCACATCCGCCCCGACGTAGATGTTCCGGGTCATGACCTTCACGCGCGCGTCACCGGCTGTTTCCATCATCAGGTCCAGCTGGTCGGTCTGCGCTCCCGTCTCCCATCCACATAATAGGAGAAAACAGGCCAGAGCCGGGATGAGGATTGTTTTTTTCATTATGACCTCCTTTTGCCGTGTTGCCGCCGGATGGATACGACATTACGAGTAGAGGGACGATCGGTTAACGGTATATGTGCATCCCCGGTGTCCGCTGCCCCCTAGCGGTGACGTCCAGCCGACAGGGATAATCTAATACCTCGAATCCCCAAAATCAAGCTCTATTCTGAATTATTAATAAAGACTGTCGACGTTCTTTACCCTTCGGGCGTGCCGGGGTTAGGTTGGGTCGGGCTTACTACA
>CBFDBC010000171.1:0-8466 GCA_965602945.1 uncultured bacterium | reverse complement strand
ACGGTGGCATAATCGGATCCAGTTCCGTTCCCCCCGCTCTTGCCGGTGACATAGACGCCGCCGGTGGAGGAATCGACAGCCAGGGCGTTTGCGACATCATAACCGCCTTCAGGCCCGTCATAGCGGGCCGACCAGAGCTCGCTCCCCGAACTGCTGTAGGCCACGGTGGCATAGTCATTCGTGGTGCCGAGGCTGTACCCGGTCACATACACGTTCCCGGTAGCGGGATCGACGACGACGGCCGTGGCCGCATCGTGCAGGCCGACGGGTCCGTCATACCTGGCTGCCCAGAGAAAGCCGCCGGAGGCGTCATAGGCTATGGTGGCAAAGTCGTTGAAGGTGCCTCGGCTGTATCCGGTGACATAAACGTTACCCGAGGAAGGGTCCACGGCCACGGCCTTGGCACCATCCGTGCCGTGTGCCGGCCCATCGTATTCGGCTGTCCAGATGACTGTCCCGCCGCTGTCGTACGCCACGGTTGCGTAATCGCAGCTGGCTCCCCAGCTGTCCCCTGTGACATAGATGTTCCCAGATACGGGATTCACGGCTAGGGCATAGGCCCTGTCCAGGTCGCTGTTGGGGCCGTCATGCCGGACTACCCAGAGTTGGTTCCCGGAGCTGCCGTAGGCCACGGTGGTGAAATCGCAGGATGTCGCCCAGCTGTATCCGGTCACATAGACATTGCCCGAGTTGGGATCCACGGCAATGGCGTAAGCTTCATCGTGATAGTTGCTCGGTCCGTTGTAACGTGCCGACCACAGTTCATGTCCCGAGCGGTCATAGGCCACGGTGGCGAAATCATACCTGGAATCCCGGCTGTAGCCCGTGATATAGATCGTGCCTCTGCCGGGATCGACTGCGACCGCGTCCGCGACGTCCGTGCTGTTGCCCGGTCCGTTGTAGCGCACTGCCCAGAGCAAATTTCCCCCACTGTCATAGGCTACGGTCGTGTAATCCCCCTCACTGGTACCGGTGACATACACATTTCCCGTGATGGAGTCGACCGCGATGGCATTCGCCTTGTCAAAGCCCCCGTTCGGGCCGTCATAGACCGCCGTCCACAAAAGGTTTCCCGAATGGTCGTAGGCGAGGGTAGTGAAATTACGGTTACTTTCCCCGGTCACATAGAGATTTCCGTTGGACGGATCGACCGCCGCGGCCTTGGCCTCGTCAAAAGAGTATCCCGGGCCCTGATACCTGGCCACCCACTCTTCGGACGGGCTGTTCTGCCCGTAGGCGAATACGAATGAGCCTAAAAGAACCAAACTGATCCCTAGGCTGAGAATTTGAGATTTTTTCATTTTGACTCCTCCCGCTGCCGACATTATTGAAACTCCCGCTTCCTATAGCCTTATTATTGTCTATAAGACAGGCAGGCCTTACAATCGCTCTTTTAGGGGATATTGGGGGTGAGAGATTTCACCCCCGGGGGTTAGTCCTCGACGCCTAGGCTGCCGTCCCTCTAATTGTTGACCTTGTCGCTAAGGGGATGATACCTTTATGTGTGTTGCCGGATCAACAGGGAGAAAAGGGATTTGATAATGGCCAAAGGCGCCTACACCGGATTGTTTCTTGCTACCGTATTCCTTGTGACTCTCCTGACAGGCCAGCAGCAGTCTGTCGAAGAATGGGAAAAGCAGACATTCGAAAGACAACCTCCTGAGGAAGTGATGGATGCCGCGGGCATCAAGCCGGGCATGGTCATCGGCGAAGTCGGAGCCGGCCGCGGCCGGTTCACAGTGCATCTGGCCCGCCGTGTCGGGCCCAAGGGAAAGATTTTTGCCAATGACATCGATGCTGAAGGCCTGGCCTATCTCCGGGAGCGCTGTCAACGAGAGGGGATTCTTAATGTCGAGATCATTCTCGGCGAGATCGATGATCCTCTTCTCCCGGAAGGGGCTCTGGATATGGTGTTCATGGTGTGGACCTATCATTTCCTGGATCAACCGGTGGCCATGCTGAAAAAGCTGCTCCCGACTCTCAAACCCGGCGGAACGGTCGTCCTGGTCGAACCTGATCCGATTCGAGGCCCGGGCGGAGAAGATCATGGGATTTCTCCGGAACGGATGCGCAGAGAAGCCGAACAGGCCGGATTTGAAGTCGTGAGCATCGAAGACTTTTTGCCCTGGGATCTCATGTTTGTTCTGAAAATACGGCTTTAGGAAGGCTGTCGGAGAATTCACGATCTTTGTATCCCTCTGAAATCTCAAATTCCAGATTGGAGATCGATCGGCCATGCAGGCGCCGGGCCGCTGGCCGATCGGGGCTATCGATTGACCGTGACTATGGCTTTGATGACGCCGTCCCGGTAGCCGGATACGGTCTCCAGGGCCTTCTGCGTTTCGTCCAATGAAAAATGGTGTGTCGCCATGAAGGAGGCGTCGAGGGTGTCGCCGGCCATGAGGTCGAGGGCCTTCTGTGTGCAGCCGCTCTGGCGGCGGATGTTCTGGATGTGGATCTCCTTTCGCCGGAGCGAATGGATGTCGAACGCCACCTGCTCCGTCTCCGGGATCCCCAGGATGTACAGCGTTCCCCCCGGCTTCAGGATCTCCACCGCCTGGTTGAGTGCCTCCGGATCGCCGCAGCATTCGAAGACTGCATCCAGGCCCTGCTCTCTGTCCAGGATCTCGGACACGATGTCGGTCTCGTCTGGGCTGGCGGCCCAGGCCGCACCCGCCTTCAGGGCGGCCTGCCGCCGGTCCTCCACCTTGTCTGTAACATAGATCGTTTCCAAGCCCGCAGCCTTGGCAGCCAGCAGCACACTGAGACCGATGGGCCCGGTCCCCAGGATTCCGATGGCCTTCGGCTTCATATCCTCCAGGAATCCCGCCGAATACACGCCGATGGCGAGCGGCTCGGCCAGGACCCCCTGGATAAGGCTGATGCTGGCCGGCAGCCTGAAACAGTTGTGAGCCGGCATCACGATGTATTCCGAGAGGCAGCCGGGGAGCTGTCCCGGGCATCCCAGGAAGCGCAGGCTGCGGCAGGTGTGAGGCCTCCCTGACCGGCACTGGTCGCATTCCCCGCAGGACACGGCCGGGTCGACCGCCACCCTGTCGCCGGGCGCGAGATCACCGGCCAGCGGGCCGCACATCTCGATGGTGCCGGTGCATTCATGGCCGATGGTGAAGGGAAATTCGACCACCTGGTTCCCGATGCGGCCGTGCAGGTAGTAATGAACATCCGAGCCGCAGATGCCGACCGCCCCGACCTTGAGGAGGACGCTGTTGTCATCCGGCAGTGGGGGAAGCGGGACCTCCCGCACGGCTATAGAGCGGGGGCCTGTCAGCTGTGCCGCTCGCATCACGTCCATTCTTCCCTGACCTACCGGAGTCGCCTCATCCGAAGGGGCTCTCGTCCGGGAAGGGCAGCCCGCCCGGCCGGGGGGAAAAGATGTCTTCGACTCCCAACATCCGGAGCGCCGCGAACAGAGCCTTGCCGGCGTGCCGGAAGGCCACGGCGGTGTGGTGCGGAAAGCGCTTGCCGATCAGCACATGCCGGTAGAAGCGTCCCATCTCCTTGATGCCGAACACACCGATGCTGCCGAACGAGCGGGGCGCGATATCCAGCACCCGGCCCTCGGCGATGTAGCTCTTTAGCTCGGTGTCAGCGGTGGACTGCAGCCGGAAGATCGTAATTTCCCCGGGCCGGATCCGGCCCTCCAGCGTGCCGCGGGTGATGTCCGGATCCTTGTCCGGTTCCATGAGCCGGTGCATGATGAGCTGGTGCTTCATCTCCGGCACCATGAGGCAAGAAGAAGATGTGTTCCCGCAGTGGAAGCCCATGAACAAGTCGTTGGGCTTGTACCCCTTGACCTCGTCCCCGGCCTCCTCGTACATGTCGTAGGGCACGGTGTTGTTGATGTCCAGGAGGGTCGCGGGCAGGAGGGTCGCGCAGGTGGCCATGTATTCGCTGAGCGCCCCGTAGATGTCAACCTCGCAGGCCACGGGCATGCCGCGCGATGCTAGCCGCGAGTTGACGTAGCAGGGCACGAATCCGAAATACTCCTCGAAGGCCGGCCAGCATTTGTTGGCGAAGACGCCGAACCGCGATTCCCCTAAATGGTCCTCCATGAACTTGAGGAGGGCCACCTCGTACCGTGCCAGCTTCTTCAGGAGTTCGGGGTACTGGTTGCCTGGTCCAAGCTCCTCGGCCATGTCTGCGGCCGCGGCCTCGACCTCCGGCCCCTCTCCCGTTTTCCGGAACAGGTCGTAGAGATCCAGCTCGCTGTTTTCCATGATCTCCACCCCCAGGTCGAAGAGCGGGAGGATGGGCGCGTTGCAGGCATAGAAGTCCTGGGGTCGTGGCCCGAAGGCGAATATCTTGAGCGCCCGGATCCCGTTGACCACCCGGGCCGCCGGGACAAAGTCCGCGATCCTGTCCGCCACCTCCTCCGCCGTGCCCACGGGATACTCCGGGATGTGCGGACGCAGCCTCCTCAGCCCCACGTTGTATGACGTGTTGAGCAGCCCGCAGTAGGCGTCGCCGCGGCCCTGGATCAGGTCCTGCATGGATTCCTCTGCGGCGGCCGCCAGCATCACCGGACCTCCGAAGCGCTGGGCCAGGATCGTGGTGGGCCCTTCGGGCCCGAAGTTGCCCAGGAAGATGACCAGGGCGTCGACCGCGAGTTCCTCGATCTCCGTCAGGGCCTTGAGCACGTCCTTTTCGTTTTCGACCACCGTCGGGATCACTGAAATTTTGATCTGCTTCGCCGCGCAGGCCTCGACCACCCTGTCCCTGCGGGCCCGGGACGGCTCCACCGGGAAGCAGTCGCGGCTCACCGCCACGATGCCCAGTGTGATCTCTGGGATATTGGTCATTTCTTTTCTCCTGTCTTCTGACCGTAGTAGGCCTCCGGGCCGTGCTTGCGCCGGTAGTGTTTGCGCAGCAGGTACTCCGGGAAGGACCTCACCTCGGGATCGAGGCTCAGTGCGCCCCATGCCATCTTGGCGGTCTTCTCAAGGGCCAGGCTGTTGGCCACGGCCTCTTCCGGGGACCGGCCCCAGGTGAAGGCGCCGTGGGCGGCCACGAGCACGGCAGGCATTTCCAGGGGATCGATATGCTCGAAGCGCTCCACGATCACCCTCCCCGTGTTGCCCTCGTAGTCGGCCTCCACCTCCTCCTGCGTGATCATGCGCGTCAGGGGAACGGCGCCGTTGAAGTGGTCTGCGTGGGTGGTCCCCATACACGGTAGTTCCCTGTGTGCCTGGGCGAATACGCCGGCGTAGTCGCTGTGGGTGTGGGCCACCCCGGCGATTCCTTCGAAAGACCGGTAGAGTTCGAGATGGGTGGGTGTGTCCGATGAGGGATTGAGGTCTCCCCCCCCCCGGATTCCACTCAGGTCGACCAGTACCATGTTCTCGGGTGTCAGTTCTGTGTAGTCGACACCACTGGGTTTTATTACCACCATGCCGCTTTCCCTGTCTAGGCCGCTGACATTGCCCCAGGTCAGGGTCACGAGCCCCAGGTCGACCAGGTCGAGGTTAGCTTGGCAGACGCGCCGGCGCAGCTCTCCGAGACTCATGTGTCCTTCCTCTGCCGCTCCCGGATGGCGATCAGGTCCTTCATGACATTGGCCATGGAACCCGACCACCCAGCCGTGCCGAAGGCATCGTGCAGCTGCCGGTACAGCCGGTACATCTCCGCATACACGGCATGGTTGTCCATGTCCGGTTCGAAGACCTCCCGGATCCCGGTCATTGCCGCCTGCGCCTCTTCCACGGAGGAATAGCCGCTCTTGTCCGGTCCGGCGGCCACCGCACCGAATATGGCGGCTCCCAGGGCCGGGGTCTGGTCGCTGCGTGAGACCTTCATGGGCCGTCCCAGGATGTCGGCATAGATCTGCATGAGAAAGGGATTTTTACTGGCCAGCCCGCCGCAGTTGACGATCTCCCTGACTCCCGTGCCGTACTCCTCGATGCGGTTCACGATAGCCAGCGCTCCGAAGGCCGTGGCCTCGATCAACGCCCGGTAGATCTCGTGGGCTTCGGTGTGCAGCGTCTGTCCCAGCAGCAGCCCGCTCAGCCGCACGTCCACCAGGATGGTGCGGTTGCCGTTGTTCCAGTCGAGAGCCAGGAGCCCGTGCTCGCCCGGTTTCTGTCCTGCGGCCGCGATCTCCAGGTTCTTGAACTTCTCGTCCGCGCTCGTCCCGTACTTATCCGGGACCAGGTGGTTCACGAACCATAAGAAGATGTCGCCCACCGCCGACTGCCCCGCCTCGATACCGTAGTATTCGGGCAGGACCGACCCGTCTACGATCCCGCATACCCCCGGGATGTCGGCCAGCCCCGCCTGCCTGGGCGAGACCATGATGTCGCAGGTGGAGGTGCCCAGGATCTTGACCAGGGTTCCCTGCTTGATCCCGGCGCCCACGCCGCCCATGTGGGCATCGAAGGCCCCGACGGCCACGGCGATCCCGGGGCTGAGTCCCAGTTTCCCCGCCCATTCGTCTGAGAGCGGGCCGGCCAGCCGGTCCGAGGGCACGGCTTCGTCATAGAGGCGATCCCTCAGGTCGGCCATCTCAGAATCGAGCGCGGCCAGGAATTCCCTGTCCGGGAGGCCGTCCCACTGGGCGTTGTACATGGCCTTGTGCCCGGCTGCGCACACGCTGCGTTTGATACGGCCCGGCCGGGTTTCTCCCGTCAGGACCGCGGGCAGGTAGTCACAGATCTCCACGAAGCTGTGGGCCGCCTCGAAGACCTCGGGGGCTGTGCGCTTCCCATGGAGGATCTTACTCCAGAACCACTCCGACGAGTAGATGCCTCCGATCTTGGCCAGGTACTCGGGCCGCATCTTTTGGGCCAGGGCCGTAATCTCTGCGGCCTCCGCATGGCTTGAGTGGTCCTTCCACAGCCAGACCATGGCGTCCAGGTTTCCCGCAAACTCCGGGAGCATCGCCAGCGGCGTGCCCTCCCGGTCGACGGGCATGGGGCTCGAGCCCGTGGTGTCGATGCCGATGCCGACCACAGCCTCAGGGCTGAATCCGGGGTCCGCGTTCCCGGCCTGCTTCACTGCATCACGGACGGCCTCCTTCATCCCGATCAGGTAGTCGGCCGGATCCTGCCGGGCCACGTTGGGGTCCTTGGGATCGAGCCAGATTCCTTCCTGACCGGAGGGATAGTCGGACACGTGGCTGGCCAGTTCGCGACCGTCGGTCACGTCGACTATCAGGGAGCGGCAGGAGTTTGTCCCGAAATCCAGTCCTATGGCATATCGTTTCATGTTTCACCTAGCTTGAATTACATTAATATTTCCCGAGCGCCAGGGGCGAAAAGTAGATCATGACCACGGCGATGATCACGAGCACCACCAGCGAGAGTACCACGTCCCGTGTGTTCCAGCTGGCCCGAGAGGCCTGCTTGTCCTCGCTGACCGTGGTGCCGTAGGTGACCCCACGGATATTCTTTTCTTCGGGGGCCGCCGAGAACATGCTGACCACCACCATCAGGGCGATGCATGTCAGGAAAAGGTACACGCAGAAGTAAAGGAAATTGACGTCAGCAAAAATGTAGAGCCATCCGCTCAGGTGTTCCTTGCTGAGCTCGGCGATGAGGCGCAGCATGCCGATGATGAACCCGCCGAAGAGCGCTGTGTTGGCGCCGCGGGCGTTGATCCTCTTCCAGAAGACGCCCAGCAGGAACACGGCTGTGATAGGAGGGGCCAGGTAGGACTGCACGCTCTGCAGGTAGTGGTAGAGCTCGCCCGAGATGAACTTCATGAGCGGGATCCAGAGGATGCCGGTCACTACGACCGCTCCGGTCGCGATCCGGCCCACCCGGACCAGTTTTTTCTCGGGCGCATCCGGACGGATCTTCTTGTAGATGTCCATGGTGAAGAGCGTCGAGCAGGAGTTGAAGACCGCGGCCAGCGAGCTCATCAGGGCCGCCAGCAGCCCGCCCACCACCAGCCCGCGCAGCCCTGTGGGCAGGAGCATCTTGACCAGCGTGGGGAAGGCCTGATCCGCGGAGGCCAGGTTGAGCTGCCCGCTCTTGGCCAGGGCGTAGGCCGTGATCCCGGGGATGAAGAAGATCCAGAAGGGGAGCAGCTTGAGAAAGGCGGCGAAGATGGTGCCGCGCCGCGCATCCTGCTCGCTGCGCGCGGCCAGCACGCGCTGCACGATGCACTGATCCGTGCACCAGTACCAGATGCCCACGATGGGGGCGCCCAGCAGCAGCCCCAGCCAGGGGAAATCGGGATCGCTCAGGGGCGGGAACAGGTTGAAATGATCTGCGCCGGCGACAGCCACCAGGTTTTCCCAGCCCCCGATGGCCTTGAGCCCCATGAACAGGATGTCGACGTACGGCTCACCTTTGCGCGGGTGCAGGCCGGTCGATAGCGAGCACAGGAGCTGGTTCCAGCCGGCGGTCACCCGCTCCGGGATGACCGGCGCCAGCGCGCCGTGTCGGAGATACGCGAGGCGATCGCGCAGGCGTCCATGGTGATCGCCACGGCCCAGTGGATGAGGAC
>CBFDBC010000170.1:0-8513 GCA_965602945.1 uncultured bacterium | reverse complement strand
CCGGACAGATTCGAACTGCCGACCTTCTGATTCGTAGTCAGACGCTTCCCCGGGATCGATGAAATATGGACTCGAACAGCTTGCGGGGATCCACGGGGATCTGGGTTTTGTGTTTGAGGGCCACACTCAGAGCCGTATCTCCCTTGAAAGGGACTATGCCTGTCCTGAACCCGGTAAACTTCCCCCATGCCTCCCTTACCGGCGGCTTCCAGGATCTCGTAGCGATGTGCGAAGATCGATCCCGTTTCCAACCTGAGGTTACCCTGACAGCCTTTTCATGCTGGAGCCGCTCCCCTGTATTCTGCGCTGCTGTTCTATTCTCTTGTCAATTTCATGATGAACAGGTCTTCGTATTTTTTCTTTTTCTTCTGCAGGGGATTCTTGAGCGGGAAATCCGTGGACTTGGTCCCTCCAGTGAGGAAAACCCCACTCAATGGATCTATGGCAATGCTTGCTCCGCTGTCATAGTCTGAGCCACCCAGGTACGTTGAGAATAGCAGGCTCTTTCCGTCCTCGGCAAATTGGGTCAGAGTCACATCGCCCTCTCCCATGTAGTGTTTGAAAAGAGCATCCTTCCTCGGGAACTTTCGTGATTCCGTGCAGCCGCCGACATACATGGTGTTGTCGGGAGCGACGGCTATCGCGAAGCCGTAATCATTTTCCTTTCCGCCCAGGTAAGTGGAATAATGGAGCTTCCTGCCATTTGGCCGAAACTTCGCCACAAAGATATCGGAGACTCCGGCGAACGTATCAAAGAGGGGATTTACCAGAGGAAAATCCGCAGAACCGGTATACCCCGTGACATAGACGTTTCCCACGACATCTACATCCATGCTGTAGGGCTTCTCATCTGCAGAGCCTCCCAGAAAAGTGGAATACCGGAGTTTCCTGCCTTTTTTGTTGAACTTCATGACAAAAACATCGATGGGCCCGGACATCTTCTTCTGGAAGGCCTTGAACGTGGGGAAGTCATTAGAGCGAGTGTCGCCACAGATATAGACATCTCCATCCGCATCCACCTTCACGCCTCGCGGGGTTTCGGTGTCGGAACCGCCGATATAGGTGGCAAACACCACTGCGGTTCCCGAAGGATTCAGTTTGGCCAGATAACAATCCGCCGGACCTCCCAGTTTCCTCTGAAATGCCTTTTTGGTGGGGAAATCCGTGGACCGGGTGAACCCCACAACATAGACATTTCCCATCGGGTCCACATCCATGCTCCGGGCAAGGTCATTGTCGGAGCCGCCCAGCAGGGTAGAGTACTCCAGGAAGGCTCCGCCCGCATCGATCTTGGTGATGAACGTATCTGCGACCCCTTTGAGTTCCTGCATCGAATTCTGAGTGGGGAAATCCGCGGAAGCTGTGATGCCGGCCACGTAGGCATCCCCGGTGCTGTCCACATGAAGTCCGGAGATGATGTCGCGCCTGGTACCCCCGAGATACGTGGAATACACGAGAGACCGACCGTCGGGGCTGATCTTGGTGACAAAAACATCGGGATCGCTTTTCAATTCGGGGAAGAGAGGATTCATGGTGGGAAATTTCTTGGAAGATGTCCAACCGGCCAGGTAAATAGCTCCGGATGTGTCGAGGGCGATCTTTGCCTGAAATTCAACACCCGGACCGCCGAGGTAGGTGGAGTACACGATCACCATGGGATCGATGATCAGGTCGAAATCATGATCGTAATCCCCCACCTTAAAACCGTAGGAATCCTCTCCAACCTCCCGGAATTCTGCCTCGACGTCAATTCTCTGGCCTTGAATCTCCTGATAACAGACAGGATGGGAGTGTTTCAGCTCTCCAAAGGCTGTCCTGACGACAAGATCTCCCTCTTTGTCTATCACAGTCCCCAGCACATCCCGGTACTCGAATCCGATGTGTGAAGCCTCTCCTCCGGGTTTGACCACGAAATCGTACTCGATCTCCTTCTCCACGCCGTAGACCTTGAGATCGATGTGAGGATAGAGGTCCCTGTACAAAACGGCTTTCGATGTCTGTATCCCCGTTTTCCATGCGGCCCTGTCATCTCCCGTGAAGTAACTCACCCGGTGCCCGGTGATATCTACCGGAGTGATCCGGGGATCCTGGTTGGATCCCAGGAAAACGAGCCGCGATATGTCATGTTCGTATCCAGAAGGCCCGGCCAGCCGATCGATGTAGGGCCCCATTTCTAATGCCGATCGGCCATCATCGGTGTCTATTCTGACTCTCTTCATCCTGTCGAAGATCAAACCCTCACGTGTAAGCCAAAGCGTATAAAGGGATGTGTCGGCATGAAACAGAGCACCCTCTTTGAACTGTCCCGTGTTCGGGATGAAGTACAGCGGAATCCGCCCGAAGTCCGGAGCCATTGCAGGCGCTTTCACGCGATCCACCGAGCCAAACAGATCCGCAGGCAGGGTACCTTGCGCCTGGATTGAAACAGATGCACCCTGTAAAGAGACTAATACGGACAACAGAAAACAGCAGAAGAATCTTGATATTTTAAATGGCACCCTTCCCTCCATGTGAGACGGAGTTTTTTCCCTGTGAATTATAGACTATCTACCTCTGTGCAGAATGTCAATGCACAGAAAACAGGTGCCGGAATATGCGCAAAAAAAAAGGGCTCGTCCTCTGAATATCAGAGGAGAGCCCCTTAAAGTCTTGTTAGCAGCGGTTAGACTACATTGACATTCGCAGCCGCGGGTCCTTTGGGACCCTGCTCGATGTCAAATGTGACCTTGTCGCCCTCATTGAGAGACTTGAAGCCGGCGGCGTTGATCGCGGAATGATGAACGAACACGTCCGGACCGTCTTCCTGCTCGATGAAGCCGAAGCCCTTGCTGCTGTTGAACCACTTAACAGTTCCAGTAGCCATTGTGACATACTCCTATAAAAATGTTCTCAAAGTTCCAAACTGGAGGTTGCCACTTTGTTAAATGGATTTTCCTTTCGTTCGAAACCGGCCCAAACCTAAGGCCGGACCTAAATTGATTATGGGCATTATAGCATACTAATTGCATGAAAACTAGGCCTGATATAAAAAAAATATTGGAATTTTTCCGTCTCATGCCTTGATGTTGTATGCCATCAAGGCAGGGCCGTGGCGGATGTAGAGCACACCCTTGTGGATGACCGGCTGCGTCCAGTGAGGGCCTGAACCCAGGGTGATCCGGAACGAACTCACGATCGTGAAATCATCGGGCGTGGGGAGGACCAGGGCCAGGTTCCCGCGTTTCTCTTCGTAGCAGTACAGCATCCCATCGGCCGCGCTGACCGATCCCTTGGTCTCCCAAGTCTTCTCATACATGGTCTTCCCGGTTTCCCAGTCCACACAGCACCAGTTCCCGATGGGGTTATCGATCCAGTTCGACCCATAGATGAAGGAACCGATGAGGACGACCTGGCCGTGGTGATTGTCCAGCTCTTTGTTGATCCAGACCTGTTCGATCTCCGTCCCATCCCCCAGGAGTCGGAACATCACACCCACATGGTCATACCCGCTGGTTACGAACAAGTGGCCGTCGTGATACAACGGGGTGACGCAGTTGTTCTTGGGGGCCCAGGGGTGAAAGGTCGGGGTTTCGATGTCATGGTACTTCACCGTCCACAGGAACTTCCCGTTTTCCGCACCGACACCGACGATGTGTTCCGTCAGCACCCCGACGATGATCTTCTTCCCGCCGAATTCGACAAGGATCGGAGACACGAACGCCGAGGGAGTCTCCAGGCTCTCGGTCTGCCAGAGGGTTTCTCCGGTAAGCTTGTCGAGGGCCACCATGGAGGTCAATTTCCCGCCCGGAGTATAGATAACCTTATTGTCCACCAGCAGGGGGGATTCCGCGATCTCCCACTGCCAGAATTCGCCCTGGAACTTTTCGAAGGCATTCACCGACCACTGGATCTTCTTCTGCCGGCTGTTGATACAGACGACTTCCCCCTGGCCGCTGACAAGATAGACCCTGTCCCCTTCCACGGTGGGAGTGCTGCGTGTGTCGCGGTAGGTCTGCCGCGATCCTCTACCATATTGTATCCGCCAGACAGTGTTGCCCTCGAAGTCCAGAATAGTGAGGAATTCGCTGGTTCCCTCGAGTCCCGCCAGATATATGGCTTCGTCCGTGACCGCGACAGAGGAGAAGCCCCGGTCAAGATCTTCCCTGGCCCACATGAGCTCCGGACCCGAATCAGGCCAGGACTTCAACAGACCCGTTTCCGGGAACACTCCGTTCCTGTCGGGCCCGCGAAACTGGGCAGTGGTCTGTGAAAAACCCGGCTGGGCGAGAATCAAAAGACAAAAAAGCAGAACAAAAAAACGCGGCATCGTACCTCCAGGCTCATGGATCTCTCATGTATATACGATTTCGGACTCAATATGTTCATTCCAAATACAACAGATGTGTTGACCGGTGTGACAGTCTTGTATAAGCTCTCGGCTGAATCGGCACGATCATGGAAGGGCCCAACCGCCTGTTCAACCTGTGGCCATAGACTTCGTGTATAATAGATAGTCATGCATTTGCGCAGAATCCTTGGGCTGCTCACCGCAGTCCTCTGCCTCGGGAACCCGGTCCTTTTCTCACAGGGAGCGGAAGATCCGTACCGGATTCGGATCGGGGCCGCGGACCTGACTCCCAGGGAGGGAGAACACAGTTCCCTGGGCCAGGGCAAAAGACACCATGTGATCCAGTTCCATGAGATCCCGCACTCAGGCCAGCGCCTCGCACTCGAAGAAAAAGGCATGGTTCTGCTCCGCTACCTGGG
This sequence comes from uncultured bacterium, assembly GCA_965602945.1. Lineage (GTDB taxonomy): Bacteria > Acidobacteriota > Aminicenantia > Aminicenantales > Aminicenantaceae > JAUXEH01. Next base: position 3,767 of record CBFDBC010000170.1, on the reverse strand, counting down.
TGGTAATGCCTATCTCGCCCGGATAGATTCCCGGATCGAACGGCCGGCCGAGCTGGAGGGGATCCGGGCAACCCTGGAGTATGCGCCGGAAATGAAACAATCGCGCCTTTTTTGGGAGGTCGAAACCTATCGCCAGGCTTTCCAGAATGGGGAATCCGTTGATGTCTATGTCAGATTTTTTGCCGATGTCGCTTATGAGCGGGCGGCTGTCACGCTGCACCGTGCGTCAGCGATCTTCGAGCAGACGCAGTATTCCTTCCCGTCCTCAGCGGCGGCGGCTGTGGATTGGCGCTCTTTCCGTACGCTGCTCGAATCCGATGACGTCGAATGGGTGGATGTGGCCCTGCCGCCTCGCAGATCCGACAATCAAGACTCCGCCGCGCTCACCCGTGTGGATGCTGTCCGTCTGAACAAAGCATACAAGTCCGTGTCGGGCAAGGGCATCCGGGTCGGCATCTGGGATGGGGGCCCGGTCGGGCCGCATGTGGATCTCGACGGCCGCGTCACGATCGTTGAAACCGAACAGCCTGTGTCCGATCATGCCACCCATGTCTCCGGGACCATCGCGGGCAAAGGGATCCTCGATGCCAAAGGTGCCGGGATGGCACCCCGCGCCCTCATTTTCAGCTACGACTTTTCCGGCAATATCCTTTCAGAAATGCTCGAGGCCCATCATAGTTATGGCATATCGATCGCGAACAATTCCTGGGGCCATTCCGTGGGCTGGGTCGGTCCTACCGGAACAGGGTGGCATTGGTATGGAGACGAGCTTTTCGGCTATTACCACGCAGAGACGGGAGCCGTCGACCACTTCGTGCGCACATATGATCTTCCGTTCATCAAGAGCGCCGGGAACCTGCGTGATGGAAGCTATCTCGGGCCCCACAGGCACGAGGGGGACGTCTCCGAGTTCCACCAGGACCTGCATCCGCCCAATCCCGATTTCGGCTGCCTCCCTATCCTGTCGGTGGCCAAAAATGCGATCGTCGTGGGCGCCGTGATGAAGGACAAGGTGATCACGGACTTTTCCAGCACCGGTCCCACTGGAGACGGCCGTGTTAAGCCGGACCTGGTGGCCCCCGGATATAAGATCAGATCGACCATGCCCGATGACAAATACAGCAGCTGGACCGGGACCTCCATGTCTGCGCCATCCGTTACCGGGATCTCCGCGCTCCTGATGGACTACTACCAACGGCTAACCGGAAACCGGATGGGCGCCCGACTGCTCAAGGCTCTGCTTGTTCACACCGGAGAAGACCTGGGAAACCCCGGCCCCGATTATGTGTTCGGCCATGGTTTGGCGGATGCGGAATTTGCCGCGCGGGTTTTGAAGGCTGCGGCAGCATCAGGGCAGGCCGAGAGCCAGGACGATCTCCTGGCAGAGCTGATTACGGACTCGGTCGATCACAAGGAGCAGCTGGCATACGAATTTGTGGTTCCCCCCGGCGCGGAAGAGATGCGCGCGACCCTGGTCTGGAACGATCCTCGCGGTGACAGACTGATCAACAACCTTGACCTGTGGCTCAGATACGGCGGCGCCAAAAAGATCAAACCCCTCGTGCTCAACCCGAAGGATCCCCAGGCGCCCGCCGTCCGGAAACGGAATAGACGTGACAATGTGGAACACATCCGCGTCGCGGCTCCCGGTCCCGGCACATGGAAGGTGGGGATCAAAGGCGGCAAGGTCCCCCAGGGGCCGCAGGGATTTACCCTCATCGTCTCCGCCGGCAGCGGCAACCGGCCCTTCGAAGTTCAGGCTGAGGGGACGATCAAACTTCGTAGTTTACAGGCCTACACGACGGATTCCCTTGGCAAGAGGAAAAAGACCGGGGTTTTTTCCCGAGGCGATGCATTGCTGTTCAACTATGGCGGCGAGGTCATAAGCAATGCAGAATACAGCAGATATTTCGGAACCGTGACCATCGACATCTACGTGTATGACAGCTTCGGAAGGCTAATCCTGAAATTCAAGGATGCCCGGTCGGACTTCAGGCCCGGGAAGTTTTCTCTCTGGTCAGAGGAATATGAGATCCCCGAAAGTATGCCTGCCGGCAATTTCCGTGTAGAGACGTCCATCACCATGCACAACAGCTCCGGAGCCCGGGTCACGACCCTGATCACCGTGCAGCAATAATCAATCCAGCCGGCCCCAATCCAGGATGATCTTGGCGGTTATCTTGACGGCCCGGACAAAATCTTCGACATCGACCCATTCATCATGCAGCCCATTTTGTGCCAGATTCCCGGCCAGCGGCCCCAAACCGACGGTGGGGATCCCGCTGTGCAGGATGGGATTCCGGATGTCGCTGGCCGAGTGGAGCGGATTGATGTACGGCTCGGTCCGGGTGATTTCCTGGATGGCCCCGCTCACGACCCGGTAGAGGGGATGTGCCACAGGTGTTTCCACCCCCTGGGTTCCGAAGAGCCAGTCGACAGTGGGGGGATGATCCTTGAGCCAGGCGTCGGAGCGGGCGGCCTCTCGTATGCAGTCCGTCACTTCCCGCTGGACATCCGGCAGCCGTTCATTGGGGGGGAATGTCAGTGAGTATCCGAGGGTGCATTTCTCGGGGACCTGGGTCAATCCTCCGGGAGTCCCGGCCTGGACAGTGCCGAGGAGCAGGTTGGTGGATCTCCCGACCGCTTCATCGAGGCTGGGATGGTGGACACGATCGCCGCGCCGGGCATCCAGGTCTTTGAGGGCCTGGATCACAACCATGGCCTTGTCCATGGCATTGACCGCTGTGTGAGCGAAGGCGGTTTTGCCCGGCTCCGTCGTGTCGGGCTGTTTCCCCGTAACCTCGATCCGAAACCTCAGCAATCCAGAAGCGATGGCCTTGATCTCCCGCATCCCCGCACCGGATTCCGCCGGATGCAGGTAGACGGCGCCATCCGCAAGGTAGCCCCGGCTCAGGAGCGCTATCACTCCCTGTGCGTTCCTCTTTGCCGGGGTGCTGCATAGGATCACGTCACCCCGGGGAGTGAGCCCCGCGGACCGGATCGCAGCCAGGGCCTCCGCCATGATGGCGACTCCCACCAGGTCGTCCGCGACCCCCCAGCCGTAAAGCCTCCCGTCCTCGATCTCCGCCGCGAACGGATCATGCGTCCACTCTTCCAATCCAACCTGAGGAGGATTGTCCGGATGGGCGAAGAACAGCAGGCTGCGGGCGGTTCCTGTCCCGCGGAATTTTCCCACGACGGAAATGCGCTCCTCGTCCGGGACCTCCTGCTGGGCTGCGAATTCATGCTTGAGCTCCAGCGCGGCGGGCTTAATGCGCAGTGTCTCGACTTCACAGCCAAGCTTGCGGAACTGCTGGGCCACCAGCTTCTGCACTTCCTCCTCACCGTATTTCGTGGCCCGGCTGAGTCTCTGCAGGAAAGCGAAGTGGCGCTCCGCGTTGGAATCGATCTGCCGGAAGAGCTCGCCTTCCGGACCGGATTGCGCATTCGCTGCCTTGATCCACAGGCCGGTTGAAATCAGGCCCAGGAAAAGAGGGCCAATAATCAGGTATCTAAGTTTCATTTTTGACTCCCCGGGCTACATCAACCGAATAAAAGACGAAACAGGAAATATAATCCCACAGAAAACACACCGGCCGCAGGGACGGAAATGACCCAGGCGTAAAAAATCTTTTTGATGACGGCCAGGTTTAGCGCGGAAATCCCACCTGCCAATCCAACCCCGATAATATTACCGACGGCAACATGGGTAGTGGAAACCGGCATGCCGAGCCTGGAACACAGCAGAACGGTGACCGCTGTCCCGA
>CBFDBC010000169.1:0-8572 GCA_965602945.1 uncultured bacterium | reverse complement strand
CCAAAATCCTTGAGGGATCGGTATCGAACGGTCCAGTGCCATCTGAGCCTCGACACGCACTTCCACCCCGCCTGATGCCGGGATCGCTTTGTGTGAGGGGCTCAGCATCAGGAACCTGCGGCCGGGCCGGGCCGCAAGCCGGGGGTAGAAGTCCGGTGTGTAGAGAACGGCCGGGAGGCCGGCCATGGGGACATTGAGCCCTGAAACGATCAGGCCGGAAAGGGCTTCCCCCCTCAGTGTCAGATGCGGGGTGAACCGGCCTATTCGCGGCTGTCCCGAAATACTGAACGCCAGGCTCGACCATCCCCGCCCGCTCTTGAGCATTCTCCCTGCCGTGACACTCAAACCGACAGGGCCTGAGGCATTGAAGAAGTCGGCATTCACGGCACCTACGGCCCGATTTCCCGGCCGGTCGACACGGCGGCACATGCCCGACACGGTTTCGCGCCCGGCGGGATAGCCCTCCGACAGGACCGGCTTAACAGAGATACCGGGCATACGGAGGTCGATGTTCAGGGCAAAGAGGGCCAGCTCCCGCTCCGCATCCAGGAGAGTGACGAACACACAACCGGGCGCCACCCGGCGGCGCGTAATCTTCCGTTCCGGCAGCGCCGGCGACCACGCCCTGAAAAAGAGCAGCAGGAACAGGGCCGCGGTCAGAACAGGGGACGGCCTGCGTCTTCCTCCTCCCGGTGCCATCCTAGGGTTCTTCCTTGAGGGGAGACATGAAACCGCCCATGGTCCTCTCCGACAGGGGACGCATGCGCGCACATGTCCGGACCCGCACCTCCCGCCCCGCGATGAAGCAGCCGGCGGCACGGGCCTGGTCCTCAGCCTGTTTTCTGATCTCAGACGCAGGTTTGTCGAACCAGTGAAGCTTGACCTCCAGATCCTTCATCACCTTGTAGTCCCAGACTCCCCTGACTTCCCCCTCCACCAGTATCACCGAGGTGGCATTCCCTGTTCGGTCGATGACAAAGGGCCGGTGCTCCGCACGCAGCAAGCGGCCCCTCTCCTTGTATCCCATGAGCAGAGGGTCCAGGAGCGGGAGGAGGTTGATGACAGGCCCTTCAGGATAGGAGCGGGACGCCATCTCTTCCCACTGTTCTTTGAGGACCAGATACTCGCCCTTCAATCCCCGGATCTCACACCCCATGACTTCCGGCTCGAGCCCCTTGAGGAGCGAACGTGCATCCGGCCCGGAGAAGCCCGTCCACCAGATAACATCCTTCAGCGTGACCGGGCCGAAAACCTCGAGGTAGCGGCGCACCACGCGGTCCCGGGCCTCGGATTCCGACATGCCGCTCAGCTCGACTTCCGGGAAATAGGATTCCCAGGGATGGTAGACGTGCAGGTTGCTCTTCCAGCCCTTCCGGGGCAGCCCCCGCACCAGGCGTCCCTCGTCGCACATCATGTTGAGCACGGCGGACACGGGAGCCTCCCCCCTCAACTCAGCCTTGACCTCCTTGGTAGTCATGCCTCCCTCGGCGAGCAGGCCTGCGATCCGGCGGGTCAGGTGGGCATACTCCCGAGACGAGAGGCCCAGGTAAGCGAGCCAGGCCTCAGCCCTTGGGATCAGGAGGCTCTTGACCGCGGCAAAGGCCACGGGCAGCATGGGCAGGGTGAGGACATGGACGGTCTTGCGCACGAAGCGGACCTTGCCCAGCCGTTTTTCTTTTTCCAGAAGATCGTCCAGGGACTGCTTCTCGAAACCGGGCAGGCGCGCCAGCAGCGACAGGTAGGGAGACAGCGAGTCCGTGGCGTGCAGCGCAACGATGTCGTCCACGACAGGGAGAATGCCGTCCTGGGAAGATCGCGGGTGCAGCCTCTGCTTGTTCAGCATCCACCGGCTCAAGAGCCCTGCATCGATCGACGGCCCCATCGTCACGCCTTGGAGGACTTGAGGGAAGCCGAGATCAGAGCGTTCCACACCGGCGCGAAGGGGGGTGCATAGGCGGAATCGAACCATCCCAGGTCCTCGACGCCCATACCGGCAAAGACCGCCACGGCCGCCGCATCGATGAACTGAGCGGCATTGGACTCGCTGACCGCGGCAGCTCCCAGCAGTACGCCGGAATCCTCCTCACACGCGACCTCTACCTTGGCCGGGGCAGCCCCCGGGAAATACGCGGCCTTATCCGGCCGTGTCGCGGAGAAATGCCGCGTCCGGAAGCCTTCCTTTTCGGCCTCCTCCCGGCTGAGCCCGGTCTTGGCCAGGGACAGCTCGAAGAACTTGAGGATCTGAGTGCCCACGATCCCCGGGAACTGGATGTCCCCTCCGGCCATGTTGATGCCGGCGATACGGCCCATCTTGTTGGCGGTGGAACCCAGGGGGAAATACACGTTCCGGTCCAGGAGGCGGTGATACACGGAGGCGCAGTCTCCGGCGGCGTAGATGTCCGGATCGCAGGTCTGGCCGCGCCGGTCTGCAAAGAGGGCCCCGTTTTTCTTGGTGTTGAGCTTATCCCGGCAGAATTCCGTGGCGGGAACCGTGCCCACGACCGAAAATACCACGTCCGCTTCGTGCACGGCGCCGGTCTCAGTGCTCAGGGCAAGGCGGCCGTCCCGCCTTTCGAGCGACCGGATCGCTTCCCCTCCACAGAAGCCGATCCTCTTCTCCCTGATCTTCCCGGCCACGGCCTTGCGGATCAGGGGCGGCCACAGGAAGGCGGGCTCCGGCGCGATATCGAACAACCGGACACCGATCCCCCTGCGGGACAGGGCCTCGGCCAGCTCCAGCCCGACGTTACCTGCTCCGATGATGGCGGCCTCCCGCGGCTTTTCCTCCTCCAGGAACACAAGGACACGATCGAGGTCTTCGATTGTGTGAAGGTTGAACACACCCTCCAGTTCATAATCGATGAACGGCAGGCGGACCGGCCGGGCTCCGGTACCGATCAGGAGCTTCCCGTAGGCTTCCCTGAAGGTCTTTTCCGTGTTCAGATCCCGGATCTCGACCGTGTGTTCTTCGGGAAACACGTCCACGGCTTCCTGCAGGATGTGGACGGGCAGCCCCCGCGCCTTTTCAAAACTCTCAGGGGTGAAGTGCACCAGCTTCTGTGAGCCGGAGATGTCCCCGGAAACGACATAAGGGATGCCGCACGCGCCGTACGAGATGAATCGGCCCTTGTTGATGATCTTGATCTCTTTGTCGGGCAGCCTTCGCTTTATCTGGACGGCCGCGGATAAGCCGGCTGCATCCGCACCTATGATCAGATAATCAGCCATCGGTCTCCTCCTTAGTACCTGAATTATTCATAAAGAATGTCGACATTCTTTACCCTACGGGCGCGCCGATCTCAGCACATCGACAATGATCGCCGCCAAAGCACGGGGTTCTACTAATGTATGAAATGTGCAGGGACTTTGCAACACCTTCCCCGGGGGAACTGCGCAACCCATCTCTTTCTTATTCCCGTGGAATCGGGTATAGTGAGGACGCTGTCCGATCGAGACGGATGATCCCGGATGTGAGATCGGTCAAGGGGAGAAAGGCCATGCTGGAAAAGTTGGATCTGAGCAAAAAGCTGTCCAAACCTGAGCACAAAGCCGCCATGGACGAGCTCGAAATCCAGGCCGGCCGGCTGCAGCGGGAGGCGCTGCAGGTGGGCATCCCGATCGTGATCCTGTTCGAAGGCTGGGATGCGGCGGGCAAAGGCACCATGATCAACCGCCTGGCCCTCTCCCTGGATTCCCGGGGATTCGTGGTCCATCCTATCATGCCGCCCAACCAGGAAGAGCGCTTCCGCCCCTTTCTGTGGCGGTTCTGGACCAAGATCCCTGCCCGGGGAAGGATCACGGTCCTCGACCGCAGCTGGTGCGGGCGTGTGCTGGAGGACCGTGTCAACAAGACCGTGAAGAAGAGCGTCTGGGCCAAGGCCTACGAAGAGATACTCTCCTTCGAGCGTCAGCTGAGCAGCGATGGCTACCTCATCATCAAGTTTTTCTTCCACATCGACAAGAAGGTCCAGAAGAAACGCTTCAAGGACCTGGAGGACAATCGGTCCACCCGCTGGAGGGTGACGGAGAGCGACTGGAAACACCACAAACAGTATGAGGCGTACCTCATGGCCTATGAGGACATGCTGACCAAGACGCACACGGAGGCCGCGCCCTGGACCATCGTGGAATCCCATGACCGCCGGTACGCCACGGTCAAGGTGTTCGAGACCTTCGTACAGGCGGTCTCGCAGAAAGTGGACAGCGAGGCACGGCGGCAGGCCGGATCCGGGGCCGCGGATACCGACACACCGGTCATCAAACCGTCTCCGGTATCCATCCTGGACAAGGTGGACCTTTCCGTATCTCTGGATCGTGAGCAGTACAACCGGAAGCTGCGGCCGCTCCAGGAGAGGATGCGGGAGCTGGAACACGAGATCTACCGCCAGCGCATCCCGGTGGTCGTGGTGTACCAGGGATGGGATGCAGCCGGAAAAGGGGGCAACATCCGCCGCCTGGTGCAGCGGCTGGATCCCCGGGGGTATGAAGTGGTCTCGATCGCGGCCCCCAACGAGATCGAGAAACAACATCACTACCTCTGGCGGTTCTGGACGAGGTTCCCCAAGGCCGGACATTTCGTGATCTTCGACCGTTCCTGGTACGGCCGGGTCATGGTCGAGCGGATCGAAGGCTTCTGCACGGAGGCGGAGTGGCGCAGGGCCTACTTCGAGATCAACGAGATGGAAGAGCAGTGGGCCAATTTCGGCACCGTGATCGTCAAATTCTGGCTGCACATAAGCGCGGAGGAGCAGCTCCGACGCTTCGAAGCACGGCAAGGCACGGAGCACAAACAGTGGAAGATCAACGAGGAAGACTGGCGCAACCGGGAAAAATGGAACCAATACAAGGAGGCGGTGGACGAGATGCTCTACCGTACCAGTACGAACTTCGCACCGTGGACCATCATAGCCGCCGAATCCAAACTCCAGGCCCGCATGCAGGCACTCCAGACCGTGGTCGACACCCTGGAATCCCACCTCTCCTGAACCGCCATGAAAGATATCAGCATCCTTTACATCGAACATGAACCCGGGCAGCGAAAAAACCTGGGCGGGATCCTGAAAGAGAAAGGCTACGCCGTCACGGTCGCAGCCTCCGGAAGCACGGGGATCCGGCAGCTGGAGCGCAGGCGCTTCGATGTGGTGCTCTGCGACCTGGATATGCCGGATGTGGATGGGATCCGGATGCTGGAAAAAACCAGGAAGATCCGGCCCGACCTACCCTTCATCATGCTCTCCTCCCGGGCCTCCATCCCGCAGGCGGTGCGGGCGATCCGGAAAGGCGCGTCTGATTTTGTGCTGGAGCCGCCCCACCCCGATGAGCTCGAGACCACCATCGACAATGCCGTCGAAAAGGCGCGGCTGCGGGCCAGGTTGAGAAGATCCGAGCAGGACCTACAGGCCTTTGTAGAGAATGTCCCGGATATCCTGTATTCGCTCGGTCCGGGAGGAGAGTTAAAGAGCATCAGCCCCTCAGTCGAGGCGAGCCTCGGCTACAAACCGGCCGAGCTCCTGGGGCGGACCCTGCTCGATTTCATCCATCCCGAGGACAGGGAGCGAACCTCGGATTTTTTTCTCGAAAGCCTGGGATCTGGCAAGTCAATACTCCGGGAGATGGAATTCCGCATGCTCTCCAAATCCGGAGAGGTCCGCCATTTCGAGATCCGGGGCCGCACCATCGTGGAGGAGGGCCACTTCGTGCGGGGCGACGGGGTCGCCCGGGACATCACGGAGCGCATCATCTTCGAGCGGAAGCTGGAGCAGAGCCGGGACGAGCTGCAGGCCATCATGGACTGCTCCCCCAACGGGATGCTCATGGTCGACCCGAACGGTCTCGTGCTGATCGCCAACCAGGGCATCGAGGCCATGTTCGGCATCAGGATCGAAGATATCCTGGAACGTTCCTATGACGTTTTTCTCGAGATGATCCGGCCCAATTTCGAGGATTACGAAGGCTTCCTGCGCATCTGCGAAAAGGCGAAAGGCCTCTACGATCAGAGCCGTACTCAGGAGTTCGATTTCTCCTGGATACGCCGGTTTGGGGTCAAGCAGATCAAGCCCGTGGAACTGGTGCTCATCCCCTTTTCCGTCCCGGTTAGAGGCAGGCACGGAGAAGACCTGGGGCTGCTGTGGCTCTACAGCGACGTCACGGGGATCAAGCGCCAACTCGAGCAGCTCCACACCATTGTCAACGCTTCCCCGCTGCCGGTCCTGGTCAGCCGCATCCGGGACGGCAAGGTCCTCTTCGTCAACGATCACCTGGCGACCCTTTTGGGCTACACCCGTGAAGATGTGCTGGACAAAAGCACCGAGCAGTTTCTCTGCCACCCCGATGAACGTCTCAACCTGGTCAATGAGCTGAAAAAATCTGGGCATTTCCATGACCAGGAGATCCAGATCAAAAGGAAAGACGGCACAGCCGTATGGGTGCTGTTGTCCGCGGAACTCACCACTCTGGGAGACGAGCCGGTCGCGATCACGGGCCTGTACGACATCGACGAACGCAAGCAGGCGGAGGAAGCACTGGAGCAGGAGCGCAATTTCATCTCCGCCGTTCTGGAGACGGTAGGAACGCTGGTGCTGGTCCTCGACAGGCAGGGCGGTATCGTGCGCTTCAACCACGCCTGTGAAAAGGTCACGGGATACACCCGGGACGAGGTCCTGGGCAAAACGATCTGGGACATATTCATCATCCCGGAAGAGGTCGACAAAGTCAGGGCCTGGGGGGCTGAGCTGGAGGCCGGAAATTTTCCCAAAATGGGGGAAAACTTCTGGAAGACCAAAGATGGAAAACTGCGGCTGATCGAGTGGACGAACACGGCGCTCCTGGATGATCAGGGAGCCGTGGAATTCATAATCGGGACAGGCATGGACGTCACCGAACACCGGCAGATGGAAGAGGCGCTGCAGGAAAGCGAAGCAAGGTTCCGTGGATACGTCGAAAAAGCCAACGATATCATCTATACTCTGACACCCGAGGGGATCTTCTCCTATGTGTCACCCAACTGGACGGAGATCCTGGGGCATGATGTCTCGGAGGTACAGGGAAAATCCTTCGTGCTTTTCGTGCATCCCGAAGACCTGCCGGCATGTATGGAATTTTTTGAGAGCGTGATGGTCCAAGGGAAGAAGCGGAGCAATATCGAGTACCGTGTCAAACACAAAGACGGCCGCTGGCGCTGGCATCGATCGAGCGCATCTCCTTTAAAAGATGAAGACGGCAAGCCCCAGGCATTTATAGGGATCGCGCATGACGTCACTGAGATGAAACAGGTGATGGAGGATCTGGAGAAGACCAACCGGAACCTGAAAGAAACACAAACCCAACTGGTGCAATCCGAAAAGATGGCTTCCCTGGGGCAGCTGGTGGCCGGGGTGGCGCATGAGATCAACACACCCATCGGGGCCGTTAACAGCATGCACGACACACTGTTTCGCACCCTTAAAAAGGTGAAGAACACATGCGATCGGGATGTCCCGGATTCCCATCAGCATTCCCAAGAGTACGAGACATTGTTCAAAATCATTGCCGATTCGGAGAGCGTTATCAATGCGGGAACGGACCGCGTGATCGACATCGTAACCCGGCTGCGGAATTTCGCCCGGCTGGATGAGGCGGAATTGAAAACCGTAGACATCCACAGAGGACTGGAAGACACCCTGGTGCTCATACACAACGAGATCAAGCATCACATCACCGTGGTGGCAGATTATGGGAAAGTCCCTCCGGTCTCCTGTTATCCCAGTCAGCTCAACCAGGTGTTCCTGAACCTCCTGATCAACGGGAAGCAGGCCATCCTGGCCCACAAGGAGAAAGGGACGATCACCATCAAAACCTTCAGCCGCGGAGACAGGGCTGTCATACAGATCAGCGATGACGGCATCGGGATCCCAAAGGACAACCTGGGCAGGATCTTCGATCCCGGGTTCACTACCAAAGGAGTCGGTGTCGGCACGGGCCTGGGGCTCTCGATCTGTTACCAGATCATCAAAAACCACAGAGGGGAAATTACAGCGGAAAGCTCCGAGGGCGCGGGATCTACCTTCACTATCGAAATCCCGATCGATCTGGAAGCCATCCTGGGAAAGGTAACTCAGGGAAATTGAGCTCCGCGTTGCTGTAATGCCATGACCGGACTCCTGCGACGCCTCTTCGACCTGCGCGAGGGGGATGGCCTCAAAGCATCCCTGATGTTCTCCTACGGGATGCTGATAATCGCCACGGTCGTGATCCTGAAATCCGTCAGCAATTCGCTCTTTGTCGACAGCCAGGGGGCCGGAAAGCTCCCCTACGTCTTCATGCTGGTGGCCCTGTTCTCCGCCCTCGTCGCCTCCCTCTACGGCCGCTACTCCAAGAAGATCCGGCTCAACCGCCTGATCATGTGGACATTCGTATTCTCGATCGCCTGCATGGGAGTTTTCTGGCTGCTGTTCCACTTCCCGGGACAGAAGGCCTGGATTTTCTACGCGTTTTACACATGGGTGGTGATCTTCAGCGTCATCACGGGAAGCCAGTTCTGGCTCCTGGCCAATGACATATACGACGCGCGGGAGGCCAAACGGATCTTCGGCTT
>CBFDBC010000168.1:0-8650 GCA_965602945.1 uncultured bacterium | reverse complement strand
CTTGCCTTTGGCTCTACCAACGGTTTTCACCTCACTTGGACTCATCTTCATCTTCCTGGTCGTGCTGGCGGTACGGGCTCATGTCAAGAAGGCGGCCACGGGCCGCGAAGGCATGGTCGGAGAGATCGGGGAAGTGCGGACGCCCCTGACTCCCGAAGGCAAGGTTTTCGTGCACGGAGAGCTTTGGAATGCCGAAGCCGAAGGAGAGATCGAATCCGGATCGAAAGTGGAAGTGGTGGAGGTTCGATCCAACCTGAGCATAAAGGTAAAAAAAGTGTAATGTACACCCAATGAGGAGGAAAATATGATAACGTATCCCATCATTATTGCCGTTCTGGTCATCCTGTATCTTCTGAACGCGATAAAGATCCTGCGGGAGTATGAAAGAGGCGTCGTCTTGCGCCTGGGCCGGGTCCTCTCCAAGCCCAAGGGTCCGGGACTGTTCTTCGTCTTCCCCCCCATCGACCGCATGGTACGCGTCAGCCTCAGGATCGTGGTCATGGATATCCCCCCCCAGGATGTGATCACCAAGGACAATGTCTCGGTCAAGGTCAATGCGGTTGTCTATTTCCGGGTGATGGAGCCCCAAAGGGCCGTGCTGGAGGTTCAGGACTACCTGTTCGCCACCTCCCAGTTGGCCCAGACGACCCTGCGCAGCGTGCTGGGCGTGGTCGAGCTGGACGGTCTCCTGTCCGAAAGGGAGAAGCTCAACCTCCAGCTCCAGGAGATCATCGACAAACACACCGATCCCTGGGGGATCAAGGTCCAGCTGGTGGAGATGAAGCACGTGGACCTGCCCGAGAACATGGTGCGTGCCATCGCCAAGCAGGCTGAGGCCGAACGCGAACGCCGGGCCAAGATCATCCACGCGGAAGGTGAGTTCCAGGCGTCCGACAAGCTGCTGGCGGCGGCGGATGTGATTTCCCGCAATCCTCAGGCCCTCCAACTGCGATTCCTGGGAACCCTGTCCGAGATCGCTACGGAAAAAAACTCGACCATCATCTTCCCCCTCCCGATCGAGTTGATCAAGGCATTTACCTCGGGGGGCAAAAAAGAGTAATATAGAGTCATGAAAAACAAAGACTACAGAGAACTCCAGATCTCCAGTTCGGTTCTGATCTTCATATTTTTGGGGATTATCATCGTCGGGATCGTGATCTTCCTCCTGGGCGTCTCCGTCGGCAAAAAGCAGGTCGAATTGGCGGGAACCGCGGTGACACCTCAGGGCCAGTTCGAAGAGGTGGTGGCAGAAAAGCCCCGGCCCGTGGCAGAGGACAAAGACGCCATCGGACAGGAACTGGAGGGCCACGAGACGGCTCTGCAACAGGAAGAAAAGGCACCGGAAAAGGTGTCCCAGCCGCAGGTCAAGACAGTGACGCCGGCCGCAAAAAAGCCCACACCGGCACCCTCAAAACAGCAGGTTTCCACCCCGTCCGCGCGGCAACACTTTCTCCAGATCGGGGCCTTTCGGAGCCGGGATTCGGCGGATTCCGTAGTGGAGAAATACACCAGCATGGGATACCCCAGCCAGGTCATCGTCCCCTCGAGCGGCGACAGCCGTCAGCTTTTCCGCGTTGTGATCGGCGGCTACAATACCAGAGCGGAGGCCCAGCAAGCGAAAGACAGGCTGGTGCAGACCGAAGGCCAGAAGGCTAACGATTACTTCATCGTTCAGCGCTGAGTCCACCGAGTCGGTTTGAACAGACACATCCGAGAGACTATCCTTGCTCTCCTGAGCGGGATCCTGACGGCACTGGCCTTTCCCAAGCCCGGGCTTTTTTTCCTGGCATGGATCTCCCTCATTCCCCTCCTCTATCTCCTCTCCTCTAAAAAGCCGGGACGTGGATTCTTCCTGGGCTGGTGCGGCGGCTTCGGATTCTACCTGCTCCTGCTCTACTGGATCCAGGACGTACCCGCCCATTATGGAGGGATGTCCTGGGGATTAAGCACCCTCATATTCGCACTGTTCGCCGCCTTCCTCGCCCTCCTCTGGGGAATCTTCGGGACGGTGTTCTGCCGTCTGCGGGCTGTATTTCCGAGAGGCGCTTTCGTGCTTAGTGCCTTCCTCTGGGTCAGCCTGGAGTACGTGCTGACCCATCTCCTGACCGGATTCCCCTGGGGTCTCCTGGGTAATTCTCAGTATAAGAACCTGGCCTTTATCCAGATTTCCGCGGTGACCGGCGTGTGCGGGCTGTCGTTTCTGATCGTCCTCTTCCAGTCCGGCTTCGTGTGGTCCATGACCTCCAAGAAGCGGGCACCCTTCTTTGCGGTTCTGGGGATCATCCTGGCCTTACATGGCGGCGGGTGGCTCGTGCTGCAGGAAGAGATACCGAAGACAGATGAGACCTTCATCGGCGCCGCGATCCAGGGCAATGTCCCTCCGGATATGGAATTCACGCTCGACAATGTAGACGAGACCTTCGCCCTTTTCGACAGGCACATTGCCCTGAGCCGCCGTGCCTGCGCCGAGGGAGCCCGGTTCGTCGTGTGGCCCGAGCTGTCCGTGCCCCTCTGTTTTTCCTGCGATCATGCCTACTATCCCCGTTTTTCAAGAGAATTGATGGGTTTCGCCCGTGAGCAGGGCTGCGCCATGCTTCTGGGGACCAACGAGACAGCCTTCTCCCAGGGAGGGGTCCCCAAGTACTTCAACACAGCCGCCAACCTGGATCCCGAGGGGGAGCTATCCTTCTATTACAAGATGCATCTTGTTCCCTTCGGCGAATACACACCCTACAAAATGGTATTCTCTTTCATCAGCAATTTCACCCAGGCCATCGGGGAGCTGACACCCGGCGACACATATGTACTCCATGACTATGACGGAGTGCCCTTTGCCTCCCCTATCTGTTATGAAATCATCTTTCCCGGGATCGTACGCAATTTCGTAAAGAAAGGCGCCCGCTTCCTAGTGACCATCACCAACGACGCCTGGTACGGTCGCAGCTGGGCTCCGTACCAGCACTTCGGCATCGCCGCGCTCAGGGCTGTCGAGACCAGGCGCTACCTGCTGCGTTCCGCCACGACCGGCATAAGCGGCCTCATCGATCCTTACGGGAGAGTGCTGTCCCGCTCGCGCCTGAATACGGAAGCATTTTTGACCGGAAGCATCACCCCCCTCTCCGGGACGACCCTGTATGTCCGGTACGGAGACTGGCTGTCCCTGCTGAGCTTGACTTTAAGCGGCGTATTCCTTATCTTGGCGGTGATATTCAAGAGGCGAAATGACAAACCATCCGACCGATAAAATAAAGCAAGCCACTCTCGCCGATCTTCAGAACCAGACCAAGGAACAAATGGGCCGGTTCGAAGAGCTGCGAGGTTTTCTTTGACCTAAACAAAAAACGCGCCGAACTTGACGGGCTCAACCTGCAGCTTTCCGACGAAGAAGCCTGGAAGGACCAGAAAAAGTATACGTCTCTCCAGCAAAGGAAGAAACGGCTGGATCGGACCATCGCGTACCGGGCCGGGATCTTTGAAAAAAAAGAGGAGTTGGAGGTCCTTCTTGAGCTGGGCCGGGAAGGAGAAAGCGTGGAAGACGACCTGTCCAGGTCGCTGGATGAATTCAACCGGACCCTGGATGAGGCGGAGCTTAAAATCCTCTTCATCGATGAGGACGACGTCCGCAACGCCATCCTCACTATTCATCCCGGTGCGGGGGGGACCGAATCCCAGGACTGGGCTCAGATGCTCATGCGGATGTACCTGAGATACGCCGAGCGCCAGGGCTTCAAGGCCGAGGTGCTCGATGTGACCCCGGGAGAAGAAGCGGGCCTCAAGAGCGCCACTATCCGGATCACGGGTGACTATGTCTTCGGCAGCCTCAGCCAGGAATCCGGCGTGCACCGCCTGGTCCGCATCTCACCGTTTGACGCCAACAAACGCAGACACACCTCATTTGCCGCCGTGTTCGTATACCCCGAAGTGGACGATGACATCGCCATCGAGATCAATCCGGAGGAACTCCGCATCGACACCTATCGCTCCTCGGGGAGCGGCGGGCAGCACGTCAACGTGACGGACTCCGCAGTCCGCATCACCCACCTGCCCACCGGTATCGTGGTTCAGTGCCAGAACGAGCGGTCACAGCACAAGAACAAAGCAGCGGCCATGAAAGTGCTCATGTCGCGCCTGTATGAGCTGGAGAAGAAAAAGAAAAACGATAGGCTGCAGAAGATGGAGGATGCAAAATCGGACATCGCATGGGGTAATCAGATCCGATCCTACGTGCTCCATCCCTACCGCATGATCAAGGACCTCAGGACCAATGTCGAGATCGGAAACGTGGACAAAGTCCTGGATGGAGACATCGACGAATTTATCAAGGCCGGTCTGCTGAAGCGCAAGGCCGGGCATGATGCGGCCCCCTAGCGCTCCTTTTTGGCCAGCTGCCACAGTTCTTCCATTTCTTCCAGAGAAGCCCCGTCGATGTCACGCCCCTGATCCTTGAGCTTTTTTTCGATAAAACGGAAGCGTGTGATGAACTTGCGGTTGGCGAACTGGAGGGCGATCTCCGGATTGACGCCCAAATGACGGGACAGATTGGCCAGGCCAAATAACAGGTCTCCGATCTCCTCCATGATCCCTTGCGGATCTTTCTCTCCCACCGCCTCTTCGAGTTCGAGCATCTCCTCCTTGACTTTGCCGATAACCGCAGCGGTCTCGGACCAGTCAAATCCGGACAGGGATGCACGCAGGCCAATCTGGAACGCGGTCAAAAGTGCCGGAGTGCAGGAACTGATCCCGTCAAACAGTGACTCCCGGTTTTTTTCCGTGTTTTTCTGTCTGTTCCAGGATGCTGTGACCTCGTCCGCGTCGGCAGCCGAGTGATCACCGAACACATGCGGGTGGCGGCGGATCATTTTCCGATTGATCCCCTCGACCACATCGGACATGCAAAAATCGGCTTTTTCCTTGTAAAGGCGAGCCAGGAACACGATTTCCATGAGCATGTCTCCCAACTCCTCGGCCACGGAATCGGGTTTTTTATTGAAGACAGAGTCTATCACCTCATAGGATTCTTCCAGAAAATAATTGACGAGAGTCTTCTCATCCTGCTGACGATCCCAGGGGCACCCATTCTCCCCTCTCAGCACATCCAGGATGCGGACGAGCTCCGTGAATCGCTTACCCGCCTTCTCTGCGTCATCCATTACCTGAATCCTTTTTTTCTGGAGTAGCCATCTGGTACCCTCCGGGCGCGCCGAGGATCAAGAGTTCCGGCCTGCCTGTCTGCCGCCGCAGTCACGGATGCAGCCAGGATGCTGTCCGGCACGTCGGTCATGTTGA
The DNA here is from genome assembly GCA_965602945.1 of uncultured bacterium. Lineage (GTDB taxonomy): Bacteria > Acidobacteriota > Aminicenantia > Aminicenantales > Aminicenantaceae > JAUXEH01. The sequence continues at coordinate 3,364 of CBFDBC010000168.1, read as the reverse complement.
ACATTGTTTCGAGATGGTGTATATTTTCACCCTATTTCATTAAAAGAGTCAATTCGATCCGTCATCTACCGTATCATGAATATCATCCGCCCAACAACTGAGCGCTCTCTCCCGGCCAATCCGACTGCCGTGGCCATAGGAAACTTCGACGGAATGCATCTGGGGCATCAACGCATCCTATCATTCCTGGCCCACCGGGCATCCGAAGATGCACTCAAGCCCGTGATCCTGACATTTTCGCCCCACCCGGGCAAGGTAACAGGCGGCGAACATATCCGGCTCCTCCAGACTGAGGAGCAGAAATTGGCCAAGATAGAGCGCTTCGGCGGAGACACTGTTTACATCCTCCCTTTTGACCGGGATCTGGGGCGTCTGTCCGCAGAGGATTTCGTTCGGGACATCCTCATTGAACGCCTGAACTGCCATGTGATCGTGGTGGGGGAAGACTTCCGTTTCGGACGGGACCGGGAGGGAGATACGACCAGGCTGCACGAACTGGCCCACAGATTCGCCCTGACTGTATATCCAGTGCCTTTCCTGCTGAAAGAGGGGGTGCCGGTGAGCAGCAGCGTCATCCGTGATCTCATCCGGAACGGCGAAGTTGCGAGGGCCGCCGTGCTCCTGGGAGAGACCTACGAAATCCGGGGCCGGATCGTCTCGGGGCAAACGGTCGGCAGGGGGCTGGGATTCCCCACCGCCAACCTGGAGACCGGGAACGAGGTCGTGCCTGCCGGTGTGTTTGTAACCACTGCCGAGGTAGCCGGCGGCTTCCATGCCTCCGTCACGAACGTGGGTACACGGCCGACATTCAACCGGACCGGGACCCACATCGAAACCCACATTCTGGATTTCACTCAAGACCTATACGGCGCCGACATATCCCTCCGCTTCCTCGAGAAGATCAGGGACGAGCTGCGCTTCGAATCTCCCGATGACCTCAGGGAGCAGATCAGCGAGGACCTCGGAACCACGCGACGGTATTTCGTCCTCCATCCCCTGCCCCCCTCACCTTGACTTTTAGCCTCAGATAGTGCATTTCTAGGTTGGACAGCACAATGTCGCTTTTTATCATCACCTCGCCCCACGTCCACGCTCAGAATTGGTAACTTGGAGGATCCGCATATGGAGGAAAAGATCAAAGCCAGAATCATGGACGCCGCCAAGATTCGGCGCGCTTTCCAGAGAATGGCTCATGAGATCATCGAACGAAACCGTGACCTGAACAGCCTCGTCATCGTTGGCGTCCGGACCCGGGGCGTGTTCGTGGCCGAACGCATCGCCAAGCTGATAAAGGAGATCGAGGATGTGGAGGTGCCTGTTGGTGTGCTGGACATAACCCTGTACCGGGATGATTTTACAGACATTTCGGAACAGCATGTCGTCAAAAAGACGGAGATCGAATTCCCGATCGAGAATAAAGACGTCCTGCTGGTGGATGACGTGCTCTTTACCGGCCGCACCATCCGGGCCGCCATGGACAGCCTGATCGACCTGGGCCGGCCTAAGACCATCCAACTCCTGGTCTTCATCGACAGGGGGCACAGGGAACTGCCCATAAGGGCCGACTATGTGGGCAAATTCCTGCCCACTTCACGCAGGGAAAGAGTCAAGCTGCAGATGACAGAGATCGACGACCAGGACGAGGTCCAGATCATCGAGCCCGGGGGGATCGACTAGGGAAGAGCCGTGGCGTCTCGGTCCGAATGGCCGTGCTTCACCTATGCATCGGAGGAAAAGAGCATGAGATTGCTGATTAAGAACGGCCGGGTCATCGACCCCGCATCAAATATGGACGACACTCTGGATATCCTGATCGAGAAAAAAAAGATCCTCGCGGTCGAGACCAAGATCGATGACGAATCAGCCAAAACGATCGACGCGTCCCGGATGGTGGTGGCTCCCGGCTTTATCGACATGCATGTCCACCTCAGGGAACCCGGATACGAACATAAAGAAACCATTAAGACCGGGGCTCTAGCTGCGGCCAAGGGTGGTTTTGCCTCCATTGCCTGCATGCCCAACACGTCCCCCATCAACGACAATCAGAACGTGACCCGTTTCATAGTCGGCGAAGCCAAAAGAAACGCGGTGGTCAATGTCCTGCCCATCGCCGCCGTCACCATGGGAGAAAAGGGTGAGGAACTCACCGAGATGGGGGAGCTGTTATCAGCGGGCGCCGTGGCCTTTTCAGACGACGGACAGCCTGTCGCCAACAGCCAGGTCATGCGGCGGGCCCTCGAGTACTCCAGTCAGTTCCGGACCGTCATCATCGACCACTGCGAAGACAAAGATCTGAGCGGCACGGGCGTCATGAACGAGGGTGCGCTGTCCTACCGGCTGGGGATGGATGGCATCCCCGCATCTTCCGAAGAGGTCATGGTAGCCCGGGACATCATTTTGGCGGAAAAAGCGGATACCGGCATTCACCTGGCCCATTTGAGTACCCGGGGTTCCGTGGAACTGGTCCGGCAGGCGAAAGCGCGCGGGGTCAGGGTCACTGCGGAAGTCACACCTCACCATCTGATCCTGGATGAATCATTGCTGGAGAGCTGCGATACTCAGTTCAAGGTCAATCCTCCCCTGCGGACCATGGACGATATCCTGGCCCTGCAGGAGGGCGCCGGCGACGGGACCATCGATGTGATCGCCACAGACCATGCGCCCCATTCGCCGGATGAGAAAGCGGTGGAGTTCGATCTTGCACCCTTCGGGATCAACGGCCTGGAGACATCCGTCTCCCTCCTCCTGGACAGGTTGGTCCACAAGAAGATCCTGTCGCTGCACCGCTTCGTCGAGATGCTCGCGACCGCCCCCGCCCGGATACTCCATCAGGACAAGAAAGGGAAGATAGAGGTCAATGCCGACGCCGATCTGACCATCCTTTCCCTGAACAAAACCACAGTGGTGGATGTGGACAGGTTCCGTTCGAAGAGCCGCAACTCCCCTCTTCACGGCTGGAAACTGAAAGGGGCGGCAGAGATGACCATCGTCGGGGGCCGGATCGTTTACCCATGAAATCCGAATTCACACGGTTCGAAAACAGGATCGATTACAGCTTCCGGGACAAGCGGCTTCTCACACAGGCGCTCACCCACAGCTCCTTCGCCTACGAGTCGTCCGAAGACGGGGCAGATGATAACGAGGTCCTGGAATTCCTGGGCGATTCCGTATTGGGATTCATCCTGGCGGATTTCCTGTGCGATTCCTTCCCCGAACTGGACGAAGGGGGGCTGTCCAAGCTGAAATCCATCATGGGCAGCACCTCGGCCCTGCATGGATTTGCCCTGGACATTAAACTCCACAAGATCATCCTGGTCGGAAAAGGAGAGGAAAAAAGCGGCGGCCGTAAAAAAAAGAGCATCCT
>CBFDBC010000167.1:0-8657 GCA_965602945.1 uncultured bacterium | reverse complement strand
CCCACCTCATGCACGAAGAGGTTCTGGTGGAACGAGCTCAGGCGGAAGGGCTGGGCATAGCTCACGATGTGGATCTCGTGCCCCTTCTCGGCCAGGCCGATCCCCAGCTCCGAGGCCACGACACCGCTGCCGCCGTGGGTGGGATAGCAGACGATGGCTATCTTCATGGCACCGTGTCCAGGGACTCGGGGCCGAACAAGGCCACCGGATCTTCGATCTTCAGGGATTCCCGGACGAGGAACGGCTCGCCGAACTGCGCGCCGATGTAGGCACCGTACTGCCGGTCCCGGGTTGTGATCCTGTCCATGAATTCGGGCCGGCTGAGCAGCGTCTCCTCTGCGCCGGATTCGGCCTCGCCGGGAGTGTGGAACTGGGACCTGTACGCCAGGATGGATTCCACCTTGCGCTCGTGGAAGTCCGATATGTCCACGATGAACGAGGGCAGGAACTCGAACCGTGTCTGAAAAAAGACGACCCTGTGGGGGCGGAACGGCTCCTGTCCCCCACTGTCCAGCTTCCTCAGCCCCGACAGATAGGCGGCCTCGCGCACCAGGTGCGAGGCCTGTTCATGGTCCGGGTGGCGGGCCACCCAGTAGGGGGCGAAGACGATCCGGGGCCTGAAGGCCCGGATCTCCCGGATGACCTTGAGCTTGTTCTCCCACGATGCCTCGACACGGGCGTCCGGGATGTCCAGCATCTTATGTGCGGTGAGGCCCATGATCTCTCCCGCCGCAGCAAACTCCCCGGCCCGGATCTCGGCGCTCCCCCGGGTGGCCATCTCCCCGCGCGTGAGAGCGATGACTCCGGTCCTGTATCCCAGGGCGCCGAGTTTTATCAGGGTGCCGGAGCATGCCAGTTCCACATCGTCGGCATGCGCGCCGAAAGCCAGCGCATCCAGTTCCGCGGGTCTCTGCTTCGAAGTATTCGGCATGTTTACACCTGTATTACCTGGTATTCACAATCGTCCATGTCTATCGCCTGCAAAAGCCTGTCCACAAATGCATATCCGTACTTGATCAGAAAAGGTGTGACGTTTAAAACCCTTTCCTGAGGGCGGTCGAACGGGAACAGGCAGTTCTTGGCCTTTTTCACCTGATCGACGGCGGTACCGCCGCGCCTTTTTAAAGCCTGCAGCGCCTTCTTTTCCAGGGATCTGAGCTCCCGGTCGATCCTGCCCAGGCCGGCGTCGACCGACTTTTCCAGGGTTGTATCCAGAGCCGTGATCTCGCCGCGGATGGCCTGAAAATCCTGTTTCATATGAGAGGCGGCCGCTGTCAGGGCTTGATCAAGAGCTGCGGGGAGGCTGTCCCGGGAGATCCGGGTGATCAGGCCGTCCACGCGTCTCTGAAAATCCGGGATCTGAAGATCGAGGCTGTCCAGCACATGTCCTACCTTTTTTTCCAGGAGGATTACATTTTTCCGGGGGTAGATAACCGGCATCGGCAGGCCGAAGCTTTCGTAGACCCCCTTCATCTGCGCGAAATAGGCGATCTCTCCGGGGCCTCCCACGTAGGCGACCGTAGGCAGGAGCATGTCCTGATACACGGGCCGCAGCAGGACGTTGGGGCTGAAGAGCAGTGGTTTGGCCCCTGCCAGTGCCAGGAAATCTTCCCGGGAAAGGGGCTGTTCTATCCCCGCTACATGGAACTCTCCCTTACGGCAGCGGACGGCCTGCCGCTCCGGATCGGTATAGAAAAGGTTGAGGATCCCCTCGCGCAGCTCGACCTGGACAGGGTATCCCGCCTCTTCCAGTCTCTTCGACGTGTCAAGGACCCTGTCCGTTGAAGGAGAGCACTCGGCGATCTCATGCAGGAACGCCTGTTTCCCCAGGTCCTTGAGGCGGGGGTCTGCGGCATCGATGAACACAAGCCCGGTGGCGGCGAACATCCGGGTCATCCAGAGGGCGAAGGCATCGGCAAACGATCGTCCGGGCGCATAGGCCTCTCCCAGATGGGCCAGTATCTCGGGTTTGAACTCGGAATCCCGGGTCATGGTATCGAGCTGCTGCAGGCAGCCGCGGACCTCCGATGTGAGTTTCACTTCCGAGGCCGGGAGCCTGAGTTCCGCGGCATAGTCCCGAAATCGGATCTCCTGGACACGGTTGTCCTGGTCCAGCAGATCGAAGTGATCTATCTCGGCTATGTCGTGGTCGTCGGACGCCAGCCAGAAGACCGGCACACAGCCTCCCCCTGTATCATGGTCGAGCGACCCGGCCAGCCTGATCGCGGTGAGTGCCTTGTACACGGTGTAGAGGGGCCCGGAGAAGAGCCCGACCTGCTGACCCGTCACCACGGCGCAGGTATCGGCCTGGGCCAGCCGGTCGATATTCCGGAGCGTTGGCGGTCCGCAGCCGTAAGCTCGATTCTGCTCCTTCAGGATCCCGGCCAGCCGTTCCCGGTCGAGGCGGCGCGTGCGGACTCTCGCGGCCTGGTCCCGGTAGGCATCCGGGTCCCGGAAGTCTCCGTTGAAGAACGGCGCAGCCTTATCGAGGCGGTTCAGGTAGTCGTCGATCAAGGGAGAAGGAGCGGAAATCAAGCGACCATCCTCGATGTCATTCGAACGCCTTGGTAAAGAGATAGTAGACCACGATGAGGAAGGCCAAATGCAGCAGCACAACGGCATACAATTTTTTCCAGGAGGAAAAGAGGGGCGGCTTATCGTTCGGTGGATTCGGCATCGTGTTTTCCTGCCTCGATCAGGTTGACGAAGAACCGGAAGGCCCCCGGGACGCCGGCCGGCAGCTGGCGGAACCAGGAGTAGCCGGTGTAGATGAAAACACCCTTCCCGTGGCGCGCATACAGGAGGCCGCCTTTCCTGTCCGGCTCGCCAGTGTCGTGTGACGACAGCACCGGTGTGTATTTCTCGTCCCAGCGGGCGGCGAAATACAGGCCTCTCTCCTGGACCCAATCCTCCAGGTCTTTCTGCGTGATGGAGTTGGGGAAATTCAGGAGAGGGTGCTCCGGATCGAGGAACTCGACCCGCGCGGACTCCATGCTCACGCGGTCTCTCCCGATGGTTAAGGGATAGGGGCCGATATCAGTGATCTGCAGGCCGCGGGAGACGTTGTACTGGACGATCAGGGTCCCGCCTTCTTCGACATATTTCAGGAGCCGGGGCTGTGTGTGCTTGAGACGCTCGCGCGTGTTGTAGGCCCGGATGCCGGTGATAACGGCATCGAACCGGGAGAGGTCCGCGCTCTCCAGCGCCTCATCGCTCAGCTCGACCACCTCGTACCCGAGGCTGCGCAGTCCGGCCGGAACCTCGTCCCCGGCGCCCATGATGTAGCCGATCCGGTTTCCCAGGCGGCGGACGTCCAGCTTGACGACCTTCACCCGGCTTTCGGGGAAATAGACCTGCCTGTGGATGTGGGGATAGGAGATCTCCACCAGAGCCCGGTCCAGGGTCTTCCCCCCGATCTCCGCCTCGGCCGTAAGGACGGCTTCGCTGGCCCCCGCAGGCGGCGTGACCACGAAAACAACCTTCTGTTCGGTGAACTTCTCGGTGAACGCGAAGGACACCTCCGACGGTGAGACCCGCCAGCCTCCGTTCCCTTTAAGCCTGACCCGCCCGGCGGCATCGGGAGAGTGGCTCTTGAGTTTGAGCCGGACCTCTTTCGGATCACCGTCCGCGAATATGCTCACCTTGTCTTCGAGCTCCAGGGTCACCCTGGGCCTGACCTCGAATGCCCGGTAGAGCTCGCCTGCGGCCCGGTCCGTCCACCGGAAGAGGACGGGCAGGGAATATTCCAAAATCTCACCCTGGACTCCCAGGCGAACCGAAACGCTCAGCGAGGGAGGATTCTCCGCATCGCCGATGAGCCGCTGATCCCGAACTCGGAAGCTTCCGAACTTGGGGGCCGCATCCAACCAGTAAGGCTGGGAAATGGGAACGTCCTCAGGGATCCGGACGGTCTTCTCGAGTACCAGGGGCGAGTTGTTGGAGAGCGGCCCCTCCCCGGCGGCCTCGGCGGACAGCCCGGGCCAGCCGATCCGCTCGACCCGGAAGGGCACATCCGAGCGGTTGACCAGTGTGGCGGCGATCCGGATCTCGTCCCCCGGGGCGGCCGCGTAGTCGGCCGCGATGGCCTCCATCCAGAGCCCTGCGCAGGCCTGGACGACGCGCAGCAGCTCTTTCTTCTTGATCTGGGTCCAGTGGGTCTCGTCGAGACTCGAGAGTTCCTTGTACACGGTCAGCAGCCCGGGCACGGAACCGGCGGGATGTTCCGGATCGAAGGATTCGTTGATCGAGGTCAGCATGCGGCCGATCTTTTCCCCGCCGGGCACCCGCGCCCAGGATGTGTCGATCCCATCGAAAACGTCCGCCTCGGCAGGCTCACCGCCGACCAGCATGAAGTAGTCGAGGCGCGAGCCGCGCCGCGCTGTCGCACCGAAACCCTGGCTTTTGTGCATGGACCGGCTTTCCGCGGCCATCTCGGAATAGGACTTGCCGAGCAGCACGTTGTAGGCACCCGAATCGTAGCTCTGCAGATCCCGGGCCTCCTCCGGGCTGGGCCGCCAGCTGTTCCAGTACAGCCGCTTGGCCTGCCAGGGCTCGACATGATTCAGCTGTTCGGGGAACCTGTCCGGATCGGAGGACGCGGCGAACGCCTCCTTGATGAGCCACCCCCCGGCCGTGTGGTGCCCGTGCCCGCTGGAGCCGTCGACAGAGAACCGGGAGGCGATCACATCGGGGCGGAAACAGCGGATGATCCAGACCAGGTCGGACAGGATCTCCTCCCGGCCCCAGAATTCGAGCGTCTCCTCCGGTGTCTTCGAATAGCCGAAGTCGATGGCGCGCGTGAAAAACTGCTCGGCGCCGTCGATCCGGCGGGCGGACATGAGCTCCTGCGTACGTATGATCCCGATCTCGGCCCCCTTTTCCGGTCCGATCAGGTTCTGCCCGCCGTCGCCCCGTGTCAGGGAGAGGTAGGCCGTGCGGAATTTACGGCCTTTCGAGAAATAGGCCAGGGCCGAGGTGTTCTCGTCATCCGGGTGAGCGGCCACATAGAGGACGCTCCCGAGCACGTTGAGCTTGTGGAGGGCCGTCTGGAGTTCCCCGGCATCGGGGAGTTCGATCCGCTGGGCGGTCAATTCCCCTCCCCCGGAGATCAGGACGAAAAGCCCCAACAGCAGGCACAAGATAGAAATGGACTTGTTCACATGCCTTTCCTTTCCAGGCTCGATCCGAGCCGGAGATCAGGGAAGCGGCCCTGAGAGAAGGTCGGGATGTTCTTACTCTGTGGGCACCTCGATCTTGAAAGGGACCATCAGTTCTTCCCAACGGAGGTACGCGGTGGCCGTGGTCCCGGCCAGGTCCGCGAAGCCGAATCCCAGCCACTCCATGTGGGGGGCCTTCTTCGGGGTTACCGTGATGCGGAGCGCATCCTCATCCTTGTTGTAGGCGTAGCTGCCCCAACCCTTGTTGTTGGTGTTGAAGATGACGATCCAGTCGGTTTCCGAGGGGATCATGTGGATGCTGTACTTACCGGCGGCCAGCTTGTTCCCTTCGATCATGATGTCCTTGTTGAACTCGATGGTCGTGTTCTCGTTGGCACCGGCGCGCCACGGATAGGGCTGATCCTTGGAATACCTGTTTCCGGGCGCGAGTCCGTAAGGGACCAGCTCGCCCCAGATCTTCCTTCCCTTCACACCGGGGCGGCCGTACTCGATAGTGACGCTCGTGTCGACGCCCAGGGTCTGAGAGACGCTCGCCTTGAGGCTCGGCCGGACCTGATTCCCCTGCGCAAACGTGGTGGACGGCAGGACCAGGAGCACACCCAAGATGAGGAAAAAACCGAAAATGGCAAAACGTTTCATGACCTCCTCCTATAAGGCAGATATTAGGTTTGAAAACTCAATTCAACAAATTTCTTCCCGGAAGTTGAACTATCGAATGTCTATCATTATAGTCGATTTTACGGATTTGTGAAGCATAAGTTTACACTATTCGCGCTCCGACCATATTAACTTATAGATATTAAACTATTTATACTCTTAGAAGGCATGTTTTTTCGCCTTAGAGCTACAATTTTACCCCCAAAACGAATAACCTAAGGCTCAATCGGCCATGGGCATGGGTGACGTATTTGGCGTATAAGTTGCAATGCCGAAATGTGTGTAATACGATTTCGGATAACGAGATATGTGAATGGGATATATGCCCCGGGATATTCATTTTTCCATAATCATCCCGGTCTATCACAGTGGACCATTCCTCAAACAGGCCTTACGATCGCTCAAGGGCCTCACCTATCCACACGAAGGTTTCGAGGTGCTGGTAGGAGGAAACCAGGATGATGAAAAGAGCCGGCGTATCGTTGCTGGAGAAGCCGGATCCGGAGACGTGAGCATCCGTTTCATAACGAGCCCCTTCGAACACAAGGCTGCGCTTCTGAATGCTGCCTGCTGCGCCGCAAAGGGACGGTACTTGATCTTCACGGACGACGACTGCCGCTTCTTCCCGGACTGGTTGGAGCGGTATGAGTCGGCCTTTGATAAGGATCCGGAGATCGGCATGATCGGGGGACCGGATGTCCTGGAAGACCGGGCATCAGGATTCGACCGAGCCCTGGATTATGTCCTGCGTTCTCCACTTGTAACGGGGCGTCTGCCTCTGCCAGCCTCGAAGCGCCTGGTCAAGTACTATCCAAAACTCTTCAACATGGCAGTTACCCGCAGTGTTGTCCTGGAGGTCTCCCGGGCCGGAGAGGGAGTGCCACCACACGTGTTCGATGAATCCTTGATGGTCCACGAGGACGTCGACTTGGCAAGAAAGATCGAGCTGAGCGGCCGAAAGCTTAAATTCTGCCCGGAAGTGCGGGTCAAACATTTCCGGGACACCGGCTGGCGGGATTTCCTCATGCGTAATTTCCAGCTCGGCCGGGCATGCCGCAGCCTGAGGGTCCATCGCCTTCCCCAGACGCTCCTTTCTTTATTGATTCTAGGTCTTGGGGCCAGCCTGGTGACAGCACTCGTTTTCGGGACACTGGGGGGAGTCGTGTTTTTGATCCCGGGCGCTTTCGTATTGATGCTGGCGGCCAGCGCAGTACACGGCAGCCTGCGCACCCGCTCTCCCGGGGCGCTGATCCGCATCCCCAGCCTCATGGCCGGGCTCCACATCAGCCGTGGGCTCGGCTATGGTATCCCCTCCTTATAGCTGGCCAAAAGGATCGCACCGATTCTCCGACAATGATCCTTAAAGCCGCATTTTCAGGGCCAAAAACGGTGTTCTAAGGCGATAAAACCATGCGTTTTAGCATCTAACTCTTTTAAAATCAACAAGATTTCATGGTCCGTCCCCAAATAATGGACAAATCATAAGCAGAAACATAGAATGGGTGAACATGCCTTGATTAGGAGGAAACATGAAAATCCACAGCCGCAGCGCACACGTATGGTTGGCCGTCCTGGCCATCTTCTTTATCCTGACAGCGGGAGGCCTTGTGGCCCCGGACCTCGCCGCCCAGGAAGGCGGGAACAAGGTCCTGACACTCGAAGACTATCCCCGGTGGTCGAGGATCACATCACCCGGCATCTCTCCCAACGGCAGGTGGGCGACCTTCGGGTACCAGCCCAACGACGGGGACAACACCCTCCATATCAAGAGCCTGACCACGGACACGGTCTATGAGATCGCCGGCGGATCGAGGCCGGCCTTTTCCGACGACTCCCGCTGGGCGGCCTACAGGATCGAGCCCCTCAAAGAAGAGAAGGAAAAGCTGCAGAAGGCCAAGCAGCCCGTGGTGTTCAAGGCCGAGCTCATCAACCTGGCGACAGGTGACAAATACACCGTGGAAGGTGCGGACTCCTTCGTGTTTTCCAAGGGCGCCTATTACCTGGCGATAAAGAAACGGAAGGGCGATCCCAAGGCCAAACACGGAGGGAGCGACCTCATCCTGTACTCGCTCAAGGACGGCCCCACGCTCAACCTGGGCAACGTGTCGCAGTTCGCCTTCAACAAGCCCGGAACACATCTGGCCTACATCGTGGATGCGGACGGCAAGGCCGGGAACGGGGTCTACCTGTTGACTCTGAGCACGGGCAGCATGCGCCCCCTTGACACCGGAGAGTGCGATTACAGCCGGCTTACCTGGGACGAGGAGGGCACGGCGGCGGCCGCCCTCAAGGGCAAGGAAGAAGAGGAAAAGGTCCAGAGATCCAACGTACTGTTGACCTATACCGGGATCGACCAGAACCGGGTGGCGGCAGCCGCGTACGACCCGAAGAACGATCCCACATTTCCCGAAAACATGGTGATCAGCCAGTTTGGCACCCTGTCCTGGAACAAGGACGCCACTAAGGTCTTTTTCGGCATCAAAGAACAGAAGGAAACGGAAAAGCCCGGCAAGGACAAGGTGGCCAACGTGGACGTGTGGCACTGGAAGGACGAGGAGATCCAGTCCGTACAGATGCGCCGCGCCAGCAGGAACCGGGAATTCACCTACCGCTCTGTGTATCACCTGAAGGACAAGCTGTTCGTGCGCCTGGCCGACGCCAACATGCGCACGGTGACCACGACCAAGGACGGCCGCTGGGGCCTGGGGAGGGACGACACGCCCTACCTGCTGCAGCTCGACATAAGCCGCGGCAAGGCCGACTATTACCGCATCGACACGCTCACGAACGCCTCGAAGGGTTGGTACGCGGTGCCGGCACCGA
>CBFDBC010000166.1:0-8694 GCA_965602945.1 uncultured bacterium | reverse complement strand
AGCCGACCTGGTAGGCAAGCTGGAAGCCGGAATCCCCGAGGACGACCCGCGCAATCCCGGAGTCATCGCAGACAATGTGGGAGACAACGTGGGCGATACGGCCGGAATGGGAGCGGACCTGTTCGAGTCCTACGTCGGCTCTGTCATCGCATCCATGGCTTTGGGAGCCACCCTGACTCCTGCAATCAACTACATGTCCCTGCCCCTGCTGCTCATCACCCTGGGGCTGGTGTGCTCTTTCCTGGGCGTATTGTCCATGAAGCTCATGAAACGGATGGATCCCCAGTCCGCGCTACGCAACACGTATTATTTTGCCGGTTTCCTGTTCCTGATCGGAGCTTATTTCATCATCCAGACCGTGGTGGCTGACCTGAACGTGTTTTTCGTCGTGGTCTGCGGCATGCTAACCGGGGCCTTCATCGGGTTGGAAAGCGAGTTCTTCACCTCCGGCCCTCCCGTCAGGAAGCTGGCCCGCACGGCCCAGACGGGCAGCGCGCCGCTTATCATCACAGGACTTGCTCTCGGGTTCGAGAGCACCATCCTTCCCCTGCTGACCCTTGCCCTCAGCATATACATCTCCTTTCAGCTGGCCGGACTGTACGGCATCGCCCTGGCCGCGGTGGGCATGCTGGCCACGATCGGAATCGTCATGACCACCGACTCCTACGGCCCCATCGCAGACAATGCGGGCGGGATCGCAGAGATGTCCAGTGCCGGCGATGAAGTCCGCAAGATCACCGACCGCCTCGACACCTGCGGCAACACGACCGCCGCCATCGGCAAGGGATTCGCCATAGGCTCGGCCGCATTGACGGCCCTGGCCCTCTTCTCGGCCTTCCAGAAGACCGCAAAATTAGAGATGATCGACCTCATATCCGTCAAAACAGTCGTGGGCCTGCTGCTCGGCGCGCTCATGCCCTTCGCCATCTCGGCCATGACCCTCAATGCCGTGGGGAGAGCGGCCAACAAGATGGTGGTCGAGATCCGGCGACAGTTCCATGAGATCAAGGGACTGCTGGAGGGCGAAGCCAAGCCGGACTCGGACCGCTGCATCGACATCGTGACCCGCAGCGCCCTCTGGGAAATGATCCTGCCCGGCCTATCCGCAGTGCTCGCCCCCCTCCTGGTCGGCTTCTTCATCGGGGCCGAAGCTCTGGGAGGATTCCTGGCCGGGGCGACCTCTTCCGGCGTCCTTCTCGCCATCTTCATGGCCAATGCCGGTGCCAGCTGGGACAACGCCAAGAAATGGATCGAGGAGGGCAACCTCGGGGGCAAAGGTACGGCGGTGCATGCGGCCGCGGTCATCGGAGACACCGTGGGGGATCCCCTCAAAGACACCTCCGGCCCCAGCATGAACATCCTCATCAAGCTCATGGCAGTGGTGAGCCTGGTCTTCGCGCCCCTTTTCATGTGAAGCTTCCCCCTTCTCTAGGTGGAATCCATCGTTCTCCCGGCTACTCTGAATCCCTGCAGCCCCTTCAGGGAGGGCTTGATCAGTTAGGGGGAGGTTGGCAGGCGTTGCACTAAGTGAGAAATTTGGTTATAATCTCCCCCTGTTACTCTAGGGTCAGGCCGAGAGCAAAAACAAAGAGACCGCGATCATGAAAGTCAAAGTGTGGAATACCATACAGGAGCTCAGTCGAGAGCGCGGTGTCGAGGCTCAGGTCATCGTCGGTGCCATCGAAGAATCGCTTCTGGTTGCTTCCCAGGAATACTTCTCGCACAATGAGGAGGTATCCATCGACTTCAATCCGGAGAAGGGAAACCTCCGGGTTTATTCCAGGAAAACGGTCATGGACGATCCTCAGGATCCCGCCTGTGAGATCTCTTTGGATGAGGCACTCCGGATCGACACGGATGCGGTTCTGGGAGGAACCATGGAGATCGACCTGCCTTCTGACACTCTCGGCCGCATAGCGGCGCAGGCCGCCAAACATGTCATCTTTCAAAAAGTCCGGGATGCGGAACAGGAACGGATCTACAACCAGTTCGCTCCCCGCACTGGAGAGATCGTCACAGGAGTGCTGCGGCGCGTCGAGGCCAATCAGAACATGATCCTGGAAATCAACAAGACAGACGCCCTGCTGCCCGAGCGGGAGATGCTCGCCTCCGACACATTCCGCCGGGGCGACCGGATCAAAGCCGTGATCACGCATGTCTTGAGGGACGCCAAGGGTTCCCAGGTTATCGTTTCCCGCGCCGATTCGCGATTCCTGGCCAAGCTCCTGGAGCTGGAGATCCCGGAGATCGCGAACGGAAATATCGAGATCCGATACCTGGTCCGGCAGACCGGAGAAAGAGCCAAGGTGGCGGTGAGCTCGAAAGAACAAGACATAGATCCGGTTGGAGCCTGCATCGGAGTCAGAGGGAACCGGATCCTCGCAATAAGCAAAGAGCTGGGCGGCGAAAAAATCGACGTCATCGAGTGGTCGGACAATCCGCTGGCCTTTGCCAAGGCCGCTCTCAGCCCGGCCAGAGTCCTGGATGTGTTCTATCTCAATAAGGAAAGACAAGTCCTGCAGGCCAGGGTCGGGCAAGACCAGCTCTCTCTGGCGATAGGCAAAAAAGGCATCAACGTCCGGTTGGCCTCCCGTTTGGTGGGATGGAAGATCGAGATCAAAAGTGATTAGGAAAATATAAATCATGAGCAGCAACGAACAAAACAATGAAATCCCCAAGGCCCAGATTCGTGAGGGGACCAACCTCAAAGACTTTTGTGAAAACCTCGGAGTGAGGGCCAAAGACCTGATCGAAGCCCTGCGCAAGGAGGGCTTGGAAGTAGGCGTCAACCATGATATCACGCAGGACATCGCGAACCTCATCACCAAGATCTCTGGTGTTGCCATCGAGATCACTTCCGTGGAAGACGAGATCAGCCAGCTGGCTCTGTCCGATCCGGACGAACTGGTTCTCCGCCCGCCGGTCGTGACCATCATGGGACATGTTGATCATGGCAAGACCACTCTGCTGGATGCCTTACGTGAATCAAACTTAGTCAACAAAGAATCCGGCGGAATCACTCAGCACATCGGCGCCTACCAGGTGGAGCACAAGGGCCGGCCCATCACTTTTATCGACACGCCGGGCCACGAAGCCTTTACGCGCCTGCGGGCACGCGGAGCCAAGACCACCGATATCGTGATCCTGGTGGTCGCGGCTGACGACGGAGTGATGCCTCAGACCAAAGAGGCCATAGATCATGCCAAAGCCGCCGAGGTTCCCATTCTGGTCGCCATCAACAAGATCGACAAGACGGGAGCAGACGCGGATAAATCCAAACAACAGCTCTCCAAGGAAGGCCTGCTGGTGGAAGATTGGGGAGGAGATGTCGTCAGCGTGGAGGTATCCGCCAAGGAAAAGACCAACCTGGACGATCTTCTCGAAATGGTGGGGTTGATAAGCGAGATGCTGGAGCTCAAAGGGAATCCCAACGTCTCGGCTCAAGGAGTCGTGCTCGAGGCAAGGCTGGATGCTCAGAAAGGCCCCCTGGCAACGGTCATCATACAGCAGGGGACCCTGCATCAGGGAGATGCGTTTATCTCCGGTACCCGCTTCGGTAAGGCTAAGGCGCTGTTCGACGAGCATGGAAAAACCCTGAAAGAAGCGGGTCTGTCCATGCCGATCGAGGTCATGGGATTCTCGGATGTCCCCCTGGCCGGTGACCTTTTCCAGGCCGTGCCAGACCTGGAATCGGCGAAGCGCATCGCCAGTTACCGGCTCACGAAGATCAAGAAAGACGCCCCGGTGCACAAGGAGGGGCCTCTGACTCTGGATCAGCTCTTCAAATCCATCGAGGGTGGAGGGGCCAAGGAGCTGCAGCTCATCATCAAAGGGGACGTGCATGGTTCCATCGATACACTGAACGACATCCTGCCCAACTTGAGCACCGACCAGGTCTCGGTCAAGATCATCCATTCGGCCACCGGAAACATCACGGAACGAGACATCGTGCTGGCTTCGGCCTCCAACGCCATAGTCCTGGGATACAACGTTAAACCGCAGCAGAACATCCTGGACCTGGCCAAAAAAGAAAAGGTCGAGATCCGGGAATACAGCGTGATCTATCAGCTCATGGATGACATCAAGAAAGCCATGACCGGGCTCCTGGATCCCGTGATCAAGGAGGTCTACCTGGGCCGGGCTCAGATCAGGCGTGTGTTCAACATACCCCGTATAGGAGAGGTCGCCGGCTGTCTGGTCACGGATGGGAAGATCAGCAGGAATGCGGATGTCCGCCTCATACGAGGACAGGAAGTCCTCCATGAGGGCCGTATCTCTTCGCTCAAACACCTTAAAAACAATGTTACGGAAGTAAAAAAGGATCTCGAATGCGGTATCGGCCTGGACCGTTTCAAGGGGATCCAGGAAGGAGACATCATCGAAGCCTTTACCACGGAGAAGTTTGCTCCCGAACCGATCTAAGATAGACATTTTCGATAAGCATGATTATTGGCTGCCTTGTGCTTGAGATCTACCTTCCCTACTCCCACTCCCTGAAAGAAAAAAGGAAGCGCCTCAAAGGGATTCTGGACCGGCTCAAGACCCGCCACAACGTCGCGGTCTCAGAACTCGACTTCCAGGACAAATGGCAGAGATCGCGCATCGGAATGGTGACCCTGAACAGCCAGAAGAGCATTATCGAGAAGACCCTGAATCAGATCGTCAGAGACATCGAGGAGACCATAGACGGGGAAATATTGAAGGCCGACATCTCTTACCTCTGAGAAAGCCAGCATGAATGAGAGCCTCAGACAGAAAAGAATCGCCAGTCTGGTCCAGGAGATCCTGAGCGCACAGCTCATCCCCCTGATGCAGGATTCGGAAGCGGGTCTTGTCACGGTCACACGGGTTGAGATAAGCAAAGACCTGAAGACCGCCCACATATATGTCAGTGTCTTCGGAAAGGCGGATCCCGAACCTGCGCTACTGCAACTCGAAAACCTGCAGCTGAGTCTTCGCAAATCTATTGCCTCACGTTCTAAATTGAAGTATAATCCCAAGCTAATTTTTTCCCTGGACCCTCAGGTGGGACAGGAAAGCCGGATCGACGAGCTACTGAACGACATTAAAGACCATGGACGCTGAACTTATCAGACAAATCCGGGACAAGATCCTGGGAAGCCGCAAGATCGCCGTCCTTTCCCATCTCCGACCTGACGGCGACTCCATCTGCACAAGCCTCGCCCTGCTTTTCATGGGAGAGATGCTGGGCAAGGAGATGGGAGCATTTATCAAAGACCGGCTTCCCTTCCCCTTCAACAACTACCCGGATGTGGACCGGATCCGGATCGGCGAGATGCCGGACGACAGCTATGACTGCATCATCCTGTTGGAGTGTGCCAACGTCTCCCGGTCTGGACAATCCCGCCTCGAAGACTATTTCAAGATCAACATCGATCACCACCACTCCAACGACCGCTATGCGGATATCAATTGGGTCGACCCGGAGGCCCCGGCGGTCGCCTGCATGATCTTCCGCCTGGGGGAAGAGCTGGGGATATCCTTCACCCCCCAAATCGCCACCCAGCTCTACAGCGCCATCGTCTCTGATACCGGATCGTTCCAGTTCTCGAACACCACGGCGGATGCTTTCGAGATCAGCTACCAGCTCGTCAAGTATGGGGTAGTTCCCATTCAGGTGACGGAGATGCTCTTCCATAACAATCCGTGGGAAAAGGTCAAGCTGCTGGGACAGGTCCTCTCTACCCTGGAGATGAATCCTGAGGGCAACATCGCCGTCATCACAATGTTCAAACGGCTCCTGGACGATCTGAACCTGCAGGAGATCGACTCCGAGGACATCACCACGCTGGCCCGCTCTGTAAAAGGGGCCCGCATGGTCCTCTTTTTCAAGGAGATGACAGAGAACACATTTCGAGTGAGCATCCGGTCCAAGGCCTCTGCCAATGCAGCCATGGTGGCTGAGTATTATGGAGGCGGGGGCCATCTCCACGCAGCCGGTTTTACGGTACAGGGAGAATATGAGACCTTGATACGGGAAATCCCTGCCGAGGTCAACCGCCTGCTCAAGGAAAACGGACAGATATAGGTAGAGCAGCGCCCGGCGACGATTCCGGCGCAGCGCAGATCACAACAGTATGGACGGCATTATCCAGGTCCGGAAGCCGCCTCTGGTCACGTCCCATGACGTGGTCAAACAGGTGCGCATCCTGCTGCCAGGAAACAAGGTCGGCCATTTCGGCACACTGGATCCCCTGGCGACGGGACTGCTCCTGGTAGCGGTCGGCTCAACCACACGCCTGTTCCCATTTTATTCCAAACTGGATAAGGCCTATTCTGGAGAGATCCGGTTGGGACAGTCCATGGACACCTATGATTCCACAGGCAAACCCACGTCCTCCCCCTCCACTCGATGGCCGGGCCGGCCGGAACTGGAACAGGCCATGCGGCGTTTCGAAGGTGAGATGTCCCAACTTGCCCCTCCCTTCTCTGCCAAAAAACACAAGGGCCGCCCACTCTACGAGCTGGCGAGAGCCAACCTGCCCACGCCCCTGACATCCTCACTCGTGACCGTGCATTCATTCCAGTGCCTGAGCTTCCACGCCCCGGACATCGAGTTCAGCGTCCGATGTTCCTCCGGAACCTACATCCGCTCCCTGGCCCATGATCTCGGCCAGCAGCTGGAGTGCGGCGCACATCTGGCACGTCTCGTCCGCACCGCGATCGGGCGGTTCAGCCTGGAGGACGCCCTCACTCTGGAGGAGATCGCCGAACTGTCCGCTTCGGGTGACACAGGGGATTTCCTTATCCCCATCGAAGAGCTTCTGCCCGAGTTCCCCAAGCTCATCCTTAGTGAAGAGGGCACGGCCCTGGCCCGCAACGGCAACCTCATCGCACCCCAGCATATCGCCGGCATTCTGGAAGACGGCGTATCCGGTGGTCCCGGCGAAGACCCTGAGGCTGCCGTGTTCCGGCTCTTCAGCGAGGAAGGCCGGCTTCTGGCATTCGCGCGCAGAGCCTCCGGTCAAAGCGGCCTGCATCCTTTCCTGGTTGTTGACACAGGCACAGCCAATCAGTAAAGTGAGGTTCAAATGAGCAAAAAAGAATCCTTTTCCCGCTGGGGGATCATCTTCGCGGGCCTGGGGATGGCGGTGGGAACCGGAAACATGTGGCGATTCCCCCGCATCGCGGCCCAGTACGGGGGAGGCGCCTTCATGCTGGTGTGGCTCCTGTTCCTGTTTATCTGGGCGTTTCCTCTTCTCACAATCGAACTCGCGGTGGGGAAGAAAACGCGGCTGGGAGTCATTGGGTCTTTCGCCAATATGATGGGCCGGAAATTCGCCTGGATGGGAACATGGGTGGCATTCGTCACCGCGGCCATCACGTTCTATTATGCAGTCGTAACCGGCTGGTGCCTGAAGTATTTCCTGGCCACATGTTTTCAGGGCCTGGCCGGCAAGAATCCCGAGAAGTTCTGGCTGGGATTCACCTCGTCCTGGGAGCCGGTGGTGTTTCATTTCACCGCCATCCTCATCGGGTGCGGCATCATCTACTTCGGCGTGATCAAAGGGATCGAACGGGCGAACCGGATTCTCATTCCCTCTCTCTTCATTCTCCTCCTGGTGGCGGCCGGCCGTGCCCTTACCCTGCCCGGCGCCTTTCAGGGACTGAACTTCCTGTTCGCTCCCAATTTCTCGCAACTGGGAAACCTCGAGGTCTGGTTGAACGCAGCCAGCCAGGCCGCATGGTCGACGGGGGCCGGGTGGGGACTGCTTCTCACCTATGCCGTTTACTCCCGGAAAAACGAGAACCCGGTCGTGACCTCCGCCACGCTGGGTTTCGGTAACAATCTGGCCTCTCTGCTGGCCGCTATCGCCGTGATCCCGACCGTATTTTCATTCTTCTACGGGCAGAACCTGGCACAGGAAAAGGTCATGGACATCATGAGACAGGGGAACGAAGGGCTGACCTTCAAGTGGATCCCCAATCTGTTCGCTCAAATCCCGTCCGGGTCTCTATTTCTGGCACTTTTTTTCCTCGCGCTGTGTTTCGCCGCCTTTTCCTCACTCATCGCCCAGCTCGAGCTGATCACTCGGATATTCATGGACGGCGGATTCTCACGGAAAAAGGCCGTCCTGATCGTAGGCGGAACCTGCTTCGTGCTGGGGCTGCCCTCTGCCATAAGCTTGGGCTTCTTCAATAACCAGGACCATGTCTGGGGCCTGGGACTCCTGGTCAGCGGATCCTTTTTCATTTTCATGGTCCTGAAGATCGGCCCCAAGAGATTCCGTGAGGAGATCATCACCAGCCCCGAGCACAAGATCAAACTGGGAAGAGCGTTCGATTTTCTTGTCAAATTCTTCCTGCCGGTCCAGATCATCGCGATGCTGGTCTGGTGGTTCTGGGACAGTTACAAGGGCGATCCGGAGAACTGGCTCAATTTCTTTTCCAGGGGATCTGTGGGGACGGTCCTTTTTCAATGGGGCGTGGCTATCGCGGTATTCATAATGTTCAACAAACTCATTACCAAGCGATTCGTGGTGAGCAACGATGTCGATTGAAGCTATTTTGATGATGATCCTGATCTTCGGGATCTGTATCGGTGGTTTTCTTATATCTCTGTACCTGTCTTCCAAGGAAAAATGAGCCCATTGTCTTCGGGGCCTGGCTGAAGGGAGACATTCCGAACCCTTGCAGACCGGCACTCTCCCCCCCGGGGAACGACCAGAAACC
>CBFDBC010000165.1:0-8720 GCA_965602945.1 uncultured bacterium | reverse complement strand
ACCCTGCACAACCACTTCCACGGCAACGTACTCAAGGGAGGCGACATGTTCCTGCTGGATGCCGGGGCCGAGACCGCCATGGGTTACGCGGGCGACCTGTCCAGCACCATGCCGGTCGATGTTCTTTTCACGCCCCGTCAGAAAGAGATCTACCAGGTCTCCCTCGACGCGCACGAGGCCGCAGTCGCGGCACTCAAGCCGGGGATCCCGTTCCGGGACATCCACCTCCTGGCCTGCCGGACCGTGGCTCAGGGACTCAAGGACCTGGGATTCATGCGGGGCGACATCGATGAGGCCGTAGCCCAGGGCGCCCATGCGCTTTTCTTCCCCTGCGGCACCGGGCACATGATGGGCCTGGATGTACACGACATGGAAAACCTGGGCGAGAAGTTCGTCGGGTACGGTGGAGAGGAAAAAAGCACGCAATTCGGATTGAAGTCCCTGCGCCTGGCGCGTGAGCTGGAGCCGGGATTCGTGCTGACCGTGGAACCAGGCATCTACTTCATCCCCGAGCTCATCGACCAGTGGAAGGCCGAGAGGCGGTTCGAAGCGTTCATCAACTACGATAAGGTCGCGACCTACAAGGACTTCGGGGGCCTGCGGAACGAAGAGGCTTTCCTGATCACGGAGACGGGATACCGCCTGCTGGGGAAACCCATACCCAAGACCATAGACGACGTCGAAGCTATGAAATGCTAGGCGGCTGCGCGGAAAACTCGTACACGCCCGACTCTGCTTCGTAGACCGCACATCCGGCGGCCTGCCCCAGAAAACGGAGGCCGGCGGCCGAGGCTGCGGGCCGGCCTCCCTCACGGACAGACGCCGGATCAGAAGTGGGAACATGTATCTCGGCCCGCGCATTGGGAGGGATAGTGACTCTGAGAAGGAATGTGTTCTTTTTCTTTTCCCAATGCACCGAGATCTCACCCCGTATCGAGGAGTAGCGGGCCGAGGCCCAATCCACTCCTGAAACGGGTTGGGGCCGGATGAGGATCCGGTCAAAGCCCACGGCCTCGGGATGGGGCTGAATCCCGGCCAGCCACTTGAAAAACCACTCGCTGACCGATCCGAACATCGGATGGTTGTGAGAGAATGTGTTGTCGCTGAACTCCCAGTGCTCCCAGAGGGTCGTGGCTCCTTCTTCCAGCATGAACGCCCAACCGGGGAAGGTTTTCTTCCTGATGATCTCCGCGGCCGTACCGGCATGGCCTGCACGGGAAAGCGCGTCCAGCAGAAGCCGTGTGCCGAAGATCCCGGTGGTAAGGTGCCCTTCCTCATCTTCGATCTTTTTCAGGAGCACGCCCAGCGCCGCCTCACGTTCCTCCCGGGGCAGGAGATCGAGGGCCAGGGCAAAAGCCTGGCCTGCCTGGCTCACGGGTTCGATCCGGCCGGCATCCCTTCCCTGGAACTGCTCCCGGTAGGCCGCCTGGATCGCATCCGCCAGGCCATCATAACGGGCCTGATCCTCGGCCCGCCCGAGGAATCCTGCCAGCCAGGTCAGCAGCCTGGCGCTCTCGAGATAAAGCGGAGTCACCATTTTGGGAGCGGGCGCCGGCTCGAGTCCTTCATGGTCGCTGAGCCCCTCGCGGATGATATGGTCGGGATTACGTGCGGCCACGAGATCCAGCCAGCGGCTGGATGTCGGATACTGCTCCTCGATCAGCCGGCGTTCCCCGTAGTACCGGTGAAGCAGCCTCAGGAGCAGCGGGTGCACCATGGCCCAGGCCACGCCGCAGTAGTGGATCCCCACGAACGGCGCCGTGTCCGTCAGCATCCCATCCGGAAGGGCCGCATCGTGCCAGTCACGCACCGCCTTGGCATAAAAGGCGGCCATGTCGTAGTTCAGCATGAAGGCCTCGCCGGTCACGGCCAGGTCTCCCCCGTACCCGAAGCGCTCTCGGTGCGGGCAGTCTGACTGGACACTGAAGATGTTGCTGAGGAAGGTCCGGCGCGTCATGTCCTGGATCCGGTTGAACAGGGGATCGGAACACTCGAAGAAGCCGACCTCCTCGACATCCGAATGCAGGCGGAACCCGGTCAGGTCCCCGAGCTCCGGTCGAACAGAGTATCCGGAGACCTCCACGTATCGGAAGGCATGAAAAGTGAACCTGGGCGAATAGAATTCCTCACCCAGGCCCTTGGCGATGTAGACATCCCTCTGCTCGGCGATCTCCGGCGAGCCCGGCCCTCCTATGAGAGCGCCGTCTCTTCGTTTCCCCTTGACCTGGCCGGCAACACTCGTCATGGGATTCAGGGTCCCGTCAGGATAGAGCAGCTCGCCGTAGCGGAAGCGTATCTCCGTTCCCGTAGGCGCTCCTATCCGCAGGCGGGCCCACCCTGCGAAATTCTCTCCCATGTCAAAGATGACTGTTCCGGGGCAGGGTTCCGTCAATGCAACAGGCTCGATCTTCTCGGTCGCCCGAACCGGCGGCAGAGGCTGTGCCTCAAGCCTGCCGCCGGGAGCCGGAGCCGGCTCTGCGTTTTCCCACCCGCCGTCCTCGAATCCGGGCAGGTCCCAATCCGCGCTGTCACGCCGCGCATCATAGAGTTCTCCGAGGAAAATGTTGTTCCTCCGGATCGGCCCTTCCCGGAACTTCCAGGAGGTATCGGAGGCCAGTGCCTGCCGCGTCCCGTCGGCGAACACCAGCTCGAGCTGTGCGATCAGACAGGGCCGGCCCACGGGAAGATGTTCGCGGAGGTTCAGCCGGCCCCACATCCGCAGCGGGAGGGGGTTGTACCAGCCGTTCCCCAGCATGACCCCCAAACAGTTCTCCCCCTTCTGGAGGAGATCCGCTACATCATAGGTGCTGTAGAAGACGCGGTCCCGGTAATCGGTCCAGCCCGGATCGAGCACCTGGTCGCCCACCCGCCGGCCGTTGATCCGGGCCTCATAATAACCCAACCCGGTAACGTAGAGCCTGGCACGGACGATCTTTTTATCCACGACGAACGCCTTGCGAAACAGCGGAGCCGGATCCTCCCGGTAAAAATCCGCATCCTTAGAGGGCGCAGGTTTCCCATCGGAGATCCAGGTCCCCTTCCAGTCCTCAGGCACGAGCAGCGCATTTTCCCAGGATGCGGGCCTGCTCCATTTTGAGGGATGCCTGTCCCGGTCCCATATGCGGACCTTCCAGTGACATGCCTGCCCGCTCCTCAGGGAGGCCCCATCATATTCGATGTGGAGTGTCCCGGCGGACTCTACCCGGCCGCTGTCCCACAGGTTTCCTTCATCCCGGGCCAGCTTCGCCGGGCTGTCCGCCACCAGGACTCTGTAGGCGGTCTGTCCCTGGCCCCTTTCTCCGGATTCCAGGATCCAGCTCAGCCGGGGACTGTCCGTGCCGATCCCCAGGGGATCGACCCGGTATTCGCATCGGAGGCCTTCGGGACGCAGGTCTATATCCTCCTCGGATCGGGCGACCAATCCGAGAAGAGCAGCGGCGAGAAGCACCACGACAGCCCGTTTCCAACTGTTCATTCTCACGTTCCCTTCCCCTATCTTTCCCATTCTCATTGACCCTCACGCGATCTCATCGATGTTCAGTATCACGGCCTCTCGCAGAGATCGGGAGGAGCACATATTCTCCGCCTGCTGCCAAGAAGAAGAAAAGGTGCGTCTGTTCATGCCTTGCCTCTCCTACCGGGCAGCCCGCCTAGAGATCGATCAGGACCTTCATGATCCTGTCGCCTTGTTGTTCGATGGCTTTGAAAGCCAGGGGATAGTCTTCGAATGCGAAATGCCGGGAAATCAGCGGGTCCAGCCGAATCTTTCCCGTCTCGATGAGCTCGATGGCAGTCCGGTAATCCTCAGCCTGGTACATGAGCGTTCCGATGAGCCGCAGCTCCTTGTCCTGCACCAGCCCCAGGTCGACAGTGGGCTTTTCGGAAAAGACCCCCACCGCGATGATGTCCGTCCCCTTGCGGGCCAAGCCGACGGCCTGCTCGATGGTATCCTGAGCCCCCACACACTCCAGTATGGCGTCGGCCCCGGCGGGCCCGAAGGCGGCATCGAGCTTCTCTTCCAGCAGTTCTTCACTCACGTTCACGGCATGATCGATACCACTGGCATGTGCGGATTCCACCCGGAAGGCGCTGACATCCGTTATCATCACGGCCGCCGCCCCCAGGCTCTTCGCAGCCTGAGCCGCAAGGTTTCCTATGGGTCCGGCCCCAAGCACCAGGATGTTCATGCCGGACACTTCACCCAGGCGCCTGACCGCGTGGACACCAACCGCCACAGGCTCGACCATGGCTCCATGATCGAAGCTCATGTCCTCGGGGAGCTTGACCACCAGTTCCTGGTCGACCGGGATGAATTCCCGGGCCGCCCCATCCGCCTGGCAGCCGATCACCTTCAGCTCGTTGCAGATGTGGTAGCTGCCGTGCGTGCAGGGATGGCAAACCCCGCAGGTCAGCTGGGGCATGACGGTGACCCTGTCACCCACGGCCAGGGCCTTGACCCGGTTCCCGGTCTCCTCGATCTCACCGGAAAACTCATGCCCCTGGACGATCGGACAGCTGATGTAGGGGTGCTTGTCGTAGTAGGCATGAATGTCCGAACCGCAGACGCCGATCCTCCTGACGCGGATGAGCACCTGAGTGTCCTCCGGAACCGGTTTATCCACCTCTTCCAGGACAACCGTTTCCGGTTCTATCAATCGGACCTGCTTCATTCCTTCCTCCTTATCACAACTGAGCGCAAAAAAACAGCGTCCGCATGGCCCGCAGCTCAGATCAGGCCATATCCTCGGCCCACCCGGCATAGGATCTTGGGATCAGTCCGCTCCTTGCGACAGCGAGATCCGCACCGGCGCACGGGACTCCACCGGAAGCCACAGAAGCAGGTCCGTGCCCTCCAGGGTCCGGATGTGACCCAGCCTGCAATCCTCCCCCTGTTCGAGGAGCACCCCGTCGATGGCCACCCGGGGCGTGCTATCTCCCCAGCCCGTGATCTTCAGGCAGGCGTTCATCATCGGCGATTCAGGACCGGCCTCCAGGACAAGTTCAGCCGAGGGCCTGTCTGCCTCCCGGCTGTTGAGGACGTAGATCCGCTGGGAAAAATCATAGTGAGCCGCTTCCAGGTCGCCTGACGCCACCCTCAGCTCCGGAGCCCGGACCCAAGACTTCGCCAGAGGCAGCAGCCGATCGAACGGCTGGTCATGCATGCCGTAGAGGGAACTCACCCAGTGCCGGTTCCCGTCCTCATGGATGACCGGATCGGTGATGGGGAATCCCAGGAAGCTGGCGGCGCGGTCGGTCGTCCTCTGCGTGCGGCCGTCACAGCACATCTGTCCGATGGGCCAGTGACTGCAGGACCCGGGCCGGGACAGGGCCGAGATGTTCATGTCCCGGAGATAGTGCATCTCCCCTCCCGGCTCGAAGATGATGAAGGGATTGTTGTCCGCCTTCAGGTTGTGCATCTGGATCATGGGATTCTCGGGGATGGGTTTGCCGGTCTTTCTGGGAGGGTTTTCGATGTAGTGGAACGACTGTTTCTCCCCCAGGAGGTTGGCGACCGTGACATACTGTTCGTTGACCACATCGCCCTGGACCTGTCCGGGCCCGGTCAACGGGATGGATTCCTGGAACTGGCGCGGCCGGCCCAGCGAGCCCTTTTCCCAGGTGTACTTGCGGATTCCGGTCCGGTCCGGGTAGAAATAGTAGTATTCATCCACCCAACAGCCCCAGCCCGTGCGGGGGTCGACCCGCCAATGATTGTCGTAGGCGCTGACCGGGGCGTAGCGCCAGTGGACCACCACCCGCGCCGGTGTGTTTTCGATGATCCTTACATGCGAATAGCGGCAGTGGCGGTCCTGCATGTGCTCGAAGCAGCCTTCTTCGTTGTCCCAGGCCTCGACACTCTGGTCGGCCATCCACAGGTTGTTTTCCGTAACCCAGGCCGGAGAGTACCGGGTGCCTCGCCAGAACACGACGCGCACCGGGGAGTCTTCGAACTGGACGACCACGTCCGGATGGTCGGCGGTCCGCCAGAGGTCGTCCCACTCCCAGTAGTATTTCAGGTGCGAGTAGTAGGCCCCGAAACGGCCGGGCCCCGCGGGTCCGGAAGGGAGAACCCGAGGGGGGATGTCGGGAGGGATTTCTGGCACGAGGGCCGCAAAGACCTCGCTGAAGTCATCCTCAGACAGGGCTCGGTCGTGGAGCGTGACCTCGTCCAGGATGGCGTCCAGGGAATACCAACCGGGAAGGGTTCCGTGTTCCCGGTGGATGTATGCGGGCTCGGAGGGATGGGGGACCGAGCCGATGACGAGGCCGGCCCCGCGGGCGGGAGTCATGCCTCCCTGAAATTCCAGACGGCCCTGCTCCCGGCCGTCGATGAAGACAACCAGGCCCCGTTCCGGATCGAACACGCCCGTGACGTGGGTCCAGGTCCGGAGGGGTATCCGTGTCCCGGATATGCACATCCGCCAGGCGCTCCCCGAGAAGACCTTGACGGCCAGCTCCCCATCGGGGCCGATCTCCAGGGCATATCCGGCATTCTCCGCCTCGTGGCTAACCACCGGGCACCAGCTCCAGGGATAGGCGGCCAGGGCCACCCAGGCATCGAGCGTGAAGGAAGAGGACAGCTCCGGGGTCTCGGACGCTTTTCTCCTGATCGCTGTCGTGTAGCCGTCGAACTTGAGGGCCTCACCCGAGACGCCGGCCACGATCCTGAAATTTCCAGAGATCGTGTCGGCGGCCCCGCTCACCTCATCT
This sequence comes from uncultured bacterium, assembly GCA_965602945.1. Lineage (GTDB taxonomy): Bacteria > Acidobacteriota > Aminicenantia > Aminicenantales > Aminicenantaceae > JAUXEH01. The sequence continues at coordinate 2,009 of CBFDBC010000165.1, read as the reverse complement.
AGAACGGTTTCCACGGTCTTTCCATCGAATGTCCACCTGGCCGCGGGTTTGCCTTCCTCGCATATCCCATACCCGGCATTCAAGCCGACCAGCAGGACGGAAACGATCAGAACCGAGAACGGCCGACAGCTGTGATTGCGTTTACGATCGAAGAATGTGCCTTTCATCGTTCACCTTCCCTAAGACATGGAATCGTCTTGTATACCATCGCTCCACCCCGGTCCGGCGGCCGAAATTCTCAGGGCAGCGCCCCGACTACAGCCTGCAGCTTTTGAGCAGCAGCTCATAGACACCGTCCAGGTCGATCACACGGGGGTGGCTCTTATAATCGGGAAGCACCAGCGAGGCTTCGGCCAGGGCCCGGAGTTCCTCCTTGGGCACTTTCAGATCCTCGAAACACAGGCTCATGCCGATCTGTTTGATGAACCCCTCGATGACGCCGACGGATGCGGCAGCCGCCTCGGCTTCGGATAGCTCTCCCAGGGAGGGATCGAACACGCGCCCGACCCGGGCGAACCTGTCCGGGACCGCCTGATATGTGTATTCGAGTATGGCCGGGTAGACCACAGCCAGGGCCTCACCGTGCATCACACGGGGATACATCCCGCCGATCGCCATCCCGATCCCATGCGGGAGGGTCACCCCGGCATTGGCGATGCTGAGGCCCGCCAGGGTGTCGGCCCAGGCCATGTGTGTCCGGGCCTCCAGGTCACTCCCGTCCTCGACCGCCCGGGGAAGGTGAGCGGCAGCCAGACGGATGGCTTCGAACGAGATCAGGTCCGTGTAAGGCGATCCGTTGGGTGTGATGAAGCTCTCGAAGGCATGGGCGAACACATCGAAACCGGTGGAGGCCGTGACGCGTCCGGGCACCGTGAGCATGAGTTCGGGATCGACGATGCAGGTCCCCGGGAAAAGCAGGGGATGGTAGAGCGCTGACTTGACCTTCTCTTCCGGATTCGTGACCACCGCCACCTGGGTCACATGAGAACCGGTCCCCGATGTGGTGGAGACGGCCACAACGGGGAGCGTCCGATCGGAGGGCTGGCTGTCTCTGAAGAACAGGTAGTCCCAGCAGATCCCTTCATGTGTCGCCTCCACGGCGATGGCCTTGGCCGTGTCCATGCTCGAGCCCCCCCCCAGGCCCATGACCACATCGGCCTTGTGATCCTGGGCCATGCGGGCCCCCGCCGCGACCACCTCAATGGTGGGATTGGGGATCACACCATCGAAGTGCGCCACCGCCACGCCGCTGTCCTCGAGTGACTGTTTCACGTTCCGATACAGGTCCTTGAATTCCGGGAAGACCGGGACGGTAACCAGGAGGCAGCGTCGCCCCCAACGGGAGACGGCATCTCCAACCTCTTGTATCCGGCCGCTGCCGAAACGAATCTCCGTGGGTTGATAGTAGTTGAATTTTCTCATTGCCACCTTCTTTTCCCGAAATTTTGCATGCGATCTATCGCAATGTGTAATATAGGACGACCATTATCAGAAGAAGCAGCACAGCGATCACCCTCGGGTCCAGGAACCCTGTGACCTTCCCCTGGGCGATGACCTGCAGGGGATTCTTCCAGGTCAGGCCCTCGATCTTGGCGGGATCCGGAGGAGGAGTGAGCAGGCTGACGACGAAAAATATTACCGAGCAGAGGCAGAACATCCACCAGGCCTGCATCATGAAGGGGATCCCCCAGCCGTCGGTGATGACCTTTTCCTGCCCGATCACGGGGAGATCGACAAGGAAGGAGATCGCACCCAGGAGAAATCCGGCGATCAGGGTCGTGAGAGCCGCCTGTTTGGTGCCCCGGCGCCAGAAAACACCCCAGAGAAAAACCGTGGTGATGGGAGGGGCCAGGTGAGCCGCGACCGCGTTGACCGCCTCGAATATGCTGCCGTACTTTCCACCCTGTGTGGACCAGGCCATGGCGAGGAGCATGACTACCACCGCACTGATCCTCCCGACCTTGACCTGCCCCAGATCGGTCAGGCGCGGCCGGAACCGCTTGACGATG
>CBFDBC010000164.1:0-8729 GCA_965602945.1 uncultured bacterium | reverse complement strand
GGTTAGCGATGAGGTTGGAGGGGAAGACCTCGATCCGTGTGTTGAGGTCGCGCACGTTGCCGTTGTAGAATCGGCGGGCAGCCTGGATGCGGTCTTCGGTGTTGGCCAGCTCCCTCTGCAGCTCCAGGAAGTTATCGCTGGCCTTCAGTTCCGGATACCCTTCGGACACGGCAAAAAGGGATCGCAGCCCCTGGACCAGCACGTTCTCGTCCGCGGCCTGGGTAGTGGGGGAGCCGGAGGAACTAACGGCGCGGGTCCGGGCCTCGGTAACCTTTTCGAACACCTGCTTCTCATGGGCCGCATACCCCTTGACGGTTTCGACCAGGTTGGGAATCAGGTCGTAGCGTCTCCGGAGCTCCGTTTCGATACCGGCCCAGGAATCCTTGAGGTGCTGGCGCAGCCTGACCAGCGAGTTGTAGATGGCGATGACCCAGAACAGTGTGATCAACAGCAGGCCGATAAGTACGTACAGTGCTTCCATTATTCCTCCTGAGTTGAACCTCCGGCCTGTCCGGCTTCTCCCTCGAGCTGCTTTTTGACATACTCGGGCAGCCGCTCCAACATGCCCTGGATCAGCGTGAAGGCCTCGTCGAAATCCTGCTCTCTGAAGCGTCTGTTCCGCCAGACCATGACATCCCTTGAGTCGAACTGGATGTGGAAGCTGGGCGCTTCGAGGAGGTATTCCATCATCTGCTGGTGGATAACATGGTAGGCCCAGCGCTTTTCCGGGGCCTTCACGAAGAACTTGCGGCTGAATTCCGCGGACTCGAAGTCGATGTCGTCCTTGCCGAAAAAATCCGAGACCTTGTCGAAGACATTTTCTGGCCGGATGTAGAGCGGCTTGAGCGTCAGAGGGCTTTGGAGGACCAGGGCGGAGAAGTTGTGGACCTGCCGGTTCTTGCCGTGACCCGTCACATAGTGATAGTCGAAGGCAGTAACGTCCCGCCCGTCCCTGTCGCCCCGCATGATGTTGTAGGCCCAGCGGCTGTGGCCCCGACGCAGGCACTTGAAGGACGGGTATCGATCGCTCATTCCCTTGTCTTTGTCCGGAGTGAAGTGCCATCCCTGGGATTCAGCGTAGGCCGCCATCTTTTTGCGGCGCTCCATGGTGAAGAGAATGGAAAGAATGATAACGGCGCTCACGACTCCTATGACAAGAAGTATGATCAGCCCATCCATCATTCAGCTCTCACTTAATGGTACCCTTGGATCCGTAAGATTATTCATTCTGACGATCTGACCGTTTTTTGGGCTCTGAACATTTTACCCCAAACGACCGGTTCAGCGCTCAGTGGTGCGCATGGCCGTATCCCGCCTGGCCTTGAACTCGCTGCCTTCCTTCCAGTTGGGGAAGCCGGCTTCCATGCTCAGGCGGTACCCGAGCGTGAAGTACATGTGCAGGTCTTCCAGGGCGCCGCTCAGGTCCCAGTCGGGATCGTACTCGTCCGAGGGCTTGTGGTATTTGTCCCGGATGTACTGTTCCTGCTGGGCCAGGCCCCATTCTTCTCCCCTCTCAATGTGCTGGATGCCGGATCCGGCGCTCAGCGCCGGAACACCCTGTTTGGCGAAGGGGAAGTGGTCGGAGCGGAAGAAAGAGCCCTTCTCCGGAGTCGCATTGGGCAGGACCACACGGCCCACTTCCCGGGCATACGCCTTGACATAGTCGTCCAGCTCGGACTGCCCGTAGCCTACGATGCGGATGTCCTGCATGCGGCCGTAGATGTTCAGGCTGTCCATGTTGATAACGGCAGCTGTCTTGGTCAGTGGGTAGATTGGATTCGTGGCATAGAAATCCGAGCCCAACAGCCCCTGCTCCTCGGCCGTGACCGCCAGGAACAGGATGGTCCGCAAAGGAGGCGATCCCAGCTCTTGGAAGGCCTCGGCCAGCTCGATCAGGGCCGCGGTACCCGTGGCGTTGTCCAGGGCACCGTTGAAGATCTGGTCTCCTTCCAGGGCCGGGTTTTTGCCGAAGTGATCCCAGTGGGCTGTGTATATGATGTACTCGTCCTTTCGATCCGAACCGGGCAGGAGCCCGATGACGTTCCGGGACACGGAGTCGCGGGTCTTGACATCCATGGCGAGATTGGCCTTCAGCCCGAGTGGAACAGCCTCGAAGCCAGGCTGTTCCGCCGATTTCTTGAGGGCGTCGTAGTCCTGGCCCGCGGCCTCGAAAATGGCCCGGGTTGTGTCCAGGGTGATCCAGGACTCCACGGCGCACCGCGTGGCGTTGCCGTCTTCCGTCACGAGGCTGAAATTGGGCCCGGTCCAGCCGTTCTGGACCACGCCCCAGCCGTATGCGGCCGGCTCTGTCTCGTGGATGATGATGGCGCATGCGGCTCCCTGCCGGGCTGCCTCCTCGTACTTGTAGGTCCAGCGGCCGTAGTAGGTCATGGCCCTGCCGTTGAAGAAGTCCGGGTCCTGGGTGGCAAAGCCCGGGTCGTTGACTAGCATGACCACGGTCTTTCCTCTGACGTCGATCCCTTCGTAGTCGTTCCACTGGTATTCAGGTGCCACGATCCCGTAGCCGACAAAGATCATCCCGGAATCCTCGACGGTCACCTTCTCCTGTACCCTCAGGGTCACGCCTACGAAATCGTCCATGAATTTGAAATGGAGAGGCTTTTCCCCTCCACTTATCACAAGTTCGGTCGCCGGTGTGGCGGTAAGCTCCACGAGAGGCACATCCTGGAAATAGCTGCCCCCGTTTCCGGGTTCAAGCCCCACCTCCATGAATCGTTTCTTAAGATAGTCGATGGTTTTTTCCTCACCTGGGGAGGCGGGGAAGCGGCCCTCGAATTCATCCGATGCCAGTACCTCCACATCCGCGGCCAGATCGTCCGTGCTCAGGCTGGCCAGGGCTGCATCGAGGCCTTGAGTCTTCCCGCCGCAGGCGGCAAGGACGAGGCTGAGTGAAACCAGTATCAACAGCGAAAACCGGAACTTGGTATGCATATGAGTACTCCTATGATGGAATGGACCCTAGGATTCTTATGAATATCCGGATAAATGTCAAACCTAAAAGCAGGGAGGGTGGAACAAGGCTACCGAGTGGGAGCGAGCTTCGCGAGTTTCTTCAGGTCTTCCTGCTCGCTGCCCGTTCTTTTCAAGGCCTTAACGGTAACCGCATAGTCCTCATCAACCTGGCCGTAGAATATGAAGCGCTGGGAGATCGTGACGCCCTGCGCGGAGGTTTGAAGCCTCGTCAGTTCCTTGCCATCGCTGTCCAGGAGCCAGTAGGTTGAGACAGTATCATCCTCACTGCCAGCCCCCGTGACGAAGATATTTCCTTCAGGTGTCAGCCTCAGCTCGCTCAGGTTGGGGTGTTTGTCGTGGAGGGACTTTTTATAGTTGGTGATGACCTTGCCGAAACGGTTGAACCAATCCGGGCTGCGCGTCTGCATCATCTCGATATAGCCGTCTCTCCATTTCTTGAGTTCCGCGTTGGTCACCTTCCGGGGTTCGGGGAGCGGGGTGGATATCTCCTCCACCAGGTTCCCCTTGAAATCATAGACCTTGAGCTTTGTGCTCAGCCCGTCTGAGAAGAGCAGGGTTCCCTTTTTATAAGGGCACCAGGCGAAAGCGGGAGTGAAGGGAACCGGGGCGTCTCCGCCCCCGCTAAGGTAGGAGATGCGGGAGATGTATTCGGACCTCTTGCTGCGGCTTGAGGCGGCGCCGGTCGCATCCAGCAGGATGATCTGTTGAGGATAGATGTGATAGAAATAATCCTTTTCCTGTCTGGGTTCGGCTATGGTATTGAATTTTGTGAGAAAAAGGCCATCGGGGAGGCACACGGCTGAGCTCACGCCGGACCGCTCCTTCATATCGAGCTTTATGATCCGGACGAGCTTCCCGGACAGGTCCAGGACCGTGAACCAGGGGTGGCCTCCGAAAAATTCGGTGAAGAACAGCTCTTTTTCGGGCGTAAAGCCAAACGACACACCTTCCTTCCGCTGGATCTCTCCGGGGCCCTGTCCCTCGCCGCCGAACCTGCGCAGGTAGCGGCCGTCGGCCGAGTAGACCTTGATAAAGGCATCGGACTGGTCGTAGACATAGATGTTCCCATCCGGACCCTCGGCGATCTGGCTCGGGTAGATGAGTTCTCCCTCTTCGCCGAGCGTCCCTATCTGGATGGGCTCCTGTCCGAGGGAATATAGTGCCAATCCCGTGATCAATAGTCCCAAAAGAAACCGTCTCTTCATCCTTGTCCCTCCCCCGAAAGCCATGCGTTTGTTTGTCATGGTCCCTTTAATATATAAGGATATATATTACGAAGGGAAGCGAAAAAATGTTACGGTCGGTGTGGATCCAGACCGACTCCGTCATGAAATGTCGATGCATGGAGGCCCGTGTGGATGAACGAATGAGAATTGTCTGCGTATTAAGGATTAAGGTCATACACGTGAGGATACGTGGTTCAGAGGGGAATTCATGAAACAGTCAAAACGTACCGGCCTTTTTAGATCATTCGCCATCTGTCTGCTGGTTTTGTTCCTGGGCGCGGAAGCCTTTGCCCAGGAGTATGACGTCCGGACAGCCCGGAGACTCAAGACCGAGCTGTGGTCGATCTTCGAGCGTGCGGGGATCCAGCCTGCGAATATATCCGGGAACCTGACCGAAGATCAGACCATAACCCTGGAGTCGATACGCAAGGTCAACGACTACCCCATCTACATCATGACCTACCACGGAGAATATGGCTTCGACGAGTTTCTGAAGGTCGGGCATCCTGCGGAAGCTGCCGGGTCAGAGATTGTCGAGGGCTGCTCCTGTTTCGGCGCGCTGAACACGAAAGGGAACAAGATCTACGGCCGGAACCTGGATCTGACGGGGCTTTATCCCATCCTCATCCTGCACACCGATCCTCCCGATGGATACGCCTCGGTTTCTCTCACCATCGGCGTCGACATCGAGCTGTACCTGAGCGATCCGACCGAGGAACACACCCAATGGGTTCTTGAGTATCCCTACTGGACCTTCGACGGGATGAACGAATACGGAGTGGCGGTCTCGGGGCTCAACGTAGAGGGGGAAACGGTCTTCGATCCCGCCAAGGTGTCGCTGTCCCGCTATGAGATGCGGCGCCTGGTCCTGGATCATGCCCGGACGGTCGATGAGGCGGTTTCCCTGATCCGCAAGTACAACTGCTCGAGTTCTTCCTCCGTCCATTTCCTGGTCTCGGATGCGTACGGCGACTCTGCGATCGTTGAATACTATGACGGGCAGGTCAACGTTCAGAGCAACTTCGATCCGTGGCAGGCAACGACCAATTTCATGCACAGGGGCAGAGCCCCGGATGCGGTCCTGGGAGAATGCTTCCGGTACGCCGCCATGTACGCGACGCTGCAGTCTTACTCCGGCCTCATCTCCCGGTGGACCGGCATGGAGATCCTGGCCTCCGTCTCGAGATACAGGCTTCCCGCCGGCGATGATGTTTACGTGTCGACCGTCTGGTCCGGGATCTATGACCTGACCAAGGGGCTGCTGGAGGTCTATCCGGGGACGCAGTATGACAATCAGGAGGCGTTCAAGCTGGACATGGTCAATGACCTCGCTGTCCTGAAGACACGCATCAAACCCTTGTCCTTGGATCCAGGCGATGAATTCCAGGCTGCCGTCAAGGTGAAAAACCTGAGCCCGAGGCCGTCGAAGAAGACGGACGTGAGGCTGTATCTGTCGAAAACGAGGGAGGTCACCGAGGATGCGTTTTACATGGGCCGGCAGAAGCTGGGAGCGTTGAATGCGGGTAAAGCGAAAACGCTGCGCTTCAGGGACACCCTGGAAGCTGCCATTGAGCCCGGAAGCTATTTCCTGGTCGCCGTGGTCGACCAGAAAGAAAATAATAATGATCCGGTGACCAGGAATAACCGGGGTGTCGGGACAAAAAAGGTGAGTGTAAAATGAGAAGTAATGACCACACCCACGCCTTTGTGGTGGAGGATATCGTTCTGAACAAGTAGTTGCACCCGCATTCTGCTTGAATATATCCTTTCCCCGCGCCGTATTCTGTAATACCATGAATACGAAACCGTGAACAGGCGTGAAAAGGCACAATAATGAACGTCATAGAGACAAACAAGCTCACCAAGTACTACGGCAGGGACCGGGGAATCCTCGACCTGGACCTTGAGATCCAGGAAGGCGAGATCTTCGGATTCATCGGGCCCAACGGCGCCGGCAAGTCCACCACCATCCGTACCCTTCTGGGCCTCATCTTCCCCACATCGGGAAGCGGCACCATTTTTGGGAAGGACATCGTCAAGGAGAGCAAGGAGATCAAGCGGCACATCGGCTTCATGCCTTCGGATGTCAACTACTACGAGAAGATGGATGTGGCCGAGCTGCTGCGATACTCCGCGGATTTCTACAGCGTGGACTGCGCATCCCGGATCGAGGAGCTGGCCGAGGTCTTTGCCCTGGATCTGGACAGGAGCATCCTCGACCTCTCCCAGGGCAACAAGAAGAAGGTCTCGATCCTGCAGAGCCTCATCCACCGGCCCCGGCTCCTGATCCTGGACGAGCCCACCAGCGGCCTGGACCCGCTGATGCAGAACAAGTTCTTCGACATCCTGCGCCAGGAGAACCGGGACGGGACGACTGTGTTCTTCTCCTCCCATACGCTGAGCGAGGTCCAGAAGATGTGCCGGCGGGTCGGCATCATCAAGGAAGGGAGGATCATCGCGGTCGAGGACATCGAGACGCTGCGCAGGAAACAGCTGCGCAAGGTCGAGGTGGAGTTCGCCTCGGCCGACCTAAGGGATCGATTTGAGATCGAGGGCATGATCTCTCCCCGGAAGCACAACCATGCCCTGAACTTCATGTATTCCGGCCGGATCGAGGAACTCATCCGTGTACTGGGCGGGCAGGAGGTGGCGGACCTGCTCGTCGAGGAGCCCACCCTCGAAGAGATCTTCATGCATTATTACGATGATGATGAGGCTCCGGATGCTGAGGATGGAGGGCCTGTCCAATGATCAGCCCCAACATCTTCCGCAGGGAGCTCAAACGCTACCGGGGCTCCACGATCGCCTGGTGCATCTCGATCTGTGCCCTGATCGTGATGGGGATGGCGTTCTTCCCGGTCATGATGGACGAGAACATCATGCAGCAGATGAGGGCCTTTTTCGAGAACAGCATGATGAAGAGCATGATGGCGGCCTTCGGCGCGAGCTTCGACAACCTGACCAATGTCCTGGGATTCTACACCACACGCAATTCGATGTTCATCATGCTCCTGGGGAGTTTCTTCTCGATAATGCTGGCCGGCAAGATCCTGGCCCGCGAAGCCGAATTCCTGCTCTCGAAGCCGGTGACGCGTGGCGAGGTCTTCGGCAGCAAGTTGCTGGCCTACCTGTCCTACCTGTTGGTGCTGAATGCGGCGACGGTCCTGGTCGGCTTCCTGAGCATCGAACTTTTTCGAGGGGAGAGCGAATATCTGCTCTCGTCGTTCCTGTTCCATTCCCTGTACGCGTTTCTCGTGATGCTCAGCTTCGGGGCCATCGGGATGTTCCTTTCGCTGCTGATCAAGCGGGGCCGCCCCAGCACCGGCATCTCCATCGGCATCGTGGTCGGCGCCTATTTTTTCGACTCCCTGTCCCGCATCACGCCGGCCGCGGAGAAATTCGGTTACATAAGCCCGTTCAAGTTCGTGGACAGTGGGGTCCTGCGCCCCGATTACGGACTCGAGTGGTGGCGCGTCCTGTATTTTGTGGCCCTGTCCCTCCTGCTCTTCGGCCTGACACTCTGGAAATACAGGAAGAAGGATATCCTGATCTAAGGCTGTCTCCCCTCGATTGACATGCCTATTCCCCTGTGCTAATAGTATCCTGACCCTCAGCGGTAAAGGCCCCTTCTGACATGCAGGATTTGGTTGCCCACTCATCTCAAAGGAGATTCTATGGATGAAGATCTGAGGTCCGGCTCTGTCCTGGGCGAAAGATACGAGATCATCGATGAGTTGGGGAAGGGCGGCATGGGCCAGGTGTATGTGGCCGAAGACCAGCGGCTCAAACGCAGGGTGGCGGTCAAGGTCCTGCCCGTCGACATGACGCACTCCGAAGAGAGCCGCAAGCGTTTCGAACGGGAGGCCAAAGCCGTAGCCGCGCTCTCTCATCCCAACATCCTGGCCATCCATGATTTCGGAGAGGATCGAGGGATTCCCTATGCCGTGATGGAACTGCTGGATGGTGATACACTGCGGGATACCCTCAGAGAAATTCCCCTCCCTCCCAGCGCGGCCCTTGAATATGCCAAACAGATCGCCGCGGGAGTGGCCTACGCCCATGAACAGGGGATCATCCACCGAGACCTCAAGCCCGAGAACATCATGATCACCAAAGAGGGCCGGGTTAAGATCCTCGATTTCGGGCTGGCGAAAAGTCATTTCATGGAAGGGAGCCCGCAGGACGCGGCCGTGACCATCACCAAGACCACCGAGCCGGGAATGATCATGGGAACCCTGGGCTACATGTCTCCGGAGCAGGTCCGGGGCAGGGAGATCGATCACAGATCGGATATTTTTTCCTACGGAGCGGTCCTCTATGAGATGGTTTCCGGACGCAGGGCCTTCAGCGGCGAATCCCCCGCGGATACCATGAGCGCTGTACTTAAGGAAGACCCCCCCAGGCTCACCGGCAAAACCCAGAATTTGACTCCTGTCCTCGAAAGCATCATCAAGCGCTGCCTGGAGAAGCGGCGGGAGGACCGCTTCCAATCCTCGCGGGATGTATTAT
>CBFDBC010000163.1:0-8770 GCA_965602945.1 uncultured bacterium | reverse complement strand
GAAAAGATCGCGGTTGGTGCGCCCGAACTGCAGCATGAACTCCTCGAGCGTCATGGGCGGCTTGTATCTATCGAAGAACATTTCCCAGGCTTTCTTGTGAAAAGACATGTTGTCGACGATGACACCGTCCATGTCGAAGAGTGCGGCCAGGTCACTCTCATTCAGCATCCTGCGAATCCTCCCCGTATCTTCTTAACCTGATGTATATCACAGGAACTCAGGCCCCGCAACATTTAGCCCGCTCACTATCCCCGTTTGGACAATAATCCGATCCTAAAGAAACATAGGTTGCTTTCCAGATGAAACAAAAAAGTGAAAAAAGATATTGACAAACCCAGTACCTTGTATTACATTGTACTTGGTTACAATGGAAAACAAGATCAAACAACTGCGAAAAGGAATCCTGGAGCTGGCCATCATGGGCGCCCTGGAACACCGTTCCCACTACGGGTACTCGCTGATCAAGCACCTGACAGGCGGCAACGGTGTAGATCTTACGGAAGGGACCATCTACCCGATCCTGAGCCGGCTCTCCCGGGAGGGGCTGGTCAGTGCAGAGTGGGCGGAGTCCCGCCAGGGCCCCCCCCGCAAATACTACGCACTCACCCCGAACGGGAAGAAGGCCTATCAGGTCCTGCAGGAAGAGTTCAGACGACTGCAGGACCTGGTGACACGGGCTGCGTCCGCACCGAAAGAAACGGACGAGAAGCAGGCTGATACCCAGATCGACATCAAAAAGGAGAGGGATAATGACGAATAACTTCAGCGAGCAGGTCGGGAAGATCGTCGACAACTACCTGGACCGCCTGAGGGGACACCTGCGGGGACTGCCGGAGGCGGATCGAGAGGAGCTGATCCGCGAGATCTACTCCCACATCTACGAATCCTATGCCGCGGACGGCACAGAAGACGACATCCAGCGGATCCTGAACGTGCTCGACCGGCTGGGGGAGCCTTCCGAGGTGGTGGCCGCGCGGCTGTCGGGCACCATGAAACGCATGGGTAAGAGGCGCAACCTGCCCTTCTACATCCTGGCCGGGTTTTTCATCGGGATATTCGGACTGCCCCTGGGCGCGGGTGCATTGGCCCTGTTGATAGGCCTGGGCATCACCCTGGCCGCCCTCATCTTTACATACTATGTGACAGCGGGATCGCTCGTTTTAGCGGGATGGCTCACCATGGTCGTCACGACCATTCGCCTGTTTTATCCCGGGTTCCTCATCGATAATATCCATACCCTAGACCAGTTCGTCGATCCCCCTCTGAGTGTGGCCCTAAACTTCGCGGCGGCGATCCTCTGCGTGCTCATGGGTCTGGGCATGTTCTGGCTTGGCCGCCACATCCTCAGCGGGGCACGCTTCCTGTTCAGCCAGACCGGGCAAACGATCCGAAACCTACGCCGGCGGAAGCTGCCGGCACCGAGAGCCGGCAAGACACGCGCAGAATCCACGAGCCCGGATTCCATCAGCAATCATCTCAACACCTCTTGATACCTGGGCTAATGTATGATTCCGATGTTCCCGTCAGGCCCCTCCCCCTCTTCGATGGGGCCGTGCTGGCTCTCGTATCTTTTAACATTGTCGATCAACGCAGCCAGGATCCTTTTCATGTGGCCGGGGGAGACGATGACCCGAGCGGTCACGGCGCCCTCGGGGGGAGCCACCATCAGGAAATCCATGATGAATTCCTCCTTGGTGTGGGCCACCATCATGTTGTTGGCATAGACCCCGCCGTGAAGTTTGGGGGGAAATGTCACCTTGATCTCTTTTTTGTCATCCGGCATTGTCGATCTCCCTTTTTCGGCTTCCTGCCTAAATCATATAGTCAGCACCAATGCAGCCCTTATGATACCATCCTTACCGGCACGGACAAAGGGGTGATTCTTTTTAAGCCGCAATAAAAGAGTAGCCTGATTTCCGATTTTTGGATATGATGGTTCACGGACAAGGAACCGTCGTGGACATCAAGCATTTAATCCCCCAGGCCTCCGTGGTCCTCATGCTGGTGATGCTGGCAGCCGCGTGCGGCACACAGTCCCAGGACTACCCGATCACCCCGGTCCCCTTCACAGACGTGGAGATCATGGATGCCTTCTGGCTGCCGCGGATGAAGACCAACCGCGAGGTCACGATCCCCTATGCCCTGCAGATGAGCGAGGAGACCGGACGCATCTCCAACTTCGCCAAAGCCGCGGGCCTGGAGGAAGGAAAACCGGAGGGATACTACTTCAACGACTCCGACGTGTTCAAGATCATCGAGGGCGCAGCCTATTCCCTGGCCCTGTTCCCGGATCCGGAACTCGAGAAAACCGTGGACGGGATCATCGCCAAGATCGCGGCCGCCCAGGAGGAGGACGGCTACCTCTACACCGCCCGCACGGCCATGCACCAGGATAAGATGCCCCCCGGCGGAGAGGAACGCTGGTCGGACATCGCGCACGGGCACGAGCTCTACAACGTGGGTCACCTGTACGAGGGGGCGGTGGCCTACTACCAGGCGACGGGGAAGCGTACGCTGCTGGATGTGGCCCTCAGGAACGCCGCACTCATCCTCGAGGTCTTCGGTCCCGACAAGAAACGTTACCCCCCCGGACACCAGGAGATCGAGATCGGCCTGGGCAAGCTCTACCGGCTGACCGGTGAGAGGAAATACCTGGATCTTGCCAAATTCTTCCTGGACCAGCGCGGGAACCCGGAGGGACACGAGCTCTACGGGGAATACAGCCAGGACCACATCCCTGTCCTGGAACAGGAGACAGCCGTTGGACACGCGGTGCGAGCCGCCTACATGTACACCGGCATGGCGGATGTGGCTGCCCTCACCGGGGACAGCAGCTACATCCAGGCCATCGACCGCATCTGGGAAAATGTGGTGGGCAAGAAACTCTATCTGACCGGAGGGATCGGCGCGGCCGGGGGTCACGAGGGATTCGGACCGGATTACGAGCTCCCCAACCGGATCGCCTACAGCGAGACCTGTGCCTCCATCGCGAACGTGCTCTGGAACCACCGCATGTTCCTGATGCACGGTCAGGCCCGTTACATGGACATCGCGGAGCGGGTGATCTACAACGGCTTTCTCTCGGGCATCTCGCTGGAGGGGAACCGCTTTTTCTACCCCAACCGCCTGGAGACCTTCCAGGGAGAGGACCGCTCCCCCTGGTTCGCCTGCGCCTGCTGCCCCTCCAATATCGTGAGGTTCGTACCGTCCCTCCCCGGCTACATCTATGCCCACCGGGACGACCAGCTCTATGTCAACCTTTTCATCGGAAGCCGGGCCCGGATCCCCGTGGGCGGGCAGATGGTCGATATCCTGCAGGAGACGCGCTATCCCTTCGAGGGCGAGGTGCGGATGACGATCGAGCCGGAAAAGACCCGGGAATGGACCCTGCGCATCCGTTTGCCGGGCTGGGCGCTGGACAGACCGGTACCCAGCGATCTGTACAGATACCTTATCACTCTTGAAGAAGACATTATCCTGGAGGTCAACGGGGATCAGGTGGAATACGAGCTGTCCGACGGCTACGCCCTCATCCGCCGCGGCTGGCGGAGCGGCGATACCGTGCGGCTGGGCCTGCCCATGCCGGTCAGGCGGGTGGGATCCCACCCGGGAGTGGCCGCCAACATCGGCCGTGTGGCCCTGGAGCGTGGACCGCTGGTCTACTGCGTGGAATGGACGGACAGCGAGACGGGAAAGGTACGCAACCTCAGGCTCCCCGATGAGGCGGTCCTGACCACGGAATTCCTCCCCCAGCTGCTCAACGGCGTGCAGGTCATAAGGGGCCGGGCCGGAGCTCTGCATCTGACCGCAGACGGAACCGGGATAGAGGAGCAGGTCCAGGAATTCACCGCCATCCCCTACTATGCCTGGGCCCACCGGGGCAAAGGAGAGATGTCCGTCTGGCTGGCCCGGAGGGCGAATGCGGCCCGCCCCCTCCCACCGCCCAGCATCGCCTCCCGCAGCAAAGTCACGGCCTCGGACGGGCGCAATCCGGAGGCGGTCAACGATCAACTGGAGCCTGAAAGCTCCATCGACCACTCGATCCCCTACTTCCACTGGTGGCCCAAGAAGGGGACCATCGAATGGATCCAGCTCGACTTTCCCGAACGGCGGAGGGTGTCGGTGGTCGAAGTCTACTGGTTCGATGACACCGGGATGGGGGGCTGCCGTGTGCCGGATTCCTGGCGCCTCCTGTACCGAGAGGGCACGAACTGGAAACCGGTACTGACCGGCGACACCTATGAGGTGGAGAGGGACACGTACAACCGGGTCGCCTTCCGTTCGGTCGAAACCCGGGCCCTGCGGCTCGAGATCAAGCTGCAGGGGGAGTTTGCCACCGGCATCCATGAGTGGCGGGTGAGATAGCCTGCCCGTTGAATCTTTCCGGATAAGCACTTGAGCGAGGAAATCCATGGGGAAGGGGCACGTCATGAAACCACTTTTGATGCAAATCATACTCGCCTGCCTGGCTCTTTTTTGGATGGGAGACCTCGCCGTGCCGGCTGAAGACGCCCACGAGGTCCTCTCGCCCAACGGGAAGATCCGTGTCCGCATCGAGATCCAGGACCGCATCACCTACACGGTTTTTTTCGGATCCGAGCTCCTGACCGGTCCCAATACCCTGTCCCTGTCCTTAAAAGATCACGGAAAACTGGGTGCCGCGCCCGAGCTCAAGAGCTTCACTCACCGCTCCAAGAAAGACACGCTCTACCCGGTGGTGCGGCAGAAATCACGGGCCGTTTCCGACCACTGGAACGAGGTTTCCCTGAAATTCGCCGGCCGTTTCGAGGTGGATTTCCGCGCCTATGACGACGGGGTGGCCTACCGTTTCCGGACCGAGTTCCCGGATGAGGTTTCTGTGACCGGAGAAGAGGTCGTGCTGAATTTCCCCCGGGACCACAAGGTCTTCTTCCCCACAGAGGAAAGTTTCCTGACTCACTCCGAAAGGCTGTACGAATATCTGCCGTTGAGTGAGATCCCTGCTGACAAGATGGCGCACCTTCCTGTCCTGATCGACGTAGCGGACGGCCCCAAGGTCGCGTTTACCGAGGCAGGCCTGGAGGACTACGCGGGCCTCTACCTCAGGGGAAGCGGGGGATTCGCGCTGCGAGGGCTCTTCCCGGCTGTGGCCGTACAGGAAAAGCAGACCCGTGACCGCACCGTGGAGGTGACCGAACGGGCGGATCACATCGCCAGGACGCGGGGCCGCCGCAGCTTCCCCTGGCGGATGCTGGTGATCGCGGAGAGGGACGGAGACCTCATCGAGAGCCAGATGGTCTACAGGCTTTCCCCCGAGAACCGGATCCGGGACTCCTCCTGGATCCGGCCGGGCAAGGTGGCCTGGGACTGGTGGAACGCCAACAACATCTTCGGCGTGGACTTCCGCGCCGGAATCAACACCGAGACCTACAAGCATTACGTCGATTTTGCCTCGCAGTACGGGATCGAATATATCATCCTGGACGAGGGCTGGTCCGACACCACGGACCTGCTCAAGGTCAACCCGGACATCGACATGGACTCCCTTCTGGCCCATGCCCGCAGGAAAAACGTGGGTGTGATCCTTTGGGTGGTGTGGAAGACCCTGGACGATCAGCTGGACGAGGCCCTGGACCTGTTCGCAGACTGGGGGATCAAGGGCATCAAGGTCGACTTCATGCAGCGGGATGACCAGTGGATGGTCAACTACTACTGGAGGGTTGCCGAGGCGGCCGCCGAGCGCAAGCTCCTGGTCGACTTCCACGGATCGTACAAGCCGGCGGGCCTGCGGAGGGCCTTCCCCAACGTGCTCACGCGCGAAGGAGTGCGTGGCCTGGAACACGTGAAATGGAGCAAGCACCCCACGCCTGAGCACAACGTGACCCTGCCCTTCATCCGGATGCTGGCCGGACCCATGGACTACACACCGGGTGCCATGATCAACGCACAGGACAAGAACTTCTCCACCGTGTTCACACGCCCCATGAGCCTGGGCACGCGCTGCCACCAGTTGGCTATGTACGTGGTGTTCGAGAGCCCGCTCCAGATGCTGGCAGACAGCCCCTCGCACTATCAAAGGGAAAAAGAGTGCATGGAGTTTCTGGCTCCCGTGCCCACGGTGTGGGACGAGACCAGGGTCCTGGACGCCCGGGTGGGCGACTACGTGCTGATCGCCCGCAAGAGCGGGGAAGAATGGTACGTGGGCGCCATGACCGACTGGTCGCCGCGGGAGCTCACGGTGGATTTTTCCTTTCTCCCGCCGGGTGACCACACCATGGAATTCTTCCAGGATGGCCCCAACGCGGAACGCTACGGCAATGACTTCGAGCGGGGGCGGATGACCGTCACGCCGGATCGGAAGATCCGGATCCGGCTGGCCCCGGGCGGCGGCTGGGCCGCCCGGATCTACTGACTGTTGGTCCCGGATCCCAAACCTGGGGATATCATAGAAGGTCCAATCCGGACAAAGGAAAGGCAAGATGAACCGGAACCGCATGAACAGGAAAATTCTTCTTATCATGGGCCTGCTTGGGGGCCTGTGTGCCGTGCCAAAGTTCTCCACGGCGCAGGGAACAGTCGAGCTCTGGCCCGCGATAGAGCCCTTCAAGACCGATCTCCTCAAGGTGTCGGACATTCACACGATCTATTATGAGCTCTGCGGTAATCCCAAGGGAAAGCCGGTATTTGTGCTGCACGGCGGGCCCGGAGCGCAGAGCCAGCCGTTTTACCGTCGTTTTTTCGATCCCAAGAAATATCTCATTGTGTTGTCCGACCAGCGCGGATGCGGGAGGTCCACACCCTTTGCCGAGCTGGAGGGGAACACCACACCGGACCTGGTCGGCGATATCGAGAAACTGAGGCGCCACCTGGGCCTGGATAAGATCATCATATTTGGCGGTTCCTGGGGATCGACGCTGGGATTAGCCTATAGCCAATCCTATCCCCGGAACGTCAGCACGCTGGTTCTGAGGGGGATATTCACCTCGACCAAATCGGAAATCCAACATTACTATCAGGGAGTCAGATCGTTTTTCCCGGAGGCCTTCGACCGGTTCCAGGGAGAGTTCGACGCCCCTGTTTCGCCGGAGCTGGTGGCAGACAAAGTTCGGAGTGAGCAGCCCGGTTCGCGTGCCAGATACAGCCAGGCATGGACCCGATATGAGCTCAAGATCGCCGAGCTCGAGGTCTCCGACAGGGAGGTTGCGAACATCCTCCGGACCCCGGCCCTGTCCCGGCTGATCTATTCCCTGGCCCTGTACGAGAATCACTATCTGGCCAACGGGTGTTTCCTGGCGGAGAACCAGCTGTTCGATCAGGCGGACAAGATCTCCCACATCCCTGCATACCTGGTCAACGGCCGCTACGACATGATCTGTCCCCCCATAACGGCATATCGGCTCCATCAGAAGCTTCCCCAGTCGGAGCTCTTCATCATAGAAGGCGCCGGACACTCGATGTCGGAAGAGGGCATCATGAAGGCCCTCCTGCGCATCATGCGGGAGTTGGAGTAGTTTCAGATGAAGACTCTCTTGTGCTCTTTTATCCTGGGATGCCTGATCACGGTCGCAGCCTGCACTCGGGCCGATCCACCGGACTATCCCATCACACCGGTCGGATTCACGGAGGTGAGTCTCTCGGACGGATTCTGGGCACCGCGGCTCGAGACCAACCGGGTGTCGACCATCCCCTTTGCCATGCGGCAGAACGAGGATACGGGACGGGTGAACAATTTCCGCATCGCAGGAGGCCGCCTCGAGGGGAAGTACAAGGGGGAACGCTACAACGATACGGATGTCTACAAGGTCATGGAAGGTGCGGCCTACACCCTGGCGCTCGAGCCGGACGCGCGGCTCGATTCTGAGCTGGACGCCCTGATCGAGGTCATCGCCGCGGCCCAGGAAGAAGACGGCTATCTGTTCACCTCCAGAACCGCCGATCCGGAGAATCCCCTGATGGGAACCGGAGAGGAACGCTGGTCCAATCTGGCCGTGAGCCATGAGCTCTACAACGCGGGCCACCTGTACGAGGCGGCCGTAGCTCACTTCATGGCGACAGGCAAGTGCGGTTTCCTGGATATCGCGCTCAAGAACGCGGACCTGGTGGACTCCATTTTCGGCCCGGACCTCAAACACGACGCACCCGGTCATCAGGAGATCGAGTTGGGACTGGTCAAGCTTTTCCGTGTGACCGGTGACGCGAAGTATCTCGATCTGGCCAAGTACTTCCTGGACCAGCGCGGGCATGAACTGGAGCTCAAGGTCTATCCCGAGGGCCACCGCTTCGCCATCTACAACGATCCCGTCCAGATCCAGGCGCACAAGCCGGTGCTCGAGCAGGAGGATGCCGTGGGACATGCCGTGCGCTGCATGTACATGTACTCCGGGATGGCCGATGTGGCCGCCCTGACCGGGGACACATCCTACATCGGAGCCATGGACCGCCTCTGGGAGAACGTGGTGGGCCGGAAGATGGCGCTCACCGGCGGGGTGGGTGCGCGCCATGAACGCGAGAACTTCGGGGACGACTACGAGCTGCCGAACCTGACCTCCTACAACGAGACCTGCGCGGCCATCGGCATGGTCTTCTGGAACCACCGCATGTTCCTGCTCCATGGGGACGCCCGCTACCTGGATGTCATGGAACGGGTGCTGTACAACGGGGTGATCGCTGGGATTTCCCTCGAAGGCGACACGTTCTTCTATCCCAATCCCCTGGAATCCGACGGGAAATACCGCTTCAACAAGGGAAGGGCCGCGCGCCAGCCCTGGTTCGGGACCGCCTGCTGCCCGGG
>CBFDBC010000162.1:0-8895 GCA_965602945.1 uncultured bacterium | reverse complement strand
TCTACAACAACGGTCAGGACTGGGAGTGGGAAGGCCGTGATCCCAATGTCAATCCGCTGGTCACCTATTTCGGTGTGGATCCTGATTTCCTGCAGACGTTCCGGATGGAGCTGGCCCAGGGTGAGTCTTTCCGGCCCACAGGCCACAACCTGACCATGGCGATCATCAACGAAAGGTTCGCGGACATAATCGGGAATCCGGACATAATCGGCAGCCGCCTGTCCCAGGAAGACATTGAGCTCCAGATCATCGGTGTGGTCAAGGATTTTCACTTCACTCCCCTTTACCAGGAGATCGGGCCGGCCATCGTCTACTTCGATCCCTCATACAGCGTCATGCAGCGCTACCGCTATCTCTTCATCCGGCTGAATCCCGGGGATATCCCCCAGACCATCGCGCATGTCGAGAGTGTGGTCAAAACGTTCAATCCCGGATTTCCCTTCGAGTACCGGTTCCTGGATGACGACTACGACCGATTGTACCGCGGTGTGGAGAGAGAGATGGCCATCGTCCGCACTTTCACTTTCCTGGCCATCCTCATATCATGTCTGGGACTTTTCGGGCTGGCGGCCTACACGGCGGAGCAACGCACCAAGGAGATCGGGATCCGGAAGATTTTGGGTGCCTCTACTCCGGGGATCATGACTCTTCTCTCCAAGCAGTACGCTCTCTGGGTGCTGGCCGCCAACCTCCTGGCCTGGCCGGTCTCCTATTTCCTGATGAAGGGCTGGCTCCTGGACTATCCCTACCGGATCGGGCTGGGACTGCCCATATTCCTGGGGGCGGCGGGCCTGTCACTCCTGATCGCTCAGTTTACGGTAGGGTTTCAGTCGTTCAGGGCGGCCCGTTCCAACCCCGTGGACTCGCTTCGTTACGAATAGGTGCGGATCAAAACCGGGCCGGAATGAGGCGGGGGATCCATCTTGGGACTTTTCTCCTGTAATCCCCATATTCCTGACCGAATTTCTTTTCGAGCCAACTCTCTTCATAAGCCGCGATGGCGTTGTAGAACACGAAGACGCCGGCAAACAGGCCCAGGGATATCAACGAAAGAGTCAAAACAAAAAGGAATATGTAAAAAAAGAGGGCGGCCAGGTAAAGTGGGTGCCGAACACGCGCGAAGGCGCCGTCTTGAAGGACCCGAGGATGGCTCTGCACTTCATGGGAAATGGCCCGGTGGCCGGATCGCATCAGATACAGGGCAAAGAGAAATACCACGCCCGCGGCGGCAATCCGGATATACAGCGGCATCATGCCGGATAGAGAGGTCGAGAATTTGAACAAGAACGAATCCAGAATCCATACCACCAGAAAAATCAGCAAACAGATGAGCTGGCCCCGGTCGCCCCAAGGGTGCTCTCCTTGGATGGCGCCGTGTGCGGCAGGTTTGTGTGTCTCAGAAGGCGGCTGATCAGGCATTCTCTCCTCCAGTCCCGTCCATTTTACTCCAATCGTGGTTTTGAGTTCAATGACAGCTATTTTAACACTTAACCTCAGTCATTGCAGTACATTTCATGGTCCGTCCCCAAAAAGGGGATGCTATTATCGTCTATCGTTCGCGACCGCAGCGAGGATACCTGCGTAATCGAAGTCTTGTTTGGCCTTTGTGAGATAGGGGGCGGCGTTATCCGGGTCGAAACCTGACGCCTCAGCCAGCAGCGTCTCGAAATAGACATCCGGCTCGAAGAAGCCTGTCTTCCATGACGGGCCGGCCAGCCGGTCCAGGATCAGGCCCTGGGCCAAACCAAAATAATAGCAGCGCTGGAGGGCCTCGCCCGCATCGCTCCCGCGTTTGGGGCTGTGCTCGATCCAGCTGATGTTCTGGTTCACCATGTCCTCTGCGATAGAAAACCCATAGAAGCCATCCTCGTCCTTCTCGAGGTCCCTGGGGGAATAGTCCATCCGGTCCAGCAGCTCGAATGTGAGGGTCTCCACATACATGGCACTCCCTTCGGCGAACTCGTTCCGCCTCTCCCAGGCGATGTCTTCCGGTGTGAGGACGCACCGCCCGAAACGTTACTTAGACCGGCGCTGCCTAAACCCGGAAGCATGCAGGACGTATATGGATTTAGACATATTCTAGGAGGCCCTAATGAAACGCAGAGAATTCCTGGAGAAAGCCGGCTGCGGCGCAGCCGGGCTGGCGGCTGTTCCCCTCTCCAGTGTGAGCGGGCAGTCGGATGAACCCATGGTGGTACGAAGGTTCGGCCTGGAGATCGAGGTCTACGAGGTCGGGCCCGAGACCCGCTGCCACAAAAAAGGTGAAAAGTTCCTCTGGCCGAAGGATATGGGCAATATCTGTCACTGGCTGGCGAGCGCGCTGGACCCGGTGTGCACCTCGCTGTCCGGCGGCTCCATCCTTCCCTGGAAGTATGAGGGCACACCCTACGAGAAGGTCATCGACCTGGAGGGTGTGACCACGGAGTACATCCGCTGCCCGGATCCGAGCAAGGCGGGCATCGTGGTCAAGATCACCCGCACCTTCAAGGGAAAACGGACCTTTCAGGGTTGATCCCCCCATAAAAAAACAGCCCCTGATGCCCAGGGGCTGTCTAGATCGAAGGCTGTACTCTTTCTGTGCGGAGTGGATCAGATCAAAGGATTCCGCCGCCACAATCCGGCGTCAACTCTTCCGTGATCTCCGTGGGGGAGATGATGATCTTGGCCTGGAAGTCACTGCCGCGCTGGAACTCGTAGCTCGTGTTTCCCCAGCCCTTCATCTCGGGCTGGCCATCGTACCAGACCAGGACCTTGAAATAAACGCCCGTGTTCTCGAACATGCCCTCGAAGCTCAGCTCGAAATGCAGGTCGAATCCATTCCAGGTTGAGACATTGACTGCCCTGATTTTTTGTGCCCTGAGCTGGCCCTTGTTCAGCCAAGGACCGCTGGAGTTAAGGGTAAGCTTTCCGCCGACGTAGGTCGTCTCATACGTGCCGTTGACCGGTTTTGCTTTCAAGAGCCGGGCGTGCTTGAAAACAAATCCATCACCGATGGCCTTCAGTACATTGCCGGGCTGCCCGGGGCCGCCGCCCTTGAACATCTCCTTCCAGAACTTGGTGTTGAAGTCCGGGGGGTCACACGTGCTGTAGGTGCCGTAGTTGATCCTTCCCGGCTTCTCTCCATTTCCATCCGGGAGACCCTCGATCGGCTCTTCAGCGATCTGTATGACAATGTCCTCGAATAGACTGTCGCGCTGGAAGATCCAGTTCCCCTCTTCGTCGATATGGATCCGCGGCTCCCCCATATACGAGACATCCACCCGGTAGAAATAACCCGTGTCGTCGAACTGGCCGCCGAACACCAGATGGAATTCCAGATGGCCTGTGGCCGCATCGAACTTGGAGTCGTTCAACGCCAGAATCGCGGTATCCTTGAGTTTGCCCTTGTTCAGCCAGGGACCGCTGGAATTCAGGATCAGCTCCCCGCCCACATACGTGGTGGCGTACTGGTATAGTGGATCGGTAGAAACCCCTACGCCCTCAAGCACAGCGCGCTTGAAGATAAATCCCTCGCCCGTGGCCATCAGCGTGTTGCCGGGCTGTCCGGGGCCGCCGCCCTTGAACATCTCTTTCCAGAACTTCCCCTCGAAATCATCCCCGAGGCTGTAGGTGCCGAGGTTGACCATTTCTTTGTCTTTGTCCTTGTCGTTTTTCGCCGACACGGCGAATCCGACCAGCAAAAGACACAGGGTGAAAACGATGACTTTCCTCATTTGTTCCTCCACTTGGGACAATGCAGAACACTGTTCCATGTTTTTTCCGGGACAAATCCCGCTTCCTTTGTATATTTTAGTCGATTTTGGCGCATTTTGGTACAGGTGAATCTGATATTTTTTTCTAATAAAAAGATGTCTGCATGACTCTATTATCAAGCTACCAGGCTGATTTAATAACCGACACAGTGTTGGAATTGTTATCTCTTTGGATAGTAGGGTTGCCCGACACTTCGATCTTTGGTATCCTGAGCCAGAAAAATGAACGGGCGGTTGTTCGACTTTGGATAAACAGGAAGTCATTCAGGCATTCGTGCTCTCACTCAAGGTGGCAGTCCGGAATGCCTCGATTTACACCCTCGAACATCCGGCCTTTGCGGAGGGGATCGCCGACCTCAGAAAAAAACTCGACGACGTGTTCGAATTCATCATCCCGTTGAGTATCGGATTCACGCCCCACTCCCTTTTCATCGAAGACGTGTTCTACGAACGGGATAAAGTCTACCAGGAACTGGCGAGGCTTTTCCATTTCCGTAAGATCAAGTCCGTTTCGATCGATCAGAGCGTCAATCCCCAGGAACTGCAGATGTTCATCGCCCGGATCTCCGAACCGGCGAAGGACATTCTCAAGGCCGGCGGCCCGATCGCGATCATGGAACAGGAAGGCATCGAGAGCATTTTCATCGAAGAGCTGGACTACCGGGAGATCCTGAAGGGAGAGGGCGAAGAGCTCAAGGATATCTGGGTGCGGCTGATGCAGGAGGCCCTGGAAGAAGAGAACAAGGATCAGATATTGGAGCTGGCCGACAACTTCGCCAAGGTCATAAAGGAGTTTTCGCCCCAAGAGATCACGGAAAACCCGGAGGCGAGAGAGACCATAAAGAATTTCTTCTCTTATCTGAAAGACAACGAAGGCGATAAGTTCACCGAATGCGGCAAGGATTTCATAAAAGCAGCCATGCGGCGGAAGGATAAAACGCCGGAGGAGACGTTCCAGGAGCTCCGGCAGATGACCAGCGGCATACTGGAGGAGGATCTCGCGCTCACTTTCTGGGGCGAGCTGCTCACGGATGAGACGTTCGAGCCCATGAACGTGAACATATTTTCCATGTTCGTGGAAAACAAAAAGGAGGGAAGGGTCAACTACCAGATTTCCAAGATGTTCCGCTCCAACGAGATCCTGAACGAAAACATGGAGGTCATGGACAAGGTCAAGGATCTGCTCCAAGGCCCGGAGAGCGAGCTGGTGTCCCCCATCTACCGGAATACTCTGCACACCCTCCTCAAGCAGATGACCTGGGAACAGGAACAGGTTTTCGACTATGAGCAGCTGTACCGGAACAGCCGTTTCATCCTGGCCAACCTGTTCGAGAACGAGATCGAACCCGATGGCGCCATCGAGCTGCTCAAGAGGATACTCGACCAGTGGGACCGGATCATCCAGGAGCAGGATTTTGAATACTTGAAGGTGCTCTACGATGACCTGGAAAAGCGCGGACACGCGGTATCTCACGATCAGGTGTACAAGACGCTCAGGGGCCGGCTGACTGAGTCCGTGGAAGACGCCATCCTCGCAGGCGAGGTGAACCTCTATCTTGAGTACTTCATCTCACGATTCGATCACAGCGCACACGAAGTCAATGTCTACCTGGACAAGATATTCACCGAGGGGAAGATCACTCCCTACATCCTCAAGGCCTATTTCAAATTCCACACCGAGTACCTCTTCTATTTCAACCTGAACCTAGACACCTACGCTTCAGACACGAACCTCATCGAACGGATCATAGACGGCTTGCAGTTGGTCGATTCGCGCATCTCGTTCGTGACCCTGAAGCACATCTTCACGAACAAGAATCCCCGGATCAAGCGAAGGGCGCTGGAAGCCATGCAGGAGATCACGCTGTATGAAACGAGTTTCCTGCTGCCGATCATGCGGGGCAAGGACATGGCCTTGAAAGCGGAGGCCCTGTTGATCCTCGTGAAAGACGAAGACTCACGCAAAAAGGCCCTGAGCCGCATATTCCTGATCCAGACTCCCTTCGGCACCAGGAACAAAAGGATCATCGAGCACATCCAGATGGTGGAGGGAAGGGACATACGGGCAGCCCAGCCGTATCTGGAGACTCTCGAGAAGCGGAGATATTTCTGGAACCGGGGTCTCAGGGAAGCGGCTGCCGGCGTGCTGGAGAAATGGGCATGAAGGCCAAGGTCAAGGAGTCGATAAGCCAGTTCTTCTCAGCCGTGCAGACCGGGAAGATCTATGCCGAAAACCATCCCAAGTCGCTCGAGGTCACGGAGAGCGCTTTCCACGGCCTGCAGGAAATCTTTCAGGACACCATCGAGTTTATCATAGGGATCGTGGATGATGAGCTGGCCTGGGAGGGGGAGGTTTTCTTCGACCTGAGCAAAAAGCTGAGGTCCGTCATCTATTATCTCAAGGACAGGAACATCGAAAGGATCTACATCCATCAGTCCCTGACCCTGGAGGAACTGCGCTCGTTCATCGCCCTCCTCTCCTCCGCTAAGGGGGAATTCCAGAGAGAATCGGAAAAGCTGCTGATCCGGCACGGCATCAAGAATATCCGCACCAGTAAGATCAAGGACATCGATCTCGATCAGCTGAGGAGCAAGGACGACTGGAACAAGATGCAGGAGATGTACAACAGTGCCCTGGATCCGATCGGGAACGCAGTCGACACCATCGTAGAGGGAAAAGCGGTGGATAACCTCGACATCCGTTTCGACATGCTGAACATGCTGGATTTTTTCATGGGCAGGCACCAGGAGCTGGTAACGCTCATCTCCGTCCGGAAAAAGGACATGATCACCTTCGCTCACCTGTGCAACGTGGCCATCCTGTCCATGCATCTGGGCTCCCGCCTGGGTTTCAGCAAAGACGATGTCCTGGACCTGGGTGTCGCCGCCCTGTTTCACGACATCGGCAAGATAGCCGTCTCGTCCCGCATCCTCAAGAAAAAAGGCAAGCTGGATGACGAGGAGTTCCGCAAAATGCGGGAGCATCCCCTCATCGGCTCGAAAATACTCGCAAAATATATCGACTCGCTGGGTATCATCCCCGTAGTCGTCGCTTATGAGCACCACCGCCGCTACGACCTCCAGGGATATCCCAAGGTGGAGTACCCCAGGAAACCACATATGGCGTCGTTGATCGTCTCCATGTGCGACGTGTACGATGCCCTGGCCCAACGCCGGACATACAAGAAAGACTACCCCCCCAACAAGATTTACGAGATCATGGTCGAAGAGAAAGGCAAGCTGTTCGATCCCGAGCTCTTCGATCAGTTCTATTCCAGCCTTGGGGTCTGGCCCGTAGGGACTCTCGTCCAGCTGACCGACTCGAGGATCGCCGTGGTCAGGGAGATCAACGAAGAGGATATTTTCGGTCCCAGGATTGAGATCGTGTCCTCCGTGGGACAAGGCGACTTTTTGGACATGGCGGACAAACAGCAAAAAGTGAAGATAGACAAAGCCCTGAATCCTTTCGGTAAGGGGAAGGAATTCATCAAAACCATTTAGCCTGAATTATTCATAAAGAATGTCGACATTCTTTATGAATAATTCAGACTGAACAGAACCAGGTTCGGATTTTCTAGATTTCGAACGCTCAGAAGGAAAATTTGGCCCGCATGACGAGCCCCCGGCCGGGCGCGTCAACGCCCGCCTCATCCGCCGAGGCATGGTAGGTCTCGTCCAGGATATTCTGAAGAATGGCAAGGAGCGTCAGGCTCCGGTTCAACTCAAACCCGAAGATCGTGTCGAACAGGACATACCCGTCTATCCCGATCTCGAGCGGCCCGGGGTCTTCCTTGGCGGAGGTCAGCGTTACCCGCGGTTCCGCCCAGAAGCGGCCCGGGGAATATTTCCCCCAGAAAGTCAGCCGCGAGGGTGGGACATAGTTCAGGGCGGCGTCCGTGTCTTTTTCCCGGCCCCGCATGTGATGAAAATTGATGAACAGCTCTACATCTTTAACAACGGTGACATAGAATTCTCCCTCAATTCCGTTTATGCGTCCGCTGGCCAGATTCCGGTAGAAATATTCCTCTTCGGCGGTTCCGCCGTATTTCTGGATCATCCTGTCGATACTGTTGCTGAAGCCAAAGAGAGAGGCATAAAACCTTTCGTGCAAGTAACGGATTCCCAGGTCGAAATTCAGGCTGTCTTCAGGGGTCAGGTCGGGATTCCCGAATACCGTTCCCCGGCCGGTCAGCCCGGTGTAGAACAGTTCGCTGATGGTGGGGAAGCGAAACGACCTGCCCACGTTGGCCAGGAACGAGAGGCGGGGAGTGACCTGGAAGATGGCTCCTACATACAGGGAGAGAAACTCGTCGCTTTTGGAAAGCCGGGCTCCCTCCGGATCCAGGTTGCTGGTCCGGACATAGTCGAAACGACCGCCCATGCTCAAACTCAGCACCTGCGACACCCGGATCTTGTCATCGAGATAGAACCCGAAGTTGTTCCGGCGGGCATCCTGGAGGGACGTTTCCTCGGTCTTGTCGGCCACTTCCCCCTGCTCGTCATACAACCACTCGGTGTTGGTGTCGTTGACGCCCGCCTGGCCGAAATAATCGAGGCCGAAGTTCAAGGCATGGGTCCGCCCCACCGCTTTGTGGCCACGCAGCTTGAAGCCGAAATTGGTGCCTTCGATCCGGGCCAGGTTCCTCTTCTTGACGGTCAGAGCATCTTCGCGCAGGTTGTCCCCCTGCGTCTCCAGGGCGTTGTTCAGGGCAAAGAAGCTGAGGTCCAGGCTGTCCAGGAATGAGAGTTTCCGAAGTTCATACCCCACATTGAAGAGTGTGTTCAGCTCTTTGGGATACCACCGGGGTTTGAGCTGTGATTGGGGGCTGGGTTTCCCGATATCGATCCCCTCGTAGTGGTAAGCGGTGGCGTAGAACCGGGAGGATTCGCCGTGCCGGTTGATCTTGAACATGAAGCTGTAATCCGAATACCGGGACCATTCGATCGGACCGGAAGGGGCTGCGTAATCGTCCGCTTTCTTCCCGTTGGCCCCCAGCATCCACCCCCACTTCCCAGAGGATCCACTGAAAGTGGCCGCACCGGCCCTCTCATTCCGGGCGGTGTTGTACCCGAGATAGAAATCCCCCCTGAACGGAGAGTTCGGGAGGGGAGACTTGGTGATGATGTTGATGATGCCGCCCAC
>CBFDBC010000161.1:0-8923 GCA_965602945.1 uncultured bacterium | reverse complement strand
TCTCTGAGCAGGTAGGCGTTGTCGAGGATGAGCACCTGTTCCTTTTCGAATCCCAGTTTCTTGTTCTGGACGTAGTGGAGCTGGTTGTAGACCACGAAGGTCCCGATGATCAGGATGATGGAGGCGGCAAACTGGAAGATCACCAGCCCGCTGCGCAGCCTCCCCGACTTGAGCCCGGTCCGCAGTCTTCCCTTGAGCGTATCGACGGGCTGGAAGGCGGAGATGAAAAAGGCCGGATAGCTCCCGGCCAGGAAGCCTGTCAGTGTGGTGATGAAGAGGATGATGGCGATCATTGGACCCTGAAACAGGAGCGACAGGGTGAGCGCCTTGCCCGCCAGGTTGTTGAACAGGGGGAGCACCAGCAGGACGATGCCGATGGCCAGCGCCATGGACATGACGCTCAGCAAGAGGGATTCCGTCAAAAATTGGAGCACGAGCTGGCGGCGGAACGAGCCCATGACCTTGCGGATCCCGACCTCCTTGGCCCGGCCCGCGGAACGGGCGGTGGCCAGGTTCATGAAATTGATGGAGGCGATGAGGAGGACGAAGAGTGCGATGGCCGAGAAGATGTACACATAGCCGATATCGCTGGTGGGCTCGAGCTCGCCCTGAAGGTCGGAGTGTAGATGGATGGAACGGAGCGGCTGCAGGTAGAATCGGGCGAACATCGCGCCCTCCTCCACGATCTCCTCATAGGATCGGCCTATAAACTGCGCTATCTGAGGACCGAAATAGCGGTCCATGAGGCCTGCCAGTTTGCCTTCCATTTCTGTCCAGTCCGCATCGTCTCGCAGCAGGATATAGGTCTGGAAATTCTGACTGAGCCAGACCTGGCTCTTGCTCTCCGGCAGAGACTCCATGGCAAACATTATGTCGAAGTGGAAGTGGGAGTTGTCGGGCATGTCTTCAAAAACGCCGGCCACCTGGAAATCGTCCCGGTTCTCCAGGCGGAGGGTTTTCCCCATGGGTTCTTCGTCGCGGAAATATTTCTCAGCGGTCTTCCGGCTGATCACCAGGGTGTTGGGTGAAGAGAGCACGGTCTCGGGATCGCCCCGGAGCAGGGGGATCGAGAAGACGCGGAAGACCGAAGGATCGGCAAAGGCAACTCTTTGCTCGCGGAAGCTGGTGTCGCCGTACTGGACGATGTAGGCACCGCGGTTGCGGAAACGGACGGCATCCAGGATCTCCGGGTACTCATCCACCATGGTTTTGGCCATGGGGGCGGCCGAAACGGCGATATCGAAGTCTCTGCCCCCCCAGCGGGCCTCCATGGCAACACGGTGGATCTGATCGGAATTCTCATGATAGGCATCGTAGCTGAGCTCATGCCGGACATAGAGCAGGATCAAAAGGCAGCAGGCCATACCGATGGCCAGGCCTATGATATTGATGAGTGAATAACCTTTATGCTTATAAAGGTTGCGCAGTGCACTCTTGAGATAGTTCTTGAACATAGGCGTCGCCCTCCTCGATTCGGTCTCTTCTCTATACTCTACGAGACAAAAGGAGAAATTGTTCCCGACCTCGGTGATCATTGACAAGCAGGGGATCGTACGGCTCTTCACCCACCCGGCCAACAAGGGCAAGATAATCGAAAAACCGTAAAAACACGCTTATTCTGCGCTTTTTGGGGCCAAAAACACCGGTTTAAGGCTCATATTGCGTTGGTTTTTACATCTAACTCGTTCTATTCCAGCAGATTTCATGGTCCGTCCCCAAAAAGACAAAAAGTTGACGGGAGGGAGAGGTTTGTGTATGCTATTTGTTACCTCACAGAGGAGGCGTGACAGTGAGTGCAAAGATCATTGACGGCGAAGCGGTGGCAACCCGCATCAGAGAAGAGATCAAGGCCGCCGTGGTGGAAATGGACGCGAAACACGGCATGCGGCCCGGCCTGGCCACGGTCATCGTGGGCGACGATCCGGCGTCCGCGCAGTACGTCCGCATGAAGCGGAACCGCAGCAAGAAGGTGGGAATCGAATCCTTCGGGCACGAGCTGCCGGCTGACTCCACTCAGGAAGAGGTGGAGGGCCTGGTGCGCCGGCTCGGGGACGATCCCACAGTACACGGCATCCTGGTGCAGCTGCCCCTGCCCGACCATCTGGACGAAGAGGCCGTTCTGAACACCATCCCCCTGAGCAAGGACGTGGACGGATTCCATCCCGTCAACATCGGCCGCCTGGCCATGAAGGGCCGCAAACCGCTGTTTGTCCCCTGCACTCCTGCAGGTGTCATCACCCTCCTGGAAGAGGCGGGCGCCGAGTTCGACGGTGCCGAGGCCGTGGTGCTGGGGCGCAGCAACATCGTGGGCATGCCCGCTGCCATGCTGCTGATCCACCGCAACGCCACGGTCACCGTCTGCCACAGCCGCACCAAGGACCTGCCGGGCGTGTGCCGCAGGGCCGACATCCTGGTTGCGGCCGTGGGGCGCGCACAGATGGTCAAGGCCGACTGGGTCAAGCCGGGTGCCTTTGTCATCGATGTGGGCAGTAACCGGATCGACGACCCCACCACCGAAAGGGGCTACCGCTGGGTGGGGGACGTGGACTTCGAGGAGGTCAAGGAAGTGGCCGGCGCAATATCGCCCTCCCCGGGCGGAGTGGGTCCCATGACCATCGCCGGTTTGCTACTGAACACGCTGCGCTCGGCCCAGAGGGCCCTCAAAACCCAGCCCTGAATCCTTGAGCGGTCGCAGGCAAGGCAGGCCTTCGATGCGCGGTCCTCAAAACAGGCCTCAGGGGATCGATTCACACAAACGTGGAAAATTGACGTACACCCCGAATATGATCATCAACCAGGGAGATTGAGATGAAAAGAATCCCGATCCTTGTTCTGGCCGCTCTTTTTGTTTTCCCAGCCATTTTTGCCCAGCAGATCGACATCTATTCCCGCCCTGAGCGGTTCGAACGGAGCCGGGACTATGACGCGCTGCACTACCGGTTGGAGTTCCGGTTCGACCGGGAGCGGAAGACATACCGGGGGACGAACACCATCACCCTGAAGCCGCTCTCAGACGATTTCAGGGAATGCGTGCTCGATTCCGAGACCCACACCGTGACCGCAGCCCGGGATGCCAAGGGTGAGCCTCTCGCCTTCGAACAGACGGACCGGCATCTCATCGTCCGCTGGGATGAACCGATCCCCTACCACGAAGAGGTCACCTTCTCGGTCGATTTTGAGGGGCAGCACGCCCGCAACGGCGTCAAGTTCCTGGATGCAGCCGAGACCCATCCAGAACAGATCAACACCTACGGCTGGCCGGAGAACAACCACCACTGGTTCCCCTGTTATGACTTCCCTAACGACCGGGTTACAAACGAGGTTATCGCCACGGTAAGGGACGACGACAAGGTATTGTCCAACGGCCGGCTGAAGGGCGTTACCGAGAGTGAGAGGGAGGGATATCGGACGTGGCACTGGACCCAGGAAAAACCGCACCCGGCATACTGCATCACGATGACCGTAGGACCCTACGAGCTGATCGAGGACAGCCTGGACGACCTGCCGGTCAATTACTGGGTCTACAAGAAGGACGTGCCCCACGCGATGCGCAGCTTCCAGAAGACACCACTAATGATCGACTTCTTCAGCACGGTGTTCGATTTCCCCTATCCCTGGGCCAAGTATGACCAGATCTGTGTGGCCGGGTCCGGGGGCGGGATCGAGAACACCTCGGCCACGGTGCTGGGACACGGCACCATCCATGACGAACGGGCGGAGCAGGATTTCTCCAGTGAAAGCCTGGTGGCACACGAGCTGGCCCATATGTGGTGGGGAGACATGGTGACCGCGCGCACATGGAGCCACGTGTGGCTCAGCGAGAGTTTCGCCACCTTCGCGGAATACCTGTGGTCCCGGCACGACAAGGGGGAGGACGAAGGCGCGGTGAACCTGAAACGCAAGAAGGACAGCTACCTCAGGGAGGCACGCGCCCGCTACATGCGCCCCCTGGTGTTCAATCGCTACAACCGCCCCTGGGAGGTCATGGACTCCCACTCCTATCCCAAGGGTGCGACCATCCTGAACATGATGCGCTTCGTCATGGGAGACAAGCCTTTCTTTCGCTCACTCTCCCATTTCCTCCACAAGCACGCCTATCAGGCCGTGGACACCTTCCAGCTCATGACCGCCGTCAAAGAAGCCACCGGCCGGAACCTGGACTGGTTCTTCGAGCAGTGGGTCTTCAAGGCGGGTCACCCCGTGTTCGATATCCGATACAGATGGGATGCCGGGAAGGGCCGAGTGGTCATGACCGTCAGGCAGATCCAGGACACGACCCGGGGAATCCCCATCCACCGGACTCCGGTTATCATCGGGATCACGACAGCTGAAGGCCATAACTCCCACCGCCTCTGGATCGAAGACGGGGAGGAGGAATTCACGTTGGATTGCGATCAAAGGCCCTTGATGGTCCGGTTCGACGAGGGCAATCATCTGCTTAAGGAATGGACCTTCGAAAAGAGCCGCGAAGAGCTTCTGTATCAGTTGATGCACGACGATGTCATCGGGCGCATGTGGGCGGCCTCTGAGCTGGCTGACGAATCCGGAATGCCTGAGGTAAAGACCGCATTCCAGATAGCCGCCAAGGAAGATCCTTTCTGGAGCGTCCGTGTCGGCGTGATCGAAGCACTGGGAACGAAGAAGGACAGCAGCCTCGTATCCTTTTTCCAGGACCGCAGCATGGACGAAAACTCACGGGTGAGGACCTCGGCTTTGCGCATCCTGGGGAGCTATGAAGATCCGACCCTGGCCAGATTTTTCACTGGACGATTCGAAAAAGACGACAGCTATGCGGCCCAGGCCGAAGCCCTGAACTCCCTGGGGCGCTGCGGCGACCGTTCCCACATCCCTTTCCTCAGGAAGGCGGCGGAGATGGCATCGCCGCGCAACATCCTCCGCCGTTCGGCGGAATCCGCAATCAAAACCATCGAAGGGAAATAACAAAAAGGGCGGCCACCGCCGCTAGCCATCCTACCTCCCCCTCAATGTTCCCGCCCTCCCGACAGCAAGAGGGATGTTTCGTCATCAGCCGATCACTCCTTTACTTCGAGTATCGGTTGAAAACAGGGCCGGCTTCAGGAATAATCATCTCTAGAACTTTTAGGCGGCAGAAACGTTTATGCTAGTGACTTCTGGAGAGAACTGGAGACCTGTGTGACGAAAGCCAACGGCCGGACATTCCCCGATGCGGTGTGGGAAGCCCCGCCCTGTTTAGAAGAGCTTTATGACCAGTACCGGTCGGCGGTCTTCAGCTTTGCCTACTACCTGACCCGGGACCGGGGGGAAGCCGAAGACCTGTTTCAGGAGGCTTGGATGCGGATCATCCGGCATCTCCCGGAGAAGGTCAACATGCGGAGCCTCAAGACCTGGATCTTCACGATCGTCACCAACCTGCACAGGGACAACCTGCGCAAGAAACGGGTACGGAGTGTCTTCCTTTTCCACAAACACCAGGGATCCGAGATCGAAACAGAGGGTGAAGCCGGAGAAAAAACCTCAGGGAGCCGGGACGAGGGCTTCCGGTCGGACCTGGGCCGCGACCTCGATCGGGCCATCGAACAGCTGCCGGAAAGGCAGCGGCAGGTCTTCGTGCTCAAGGAGGTGTCGGGCTTCAAACAGCTGGAGATCTGCGACATCCTGGGGATGCCCATAGGCACGGTCAAGTCCCTGATGTACCGGGCCGTTCGCCGCCTCCAGAAGGAACTGGCGGCCTATCAGCCGCAAACCGCAATCGAAGGAGTCAACAATGCGCTGTAGAGACGTTCGACACCTGGTCATCGACGACGCCGGGCGAGATCTCACGCCGGGTGTGCGTCAAGAAGTGGACGAACATCTTGCCCAATGCGAGAGATGTGCCCGCTTCCGGGAAAGCCTGGGATCTGTCCGTCGCGGCGTGAAGGAGCTGTCGCATCCTGCCCCCTCCGGCACGGTCGACGCCCGGGTCCGGGCGTTCATCGGGAATACGGGCGCAGTGCGCCACGGTGCACCCGAACCGCTCCCCCCCCGCTGGGGCTCGTTCTCCATACCCAGGTACATCTGGGCGGCCATCCCGGTCCTGCTCGTACTCACAACCGTGATCATGGCCTGGGGCCTGCAGGACGTCCTGGACAAGACCGGCTCCTTCCTGGCCGCGACATTTGTCGCACTGCTCCTACAGAACGCGGCCATGCTGGTGCTTTCGCCCCTGCTGATCCGGACGCTGCGGCGGAAGGGATCACAATCGACATGGAATCACGGAGATGCGCATGCATCCTGAACCTGAATATCACGATATCACAAATAAATTGAGCGGCATGTCCCAGAGGATTATCGGGGACATGATCGAGGAGGTATAACATGGCCACATCCACAGGTAAGACCGTCGGTCTCATCCTTTTAGTCCTGGTAATCGTATTCCTGAGCCTGCGAATGACGCCGCTCATCCTGGCCCCTCTGGGCGTGTTTACCGGAGCGGCCCACATAGTCAAGATGCCTGGAATGCAGGCGATCAACATCAACCCGTGGTTCCCCCGGTCCTGGGGAATGTCCTTCATCTCGTTTGTCCTGTTCCTGGTCTGGATCGCTGTTGTCATATGGGTCTATCGGGACGCGGAAAGCCGGGGCATGAACGGGGTGTTATGGGCGCTGCTGGTGTTCATAGGGAACCTGATCGGGCTCCTGATCTATCTGATCGTGCGCTCCGATCCGGGTAAGGAACCACCCAAAGAGGTGGTCACAGCGCAGCCCTGCCCGCAGTGTCAGAAACCGGTCGCACCCGGGTTCGCCTTCTGTCCCTACTGCGGGGCTGCAGTGCACGCGGTGTGCCCCGGATGCGCCAGGCCGACAGAAGAGGATTGGAAGGCCTGCCCGCACTGCGGCCACAAGCTGAAATAAAAGGGGAGTGGTCCAATTATAGGACTTAATTGGACCACTCCCCTTTATATCTTATATTACCGCTTGCCGGTGAGCTTCTGCAGCAGGTTCTTGGTGATGTAGATCGCCATGGCGGGATTGGCGGCCAGCCGGCGCTTGGCATAGGCCGTGGCATACACCCACTTTTCCGCGAACGGCACATACAGGCGAACCGTGATCCCGTTTTTCACCAGCTTATCCTGATAATCCCCCATGGGAACCCCCATGAGCATCTGGACCTCGTACTGGTCCTTCTTTATGTTCAGCCGCTCGGCGATGTTGATGGCCTCGTCCAGCGCGGCTTTGTCGTGCGTGGCGATCTCGGGATAGTGCCCCTCTTTGAACAGCACCTCGACCTGTTCGAGCAGTTTCTTCTTCATCTCGGGCTTGTGCTGCATGGCAATGGCCTTGGGTTCGTTGTAGATCCCGATACAGTGCCGGATGCGGGCATTGAGTCCGGCCAGGGACTTGATGTCATCGTCCGTCCGGAACAGGCGCGACTGCAGCACCGTCCCGAAGGTGGGGTGGTCTTGCTTGATATTCCGGAAGATCTCCAGAGTCATGTCGGTCAGTGTGTGATCCTCCATGTCCAGGGTGACCTTCGTGCCGTATTTCTCGGCGTGGGCGACGATCCCCGCGATCACCTTTTGACAGTGTTCGGTCGAGCGGTGGCTGCCGAGCTGTGTGGGCTTGAGCGAGATGGTGGCGAACTCCTGCTCTCCCAGGGCGTCGATCAGACGTGTGTACACGCCTACCGTGTAGTCGACCTCCTCGTCGTTCTCGATCTCTTCTCCCAGCAGGTCGATGGTGGAGCAGACCTTGCGTTCGTCCCAGAAGCCCTTGGCGGCGCTTATCGCTTTTTCGATGCTGTCGCCTGCCACATAGGGGTTGGCAAAGACCTGGACAAGGGCGGTGGGCGCCAGGTTGATGATGAATTTTTTAAGTCCCACAGGATACTCCTTTCTGTTATGAATGTTAGGGCCGTTATGAACGTTACACAATAATTGATTTTGGGCTCAACTTCAAGCCGAAGCTGAGCCTCGCCTATAGCAGGCCGTCCAGCACCCGTATCCCCTGTACGAGCCGCAGCGCATGTACGTCATATTTGTCGCGCAGGTCGGGGTATGTACCGGGATAGATGGAGTCCACCGCCTTCGCCAGGTCCTCCACGGCCCCGGACGCCACGATAGCGCCGGAGGCTCCCTTGTCACCGCCGCCGAGCATGCGCTCGCCATACACACCCGGGACCGTGCGTGCGATGTCGCACATGACCTCGAGCTCCGGCCCGGAGATCCGGTAATCGTCCCGCAGGCCGATCCCGTCTTCCCGGAATATCCGCCCCACGGTGGCGATATCCCCCGTTTTCCAGGCCTCCAGCATCGCATAGAATCGCTGCTGCGCGGAATAGATGTACCGCAAACGGGCACAGAGATCCGGGTGATTAGCCCCGAACTCCCGCATGATCCGGTCATAGGTCTCTTCATCGCGGACCTCGGCAAGGGCATTCACCCCATACCCGGGCCGCAGGAGTTCCACCAGTTCCTCACACTCGGCCCGGCGGACTCTGTAGGTGGACTTCTCCAGACCTGGCCGCTTGGTCCCGGTATCCAGGCTCACGAGACGGAACTCCGGCCCTGCTCCCAGAGGCACATGTTCCACGGACCGGCTTTGCGGGCGGAAGTATGTGCCCAATCCCTCCTTGGCGAACAGGATCATGATCTGGTCCAGCTGGCCGCAGGGAGAGCCGATGTAGTCGGTCTCCACGGCCTGGGCCATGTCCACGATCCGGAACCCGTCCTCGATCGCGATGCCGTTCACATCCAGGAGGGAAAGCATGAGGTTGAGGGTCAACGAGGCCGAGCGCGACATCCCGCCTCCGGGGATGTCGCCATACAGGACGGCGTTGATTCCCCGCCCCAGCTTGAAGCCCTCTCTGTGCAGGATGTGGGCGACTCCCAGGGGGAAGCGGGCCCAGGAATCGGAGAGCTCCGGGGAAAGGGGAGGCGGGGTTTCGCTCAGATCGAATTCGACG